>DATJMG010000023.1:0-13937 GCA_035508835.1 Puia sp.
CAACAGCAAATTCGTCCAAACCGAATTCGGCACCTACCGCCTCAAATTCTTTTTCAGCGAGTCACTCAGCACCGACAGCGGTGAAGAAGTCTCCACCCGGGAAGTCAAAAAGATCCTCAGCGACCTCATCGAAGGAGAAAGTAAGAAAAAGCCGCTGAGCGACGAGAAACTGACCGAACTTTTACAGGAGAAAGGTTACAATATCGCCCGCCGGACCGTGGCAAAATATCGGGAACAACTCAATATCCCGGTTGCCCGGCTGCGTAAGGAACTATAAGACCAAGGAACTATAAAACCAGGCTATCTATGACCGGAACGCGATTTACCGCGAGGTTTTTTTCTTATCTCTTCCATCCCCTCTTTATCAGCAGCTACGTGATGGCTTTCCTGATCTTTGTCCATCCGATGGCTTTCGCCGTATTCGACCATACGACCCGCGTATTCCGGTTGATTACCATCCTGGCCTGCAATGTCTTTTTCCCCCTTTTCTCCGTATTCCTGATGTGGCGGCTGAAACTTTTTGTTACCTCCATGTTCCTCCGCGATCAAAAAGAACGCATCGTACCCTACATGATCGCCATGATCTTTTATTGGTGGACGTGGATCCTCTATAAAAACCTGCCCGATATCCCCCAAACCGCCATTCATTTTCTCGCCGGTTCCTTCTTCGCGCTTGTCGGTGCCTTTCTCTGCAATATCTGGTTCAAGATCAGCATTCATACCGTCGCCCTGGGCAACGCCTTGATGTTCTTCTTCCTTTTCACCTTCACCGACGACTACGCATCCGGCCTCTATCTTTCCATCGCCGTAGGGATCACCGGTCTCGTCGCCACTTCCCGGCTGATGGTCGGAAATCATACCACCTTTGAAGTTTGGGCCGGAGTGTTCGTCGGAATGTTCGCCGGCCTCATCGGCTGGTACTGGCCTTTTTAATATGGCGCTCCCGGGCGTTGGCCGGCTTCGCCGTCCCCTTTCCGCTCATGTCTGCTCCGCTTCGCTCCGCGAGCCGCCCGAAGGGCGGCTCCTAAAAAGAAAAGCCCAATCATAGGGTACGAACCTAAATTGAGCTTTTTCACCTTCAAACCATCTGAAGTGTGCGTCCATGCTAGTTGTTAAGTATCTTCGATCGGACCAGGTAGTTTTTTGTTGGATAATAAATGAACAAACAAGATCCCTCCTTGATCAGATCGATAATGTTCTCCGACTCATCCGCGGGGACAGCCGGACAACCAAAGCTTCTACCACAGAACTTATTCATTTGCAGGAAATCGGGACCGACATATTCAGAACCGTGAACAACGATTCCCCGCCCGAATGCCCTGTCATTAAAGCCTCTTTCCATCCCCCTGATCCTCAGCGAAAGTCCATTGCTTCCATAATACGTGTCCTCCGTTACATAGAAACCCAGACTGCTTTTACGCGAGGACGGACTGTTCGAGAAAGACCGCGCAAATTCTCCCCCCGACCTGCGCCCATGCGCCACATAAGTATTGACCACCACCTCCTTCTTCTCCATGTCCAGCACATACATCCGCTTGTTCCGGCTCGATTGACTCATATCACAAATTGTCAGAATATTCGGATTGTTCAGCCAATGATGTTCCAGTAGATAATTATACCCCTTCAAGGCATAATGAAAAGCCTTCTTCGTCAAACCCAGCTCTTCCAGGTTGAACTGCTCATACAGGGCAGACACTTCCGCCGCAAAGGCAGCTGCCTTCGCTGCTTTTGCAGCACTATGACTCTTAACGGGAGTACCGCCGGCCAAAACGACGTTGACCGGGAGAAAAGATGCGATCCAGACACACCAGACCAGCGGTTTCAAATTCCTGCGACGCATGTTTCAAAGGTTTTTTTATTCTGTGCCTTCCAGGGGTTTTCATGGGTATTTCCCGCCCTCCGGCTTTATATCAAACGGAAGGGAATGTAAAATATTATCTATTTTCTACTTGTGCAAGAATCTTTTATGAAAACATTCATTAATTTATGAGCAATAAAACCACCCATTTGGAGGATACCCCTAGATCCTAGCCTTTTTCCATTTACCTCGTCTAAATACGACAAAACTTACAACCGTAAGGGTCGATTCGGTCACCGGAATTGCCGCAAACACCCCGCCGGGGCCTAAATTCAGTCCATTCGCCAGCAGCCACGCTAAAGGAATTTGAAAACCCCGGAAGCAGAACAATATTCGGGTCACTATTCAGAAACGCAACAATCGGACCGGCCGGAGCTCGCCTGAGAAAGCTTGCTTTAGTTCCGACATAGATCAATAATACCGCCCGATCGTCGGATCATCCACGATGATCGTCTTTAACGCCGCCGGATCGATGGGCCCCTCCCTGGCATAGATCACCTTACCTCCCGGCTCGATCACCATCGTGTAGGGTAGGGCACCCTGCCACTTGGGATCCACGGCGTCGATCAGTTTATACTTGTCATCGGAATTGAATATGTAATTGGTGTTGGAGGCCTCCGACTGCTGCAGGAATTTCAATGCCTTGTCCCGCTTGGCCGGCTCATCGGCACTAATGCTGATAAATTCAAAATCCCTGCGCCGGTACATCCGGTTGATATCGACAAGATCGGGAAACTCCGCCACACAGGGACCGCACCACGTTGCCCAGACATCGATGACCCTGAGCTTGTCGGTATGGTTCCGGACCAATTCCCTGATCCCGTCCGCCGAAATGGTATCCAGCTTCACCGGTTCCTTCGCCCACTCCAGTTTCGCCTTCTCGATCCAATCACTTTTCTCTTTCCACTTGATCGAGCAACCAAACACCTTTGTCGTCTGCACCGGCACCGGCCGGCCGGCTAGTAACGCATCAATGGCGTTTCGGGCATCCCGGACATGCGGCGTCTTTGTCGGCTTCTCCACATCATCTACCCGCCCGCTGTACCGCAGCTTTCGGTTTTGATCGAAGATAAATACATGCGGGGTCGCGATCGGCCCATATGCCCTGGCCGCGATCTCTTTGTCCCCGTCATATAAATAAGGAAAATTGAAATGCTTTTCCGCCGCCCGCCGCTTCATCTCCTCAAACGTATCGCCCATATCCGTATACCCCAACTCATCGAGCCGGATAGAAGATGGATCATTCGGCATGATCGCCACTACGGCTACCCCCTTGTCCTTATAATCCGCCGTCAATCGGATCAGCCGGTTCTCATAAGCCTGAGCTGTCGGACAATGATTGCAGGTAAAAACGACCACCAGGATCTTCGCCCCGGCAAACGACGCCAGCGAATAGGTCTTCCCATCCACCCCCGGCAACGAAAAATCCGGCGCCGACGATCCGATCGGCAACGTAGGATGTTCATCCGCCGGCCGCATCGATCCGCAGAAACACAACAAGCTGAAGGCAATCAAATAGAACTTCATACGGCATATTTCTCCCAATTTACAAAATTTGCCCGCTCCGCCGGCCATCAAATCCGGATGATCGCAGGCTGATGTATCAATGATGTAGCGCTTCACCCCCGCATCAGCCCCGGATGTAGTAGAGATGTAGTGGCCGTGATCTCAATTATCCTACATTTAAGCCACAACGAATTGTTCCATATTAATTTAACATCATGCACTCCCGGAGATCATTCCTCAAATCCGCTTCTGTCTATTCCGCCGGCATCCTTGCAGCCCCGGCACTTTCTTCCCTGCTCACCGCGCGTCGCGCCCTGGCCGCGAAACGGCTGCTCATACCCGCCAATGGCCCGACCATCGGCCTTCACCCGGCCATCGGCCTTCAATTATATACCGTTCGCGACGCCATGGCATCCGACCCCGGCGGCACCCTGACAAAAGTGGCTCAGATCGGCTACAATTCCGTCGAAGGCGCCACCTATACCGGCACGGAGAAATTCTATGGCATGAACGCAAAGACTTTTCGCAGCGTCCTGAAAAGCAATGGCCTCGTGATGCGGAGCTGCCACTATCGCTACGGGGAAGACATCCAGGGCGCCCCCCTGACCAACGGCGTTTTCAACGGCACCATCCTCCACGACTGGGACCGCACCGTCGAAGATGCCCATACCGTCGGACTGCGATATATGGCCTGCGCCTGGCTTTCCCCGCTCGAACGGAAAGGTCTCGATCACTGGAAGAAAATGGCCGAAGACTTCAATGTCGCGGGTAAGAAATGTAAAGCCGCCGGGATCCAGTTCGTGTACCATAATCACGATTTCGAGTTCGAGCAGCAGGGCGGTAAATACCCCTACGACGTGCTTCTCGACAATACCGACCCCGAACTGGTAAAAATGGAAATGGACCTGTATTGGGTCACCCGCGCAGGCCGGGACCCGGTCACCCTGTTCAACGCCCACCCCGGCCGCTTCCCCCTCTGGCACCTGAAAGATATGGATAACACCCCGGCCAAAGCTTTTGCCTCCGTCGGCAGCGGCATCATCGACTTCAAAAACATCTTCGCACACAAGGATACCGCAGGGATGAAATTTTTCTTCGTCGAAGAAGATAAATGCCCCGGCTCGCCATTCGACGCGATCACCGCAAGCTACAATTACATCAAATCAAATCTCGTGTGATCCCGCACCCGCCGTTCCGTTTTTATCCGCACCCGCCGCCCCATTCTTACCCTTCGTGTGCAGTTCCATCAGGAAATCGAACAGATTCGTTTCGGTGGGGATGTGGAGCTTTTTGCGCAACCGGTACCGGCTGATCTCGACACCCCGGACGGAAATATTCTCCAGCTGCGCAATTTCTTTACTGGACAAATTCATCCGCAGATACGCACATAGCTTTAACTCATGGGAACTGAGCTGCGGATAAACACTTTTCAGGATTTGCAGAAAATCACTGTGTACCTTGTCAAAATGGATGGCAAACTGCTCCCAGTCTTTGTCCATCTTATTCTCCTCTCCAAGTATCCGCAACATTTTCTTGAATTCCTCCGCAGCACCGCCATCCCCATTGACCCCCTTTTTCATCCGCATCAATTCCTCCCGGATATTGCTGAGGAGCTCGCCCTTCTGCACGAGGTGCATGGCAGTAGACGCCAGCTCCGTATTCTTATGCTCGATCTCTGCCTCCAGCTTCTCGTTCTTTAGTTTGACGATCTCCTTTTCCGACTTCTCCATTTCCAGCTGATGCAAATATTGCAGCCGCTTTTGCTCCTCCTCATGCCTGGCCTGCTGTCGCCGGAATGTCCTGCGCACCCAGTAGAAAAAGAGATAGTTGATCGCGACAAAAACACAGCTGTACAACAGATAGGCCCAGCCCGTCTGATACCAGGGCGGTAAAATACTGAACGAATATTCCGTGACAGCGGACTCATTCCCCAGGTTGCTCTTGGATTTGACCTGGAAGGTATACATACCCGCCGGCAGATTGGTATACTCCTTTTCCGTTTTTTTGGACCATGTGGACCAGTCCCGATCGAAACCCTTTAGCATGTAGCTGTATTGAACGCTGCTCTGCGCCGCATATAAGGGTGCGCTATACTCAAAATGCATCGAGCTCCACTTGTTGGAAATATGATAAACGTCCCCGGCCGGCTGCCCCATACTGTCATTCACATCCCCGAAATACCCCCCGAACAACAGGCTGTCCGTCCTGCCGAGAGCCTTTACGGCCCGGATGCGGGCCTGGATCGGATACCGGTTCTTTTTATACTCCTCATAGTTGATCAAATAGAAGCCTTTCTCGGCGCCCACGAAAACGTTATGCTTGTCATAAGGATAGATATACTCCATGTCCGCCACCATCTTGCCGCTTAGCTCCGGGAAATAGATGATCTCCGGCTGCGCCCCCGACATATCCACGACCCCCAGGCTTTTGTCCCCGACAAACCAGATGTTCCCCGCGGCATCCTCCCGCAGATACCGGATGTTCCTCTCCCCGAGCAACCCCCTGAAATAAGCGGAGATCTCAAAGGAATCCGTCGCCGGATTATATTCATATACCCCCTTCTCGGTCGTTATCACGATGTGGTTCCTGACCTTATACAAATGATTCTTCAGATTGGAGGGGAGCCCGTTCTTTTCCGTATATAGCCTGATCCGCGGGTGCAGCGTGTCGTTCAGGTCGATCCGGTAGACCCCGCGATAAGAATGCGCCACCCAGGCAGTGTTATTGTTGTCCATCGCCATATACTGCGAAGATGCATTGTAGCCGGGGATACTCCTGTCCGGCACAAACCGTCCGTCTGAATACCGCAACAACTCGATCCCATTGTCTTCCCCGCCGAGAACAAGGGCCGAAGGAAGCACATTCGAAAAAGGCAGGAACATCCAATAGGTATACCGCCTGTCGATAGGGGTGAGCCGGTCGTCTTTGATCTCAAAACTTCCTTCATGATGTCCCAGCAAGAGACGTCCGTTCACCTCATACAGCCCGTTGGTCGATCCCTTGGTGCCGGGGATGGACTTGAACTCCCCACGCAAAAAGCTGAGATCCTCCCGATCGTCGATCGGCATACAATACAAGCCGTTCGATGTACCGACAAACAGCTCCTTGCCAAAGATGATCGACGTATAACCCAACCCCTCATTTAACTTTTCCGGATAGATATGTTTGATCGCATTATTATAGGCCACCAGGTCGATCCCGTCATCCAACCCCAACCATAAGTTTTTATCCCGGTCCAGAAAGAGGTAAAGGACATTGTTGTTCTGCAGCCCCTCCTTTCTGGAGAAATTTTGAATGATCTCGCCCCGCTTATCGACGATATATATGCCATCCAGGTTGGTCCCGATCGCAAGCCAGTCCTCATTGACCGCAATAGCAGTCAACACCCGCTCGTTGCCGAAAGGATTGGAACCGGCGAACCGGAAAGGAGTGATCTTCTTCCCCGATAAAATATAGAAACCCGTATTGACCGTCCCCATAAAGCTGCTGTCCTTCCCGAACGGGAACAAACAGGTGACCAGGTAACCTGGCGGCAACACGCTCTCCTGCACAAAAGGCGTCCATAACCCGCCCCGGAACTCCAACAACCCATTCTTTTCGTCCTGAGCGATCAGCTGGTTGTTGCTTTGACCCAGGAACATCCATTCCGAAACAGCGGGATAGACCGTGACCGCCTTGTTATTGAGCTGGAAGATCATCTCCCGGCACATAAAAAAGATGTCATTCCCGTACGGCACCACGAACCAGATATCCGAAAAAGAATAATTCTTCTCCGGGATCAGGGACTTTAAGGAAGTAAAAACAAGTCTGCCATTGCGATCGGGCGCAAAATAGCCAAATTCACCCTGCCCCCCCGCATAGATCCGGTTGTCCTTGCCCATAGCTATCGACCGGACGATCGTCTTGTTGGGAAGCGGATACGTCTTCCAGTAATTCCCGTCAAAAGACAACAACCCCTCATAGTTGGCAAAATACATGACCCCATTCCGGTCCTGTACGATCCCCCGGTTCTGCGTCCCCGCATTATATGCGTCCCTGGGATAATTGGTGATATCAGGTATTCCAATGGTATTTTGACCCCGGCAGAACAGAGCAAGGCAAAAAAGGCAAGCAGTCAGACCAAATCTCATCCGGATTCTATTTATTTTGATCACCTCTCGATAAATTTGATCACCTCCCGATAAAGGTAAAATAATTTGACCCATCGTTCCTAAAAAGAAGTAGCTCACAGCGGGCTTATCCTGATTTGATGTAGTGTTGATGTGGAGTAAATGGCTGGAATTAAGCCTTTTTGGAACAGTGATGTAGTCTTGATGTAGTCAAAAACTCGTGCTTCGTGAAAACCCGGTCTATATTTGTTTCACACACAACACTTCCAGAGATGAGATCTACTACCACTAACGCATTGCTATCGCTGACCTTTTTGTATGTCCTCGGCACTCAGCCGGCCTTCTCCCAAATGACCCAAGCCTCCTCCGCCCATACGCCCGAATCCGTGGGCATCTTTGAAGACCAC
This sequence comes from Puia sp., assembly GCA_035508835.1. GTDB lineage: Bacteria > Bacteroidota > Bacteroidia > Chitinophagales > Chitinophagaceae > Puia. The sequence goes on from DATJMG010000023.1 coordinate 7,881, forward strand.
GGGGACATCGGCACCAATGTCAAACCCGGATCGGCTACCTATATCCCCGCTACCGGGGAATACGTCATCAGCGGCGCCGGGTATAATGTGTGGGCGGACCATGACGAATTTCAATATGTATACAAGAAAATGACCGGCGACTTCATTCTCTACGCCCGGGCGGAATTTTTGGGCTCGTGGGTGAACTACCACCGGAAAGTAGGTTGGATGGTCCGCAAGACCCTCGACGGTAATTCCCCCCATATCAACGCCGTCGAACACGGGGATGGCCTGACTTCCCTCCAATGGCGCGCAACCCCCGGCGCCCAGACCCAGGAGCACCGGATGAAGCTGACCAAAGCCAACATCCTCCAGCTGGAGCGGCATGGAAACAGGTACATCATGCGGGCAGCCGTCTACGGCGAACCGTTCCAGACCGATACCCTTGACCTCGACCTCGGCGATGACGTCTACGTCGGGCTCTTTGTCGGCTCACATAACTCCGATGTGCTCGAGACCGGAGTGTTTAGCAACGTCAGCATCACCGTTCCCTATAAAGGCGAATCCAACCAGTCGACACCGATGACCCTCGGGAGCAACCTGCAGATCCTCGACGTGGCATCCGGCCACCTGGAGACGATCTATAAGGTGCCTTATTCCATCCAGGCACCCAACTGGACCCCGGATGGCAAAAGCCTGATCTTCAATGATAATAAAGGCATTCTTTACCGCTTCGACCTGGCTACGCGAACCACCCAGGTGATCAAAACGGGAACCGTCACCAATAATAATAACGACCACGTGATCTCCTTCGATGGCAAAATGCTCGGATTGAGCAATTTTGTGCGGGACTTGGGCGGCTCGATCATTTATTCCGTTCCGATCGAAGGTGGCATCCCGAAACAGATCACACCCAGGGGCCCTTCCTATTTTCACGGCTGGTCCCCGGACGGAAAAGAAATGGTCTTCTGCGGCGAACGCAACGGCGAATTCGACGTCTACAAAGTGCCGGCCGCCGGCGGACCCGAAGTACGCCTGACTGATACCAAAGGCCTCGATGACGGTCCTGAATACACGCCGGACGGTCAGTATATCTATTTCAACTCCGTCCGGTCCGGATTGATGCAGATCTGGCGGATGAGACCCGACGGGAGCCACCAGGAACAGGTCACCAACGATGGCTATGACAACTGGTTCGCCCATATCTCCCCCGATGGTAAATGGTTCGTATACATTACCTTCCTGCCTGAAGAAACGCCCGCCGGCATCCACCCGCCGTACAAGCACGTCTATATCCGGCTGCTGCCGATCGATGGAAAAGGGACGCCGAAAGTACTGGCCTACTTTTACGGCGGCCAGGGTTCCATGAATACGCCGTCCTGGTCGCCCGACAGCAAAAAGATTGCCTTCGTCAGCAATACCGACATGGGGGGGAACCAATAATGCCAGCCAATCCATCTTTTTCTCCGGGCCGTCGCCGGTTCATGAAGACCTCCGCTGTATTCGCGACAGGATCCCTGCTTATGCCGGGCATGACGCGCCCCGGTCCGGCTCGCCGCGTAACCGACATCGGGATTCAACTCTACACCGTCCGGGCGGAGATGCTTGCCGACCCTGTCGACACCCTGAAAAAGATCGCAAAGATCGGGTTCAAAGAGCTGGAATCGGCCCGCAGCGAAAAAGGTAACTACTACGGCCTCCGGCCGAAAGAGATCCGCCGGGTCGCGACCGACCTGGGCATGACCCTCCGCAGCGGTCACGTTCATGTCGATAATGACTGGGAAAGGTCCCTCGAAGAAGCGACGGTGACCGGTCAGCAATATATCATCTCCGCCGTTCTCCCTTCCCCGGGCCAGACAGTCGATCACTACAAGCAATCCGCGGAGGCATTTAACAAGCTGGGCGAACAATGCAAAAAAGCCGGACTTCATTTCGGCTACCACAACCACGATTCGGAATTCGAACAGTCGGATAACACGGTTTTATACGACGTCCTGCTAAAATATACCGACCCGGAATTAGTGACTATGGAAATGGATTTAGGTTGGGTTGTCGCCGCGGGTCACGATCCATTTACGTATTTTCGTGACTACCCGGGCCGGTTTCACCTTTGGCATCTGAAAGACATGGCCAGGACAGAGCGCAGGAGCGTCGAATTCGGCCAGGGTAAGGTCGACATCAAAGGCTTGCTTCAGCATGCCCGCCAATCCGGGATGAAATATTTTTTCCTCGAACAGGAAGAATACGCCCACTCGGCCTTTGAGAGCATCCAAATCGATTATGACTACCTGGCCAATCTCAACTATTAGTTCATGCGCCGAATTGCTTCCATATGCCTTCCCCTGCTGCTGCCGCTTTTCCTCACGGCTCAGCCGGTCCGCCAGGTGCGGCTGTCGCGCTTCACGCTGCTGTCCTCGGCCGTTGTAGCCGCGGCCGGCGACTCCATATCTTCGCCGCATTACACCCCGAAGAATTACTGGTTCCCCGTTACCGTCCCGTGTACCGTCCTCACCGGCCTGGTAGAGAACAAGGTCTATGCAGACCCCTATATCGGAATGAATAACATGCTTATCCCTGATGCCAATGACAGCTTTAACCGCCAATATCATCTCGAAAAATACAGCTACCTGCCGGGAGAACCTAATCCCTGGAAAAAACCGTACTGGTACCGGACAACCTTTTCCGTCCCATCCTCAGATAAAGGCAGACACTTCCAGCTGATCTTCAAAGGGATCAACTACCGCGCTGAAGTCTGGCTGAACAGCAGCCTCCTCATCGATTCGTCGCGAATGGTAGGGATGTTCAAAGAGTTTGACCTCGACGCCACCGCCGCAATCCACGCAGGCGGCGAGAACGTCCTGGCCGTGAAGATCTATCCCCTCGACGACCCCGGCCTCCCCTCGACCCCGCAGCTGAAGGCGCTGGGCGATTTCTTTCCGAACGGCGGGCCAACCGGCGATATCGGCAAGAACGTCACCATGCTGAGCTCCATTGGCTGGGACTGGATCCCCGAAGTCCACGACCGCAACATCGGCATCTGGCAGCCGGTCTACCTGCGCACGACCGGCCAGGTTACCATCACCAAACCACAGATCATCACCGACCTGCCCAACCTGCCGGACACAAGTCTTGCAAAGCTTAGCCTGGAGCTCGAGCTCGACAACCACGACGCCCGCGCCGGGCACGGCACCCTGCAGGTAACCATAACTCCCGACAACTTCACAAGCGGCCAACCGATCACCTTCACCAAAGTTCTCACCCTTGATGCGAACGGCGCCGCTACCGTAAAATTCACCGCCGCAGATATCCCCGCCCTGCTTATCCGGCGCCCGCGGCTGTGGTGGCCTAACGGTTATGGCGACCCGAACCTCTACCGGCTCCGGCTTCGCTTTACCACCGCGGCCGGCATCTCCGATGATACCGCCATCGTCTTCGGCATCCGTAACGTGAGTTCCCGCGCCACGGACGTAAACGGTTTCACCCGCCGGGACTTCTTTGTCAACGGCCGCCGCATTCACCTCGATGGCGGCGCCTGGGTCCCCGATATGATGCTTAACCGGGACCGCCGGCGGTACGACTACGAACTGCGCCTCTGCCGTAATGCAAACGTAAACATCGTGCGGATCTGGGGCGGCGGCCTCGGTGAGACCGACGATTTCTATGAGCTGGCCGATCGCTATGGCTTGCTGGTCTGGCAGGATTTCTGGATCACCGGGGACACGAACGGCGGTTTCAAAGGCTCGGCCGACTGGCCCGTCCAGTCCAGGGTCTTTATCGATAACGTTGAAAATACCATCTATCGCATCCGCAATCACCCGAGCCTGCTCGTCTGGACAGGCGGTAACGAAGGCCACGCGCGGAAAGAGCTCTACGATGCCATGCGCGATAATGTGGCTACGCTCGACGGGACGAGGCCCTTCATTCCATGCTCCTCCGGATTCTCCCACGCCCCCAAAGACTGGAAGGGCTCGTGGCCCGACAACCAACCCGCCGGCGTCTACAGCGGCGGCCCCTACTCCTGGCAGGACGATGCCCAATATTACCGGCTCGTAGACGGGAAAAGAGATTGGGTCTTCAAGGATGAGACGGGCATTCCCTCCCAACCGCCTTACAATACCCTCTCGAAGATCATTCCGGACCTCGTGCCGGACCCCGACCTGCCCTATCCGCTCAACAACACCTGGGGTTATCACGATGCCTGCACCGGGAATGGCCACTACGATACCTATTATCAGGCCATGCTGGACCGCTTCGGTGCGCCCGTGAGCATGCGCGACTTCTCCGATAAAATGCAGCTGCTGAACGCGGGGGGCTATCGCTCGATTTTTGAGGCAGCGGGTCATAAGCTGAACGAGACCGGCGGCGTCATGCTCTGGAAACTCAATGCCGCCTTTCCCAGTGTCATCTGGCAGGTCTATGACTGGTACCTCGAGCCCAACAGCGGCTATTACTTTATGAAACGTGCCTGCGAAGCCGTCCATATCCAGCTGAACCTCGACGACTCGGCAGTGGCCGTCGTCAACCGGACCTACATCAAACGACCCAACCTGCAATATGACGCAGAGGTCGTCGGAATGACCGGATCCTCCCTGTTCAAACAAAAAGGCCGGATCAGCCTGGACACCACCGACGTGAAAGAAGTCCTTTCGCTCCGCGATATCCTCGGCAACACCTCCGGGATCTCCTTCGTTCTGCTGTCGCTGAAAGACGAGAGCGGCAAGACGATATCACACAATGTTTACTGGATGTCCCCCGGCCACAACTTCGCCGACCTGCGCGCCATGCCCTCTGCTACCGTCCGCACCACCGTCATGGCGGTGGAAAAGGAAGACGGCTTTACCGGATGGACCCTGCAATTCACCAACACCGCAACCCGGCTGGCCTTCTTCCTCAACCCCCAGATCATCGGCAGCAACGGTGAGGAGATCTTGCCCAGCTATTGGTCCGATAACTATTTTTCGATCCCCGCCGGCGGATCGGTAACGGTAAAGGTTAGTTGCCCGGCGCCCGGTACCACCAAACCCCAAACCCTCCGACTGCGATTGGAAGGCTGGAACATCCGGCCGACAACCCAACCGCTGACAAAAGAATAAAAACGACCAACATATGACCGCACGATTCACGCTGCGCAACGGCCTTCATTGCGCCCTCGACTTCCTTTGCGCCGTGGCCCTCCCTCGCGCTATCGCCCTCCTTCACGCCATCGCCCTCCCTCGCGCCGTGGCCCTCCTTCGCACCGTGGCCCTGCCATGCGCCATCGCCCTGCCTTTTGCCATCGCCCTCGCACCCGCCGCCGCCCGGGCACAGGAACCCGCCGCCGGCCGGACCATGCACCCCGTGGGCATTTTCGACGACCACATGGATATCGGCAATCCGAAACTGGCGGGCGATGCCTCCTACGATGAGGCCACCCAGACCTATGACATCAAAGGCGCCGGCGACAATATCTGGTTCAATCATGACGAATATCAGTTCGTCTACAAAAAGATGAAGGGGGATTTCATCCTCACGGCCGACTTCGCCTTCACGGGCGATACGACAGGGTCGATCGGTCACCGCAAGATCGGTTGGATGATCCGGGAATCCACGGACCCGGGAGCGGCCAGCGCCAACGCCTGCAAGCATATTGACGGCCTTGTCGTCCTCCAGTGGCGGCCTTACAAAGGGATGTTCATGCGCGATCCGGAAGAAGAAAGGTTTATGTCAAAAAAAGGCGGCCAGACCATCCAGCTCGAAAGGATCGGGAAGACCATCACGATGAAGATCGCCCATCCGGGTGAACCGCTGCAGCTGGTGGGTTCCTGCCAAACCGACGCCCTGGAAAAGGACGTGCTGGTGGGCATTTACATCTGCTCTCATGACTCCGACAGGGTCGCCAGCGCCAGGGTCTGGAATGTCCGCATCGACGTGCCGGTGATCGTTCCTTATATTGGTAATCCTCACCTGGTACAGGCTACGACAAAGCAAGTGATGGGCAGCCGCCTCGAGATCGTCGATGTCGCCGACGGGATGCGGAGAGTTCTCCATGAAGCCCCGGGCCGCTTCGAAGCGCCTAACTACATGCCCGACGGGAAGAAA
>DATJMG010000024.1:0-9763 GCA_035508835.1 Puia sp.
AACTGGGGCTTCACCCCAGCCCAGGTGACCCATCTCATCCTGTCGCACGCCCATATCGACCACAGCGGCCTGATCCCCAAACTGGTCAGAGACGGCTTCACCGGCAAGGTCTTCTGCACCCCCGCAACCCACGAACTGACCGCCGTCCTCCTCGAAGACTCCGCCGGCATCCAGGAAGATGATATCAAGTATACGAACAAACGCCGCAAGGCCGAAGGCCAGCCCTATCTCCAACCCCTATACGATACCGACGACGCCAAACGCGCCATGGAACATTTTGTGAGCATCGAATACGGCACCTGGTACGCTGTAGACGAAGACGTGCAGGTCCTCTATACCGACGCCGGCCACATCATCGGCAGCGCCGCCGTTCATCTGAAGATAAAAGAGGACGGGAAAGAGTTTCACCTTAGTTTCAGCGGCGACGTGGGCCGTTATAAGGACGTCATCCTTCGGCCACCCGAGGTCTTCCCGCAAGCAGATCACATCCTGATCGAATCCACCTATGGCAACAGCCTCCACGACCCCGTTGCCAGCACCCCGGACAGGCTGCTCGACTGGATCGTAAAGACATGCCTCAAGAAAAAGGGTAAGCTCATCATCCCCTCCTTCAGCGTCGGCCGCACCCAGGAACTGCTCTTCGCGCTCAACACCCTCGAAGAGCAAAAGCGTCTCCCGCCGCTGGACTACTACGTCGACAGCCCGCTGAGCGTCGCCGCTACCGAGATCGTCAAACACTACCCGCAATACTTCAATCAAACCATTCAGAAAGTCCTCGAGACGGACAAGGATCCCTTTGCCTTTCAGGGCCTCAAATACATCAAGACAGTAGAGGAATCCAAACTCCTGAACTACCGGAACGAACCCTTCGTTGTCATCTCCGCGAGCGGCATGGCCGACGGCGGACGCGTCGTTCACCATATCAGCAACAACATCGAGAACTCCCGCAACACCATCCTCCTCGTCGGCTATTGCGAACCCCATTCGCTCGGCGGCCGCCTCATGGCTGGCGCAAAGGAAGTGCACATCTTCGGCGTCCTTCACGAAGTCCACGCGGAGATCGGCAGCATCCGCAGCATGAGCGCTCACGGCGATTATGAAGACCTGCTGAATTTCCTTTCCTGCCAGGACCCGGGACAAGTCAGAAAAGTTTTTGTCGTCCACGGCGAATACGACGTCCAGCAGGCATTCCGCGACCGCGTTATCCGGAAAGGATTCGCAAACGTCGAGATCCCCGAACTGCATCACGAGGAAGACCTTTTATAATTCCATCAATTCCTGTAACAACCGGGCCTGATTAGCTGCCCGGCTGTAATTATGACCCTTATACCGGGCTCCATAGTACACATCCCCGGTCAGATGATCCGTCAAAAAGCGCAACGCCTGCATATATGCCATAAAGAGGCCCGCATAAGAAAACCGCGCCCGCTCCGAATCGCTCAGCACATCGCCCATTTCCCCCAGATACCCGTCATAGATCGCCTGATAGAACTCCCGCCGCACCACCACCTTGTCCAAATCCATCTCCTCCTCACTCGCCGGCGAAACATAAGTCCGCACCATATCCCCCACATCGCTGATAAAATAACCCGGCATCACCGTATCCAGATCGATCACACATAGCCCTTTGTCCCGCTGGTCGAAAAGCACGTTGCTGATCTTCGTATCATGGTGGGTCACCCGCAGCCGGAAACCCGGATCGTCCTTCAATCCTTCATAGACCTCCACTAACCCCCGCTGCCCGCGCAAAAATTCGATCAGCTCCGAACAACTGCTGACCCGCGAATCATCTCCCGTACAAACCGCACGGTCGAACTGCTCGTATCGCAATACCAGGTCATGGAAATGCGGTAAGGTCTCCCGCAACTGCCCCACATCGAAACCCCGCAGATTTCGGGTGAACAGCCCGAATTGCCGCGAAGCCTCAAAGGCCTGCTCCGGACTGCTGACGATATCATAGGTCCGAGACCCGCTTACAAAAGGGAACATTCTATAAAATACACCGCGCTCATCCCGGTAGAACACCGCGCCATCTGCCGTCTGCATGGGTGGCACAAAAGAATACTCCGGCGCCTCCGCCCCCAGATACCGCCCGATCAAGCTCAAATTATGCGCAATCGCCTCCGGATCCCTGAAGACACCCGTATTCACCTCCTGCAAAATATGCGCTCGCCCGCCCGGCGTCTCCACTTTCCAGGTGTGATGGATCAGCCCGGACCCGATCGGCATCAGCGAATACGATTCCATCTCCGGCAAAAACGCCCGAATAACGGTTGATAACATCCCCCAAACCTACAAAATTGCCCCTGATCCGCTAACTTTAACCTGACCTATGCAACGCATCCCCACCCATCCCCGCAATAACTGGCAACAGGCGGTCGAACAACTGGGCTTCGGTTTCCATACCGCTAACTCGCCCTATTGGGACGAAAGCGCGTGCTACGTCTTCCAACCGGACGAGATCGACCTGATCGAAAGGGCGACCGCCGAACTCTGGGATCTTTGCCTCGGCGCCGTCCGACAGGTGATTGACAATAACCTCTATGCCCGCTTTGCTATCCCGCCCGAATTCATCCCGTATATCGAAAAGACCTGGGAAGAAGACCATCCCTCTATTTACGGCCGTTTCGATCTTTGCTATAAGGACGGCCAGGTCAAGCTCCTCGAATTCAATGCCGACACGCCGACCAGTCTCTTTGAAGCCGGTATCATCCAATGGTTCTGGCTCCGCGACTTCGACCAGCATAAAGACCAGTTCAACAGCATCCATGAAAAACTGATTGCTTACTGGAGCTATCTCAAGCCCTACCTCCACCCCGGCAAGCTTCATTTCGCCTGCGTCCGGGAATCGCTCGAAGACCTCACCAATACCGAATACCTCCGCGACTGCGCCATCCAAAGCGGCCTCGAGACCCAACTGCTGTTTGTCGACGATATCGGTTGGGACAAAAGGCGCAAGATCTTCGTTGACCGGCATGACCAACCGATCCAGAATATTTTCAAATTATATCCCTGGGAATGGATGATGGGTGAAGAATTCGGGCCCGACATCCTGAACGACCGCAACAGATCCTATTGGATCGAACCAGCCTGGAAAATGATCCTCTCCAACAAAGCTATCCTTCCTACACTTTGGGAGCTCTACCCCGAAAGCCCCTGGCTCCTGCCCGCGTACCTCGAGCCGGGCCGCCTCGCCGACTATGTTCGAAAACCCATCCTCTCCCGCGAAGGCGCCAATATCGAGATGAGACGATCCGGGACCCTCATCCGGCAGACCGGCGGCGACTACGGCGCCGAAGGACATATTTACCAGCAGCTTTTCACCCTTCCCGATTTCGGCGGCAAACATCCCGTCCTGGGCAGCTGGATCATCGGCCAGGAACCAGCCGGCATGGGCATCCGCGAATCCGACAACCTCGTTACCGATAACCTCAGCCGCTTCATCCCGCACCTCATCGCGTGAAGCCGCCCTCACTTGACCGTTTTCATCTGCGCCCTCCTAGACCTTCGTCGGAGCGTCGTCCCTCGCTCCTCCTCGGCCGTATCCTTCGCCTCTGCTCGGATACCCGCCGCGGCTCGACCTTATCCCCCAACAACCGCCCCCACGGCTGCATTTCCGGGATCCGATCGAAGACGATCTTGAGCACCCCGATAAAAGGGATCGACAGGAACATCCCCGACAATCCCCAAACCGCACCGCCCAACAACACCGCCACCACCGACAACAGCGCGTTGATCCTTACTTTAGCCGATACAATGTAGGGGATCAGGAAGTGATTATCGATGAACTGAATGATGATATAACTGATGGCGATCCCGATCTGCGTGCTGTAACCCTCTTTCGTGATCGTCGCCACCATGATCGGCAACGCCGCCGCCAATATTCCCCCAAAGAAAGGCAGCACATTCAGCAAGGCGCCCAGTACCCCCATGAGCACCGCATACTGGACGCCCAATACGAACAGCGCGATCGTATTCAACGATGCCACGATCAATGCCTCGATCAGCAGCCCATACATATAAGACTGGATCGCACCCCGCACCTTCTGCAGTACCGTGCTCACCTCCTCTTCCTGCTCCTCTCTGAAGATCTCATAAAGAAAATTCAGGATGAGGTCTTTATAATAGAGCATCAGGAAAGTATATACCGGCAAGAGGAACACCGTCCCCATCGTCCCCGCCATCGTCCCCAGCAACTGCCCCAGTAACGGCTTGATCCCCGCTTTCGCATCCGCCAGATACTCATTGGTCTTCTCCAGCGGGACGTTCCAATGCCCGGTCAAATAATCCTGCGTCCGCCTGATCAGCTCCGATCCCTTCCGCTCCAGTAGCGGCAGCTGATCGGTAAACTGCATGATCTGGTTGGCCAGAAAATACCAGACTCCGCCGATGACGAGGATAGCCACGACCAGCGAGATGCTGATCGCTGCAACCCGCGGTATCCGCCAGCGGAGCAGCCGCTCCATCAACGGGTTCAGCAGAATGGCCAGGAAGAGCGCAAAAGAGAAAGGGATCAGGATCCCCCGAAGATTAGCCAGCGCGAAGGAGACCAGCACCAGCCCGAAAAGTATCACCGTCGCCCGGACGTAGAAAGGATATTTATGGGAAGAAGGCATACCACTCTATATACTGGCTCCATGCCGGATTTTTACTATCTTACAACCCACGCGGCCGGCCGGTACAAGTCGGTAAAAGCCAGCCGTCATTACCCAAAATGAGTAGAATATTCCTCATGTTCCTGTTGGCGATGGCCTCCATTATCCCGTCCGCCTCAGCATCCCCCATTCTCCGGTCCGCGTCGGCATCCCCCATTGTCCCGTCCGGCGCGGCATCCCCACTTCCCCCCTCCGGCCGCGACATCATCAAAAAAATGCACGACCGCCCGGTCTATATCAACGGCAAATTGATCCGGACCGAGATCTATCGGGACATCAAGACCAACGTTACCCTGGCGGCCAGGATTTTTGACGCCTCACAACTGAACAGATCCTGGTGAGCATACAACCATCACCCGCAAACGCTCCCCGATCCTCCGGCAAGCTCCGGCTCCTCCACCTGGCTGCCGTCATCTTCCTGACCGTATCCGGCGGCCCCTACGGCCTGGAACAGCTTTTTGCGGGTACCGGCACGCAGGGCGCCATCTTCCTGCTGCTCCTCACGCCGCTGGTATGGGACATCCCCACCATCCTCACCGTTCTTGAGCTCAACAGCTTAATGCCCGTAACCGGCGGGTATTACCAATGGGTCAAACACGCCCTCGGCCTCCGCTGGGCTTTCTTTGAAGGCTGGTGGACCTGGCTCTATACCTTTCTGGACCTCGCCATCTATCCCGTCCTCTTCGTCACGTATACCTCATTCTTTTTCCCCGGGATCATCCACTACCGGCTGATCGTCTGTCTTGCGATCATCTGGTCCTCTGCCCTCCTCAATATCCTCGGGATCGTACCGGTAGGCAGGGTATCGATGCTGCTTGGGGTCATCGTATTGGCGCCCTTCCTGATCATGTTCGGCTGGCTGCTCTATACCGGTCATGCCCATGCGATCCCAATCCCTTCGCTTAAAGGGGTACAACTGCCGGCCATTTCACTGGGGCTTTATTATGTCATGTGGAATTTTTTGGGTTGGGATAATGCTACTACCTATGCGGGCGAAGTCAAACGACCCGTCCGCTCCTATGTCCTCTCCATTGGGATCGCCTTTATCCTCATCCTCGGCATCTACCTCCTGACTGCCCTTTCCGTTCACTGGTCCGGCATCGACCCGGCAACCCTCGACAGCGAGAACCGCGGTTTCCCTGTTTTGGGCACGTTTGTCGGCGGCCGGTGGCTTGGCATCCTGGTGGCGATCGGCGGCATGGCCAGTGCGGTAGGCCTCTACTCGGCGGTCCTGCTGTCCGTATCCCGCGTACCCCAGGTCATGGCCGACGATCAGTTGCTGCCGACGTGGTTCTGTTCGCTCCATCCCCGTTTCAAGACCCCCTACGTATCCATCCTCGTTTCCTCCGTGATCGTCAGTATCCTCGTGCTCTTTACTTTTTCCGACCTCGTCGTCATGGATATCATCTTGTACGGCGCCGGCCTTTTCCTCGAATTCCTCGCCCTGATCATCCTCCGCGTCCGCGAACCCGAAAGACCACGCCCGTTCAGGATACCCCTCAATACCACCGGACTGATCGTCATGATCCTCCTGCCGACCGCTATCTATCTCATTGCCCTGACGGGAGCCATTTATTCGGCGCCCGGGATGTGGGGGCCCATCACGCTTGCAGCCGGCATGCTTCTCTCCGCTGCCGTGGCCTGGCGGCTGGTCCGCTGGCGAAATCCTCATCTCACCTTATGACCCATCAAACTATATCCCCCAATCGCCCCGCCGCGCAAAATCGGCCCCCGTCGCCACCTCCATCCCGATCAGGCCGCACGTATTGGCTGGATTACCTGCGCGGATTCATCACCGTCCTCGTCGTCGCCCACCATTCCGCCCTCGCCTACACGACCTTCGCGCACTTCAATCCCCAGGTATATAACGCTTCCACGCACCCGATCGTCGACAATGTCCGCTCCCTCAGCATGGATCTCTTCGAAGACTTCAACGACGTCTTTTTTATGTCGCTGATGTTCCTGATCAGCGGTATTTTCGTCCTTCCTTCCCTCGCGCGTAAAGGACCCCGCCAATTTCTCCGTGACCGGTTTCGCCGGTTGTTCATCCCCTTTCTCATTGCTGTAACCTTTGTCACCCCTATCGGCTATTTCGCTTCGTGGCGGCTGGCCCACGGCAATAGCGACATCCGCGCCTTCCTCGTCGATTATATCACCGTGGAGCACTGGCCCCCCGGACCGCCCTGGTTCATCGGCATCCTGTTTATTTTCAACCTGATCATTACCAGGATATTTATTCGCTGGCGGCCCACCCTCGACCGCTGGGTCGCCACGATCGCCGGTGTTGCATCGGGTAGCCGCGCCGGTCGCCCGATCGGTCCCCTGGGCCTCTTGATCCGCGCCTATGTCCTGACCCTGATTCTTTTTTTGCCCCTCGTCCTGCTCTTCGGCAGCTCCGCCTGGATCGGCATCGGCCCCTTCGCCATCCAACTTTCCCGTATCCTGCTGTATGAAGGATATTTTGTTGTCGGGGTGCTCATCGGCGCCGCCGGCACCGACAAAGGCCTGCTGGCCGACAACTCCGCCCTGATGCGGTACACCCCCCTTTGGGTCTTGCTCTGCCTGCTTGCTTACGCCCTATTGAAATTCGCCGGCGTTTACATCCAGGGACTGGAAGACCACGCCGGCCTCGCCGAGATCCCGGCCCGCCTCCTGTACCGCCCCATCTGGACTTTGTCCTGCGTCGCCAGCTGCCTGGCCTTCCTCGCCGTCTTTCACCGAATTTTCACAAGAACAACATCGCCCCGCATCTGGGAATCCCTCGCCGCCAACGCCTACGGCATCTATCTTATCCATTGGGTCTTCGTGCTCTGGCTGCAATACCTGCTGATCCCCGTCGCCCTCCCCGCTGTCCCTAAATTCTTCCTCACCCTGACCGGCTCCCTTAGCTTGAGCTGGGTACTCACCGCCCTGATCCGGAGAATTCCCCTGGTCGGCAAATACCTGTAGTTTTCCCGGCACAAATAACCACCCCCGATACCCAACTGGCAACATTAATAAGTTTTCAGGAAAATTATTTTTCCATCGTTTAAATTCGCCCTCAAATCTTATCACTATGGCAGTACCCGTAACTGCCTCATCGTGACCATTCAAAGGTTTTCTCGACCATCTTCTTTTTCGGGTATCGTTATATGCTCAAAAACCCAAGTCACATGTTGGGAATTGATGGATCCGATAACAGACGAGCCGTCCTGTATTTCCGGATGGTACAAAGAAATTACGACTATCTGAATAACTATTTTGAAATCTTCGGCTTGAAATATTATGTCAGGATGACCCGGTTCGGGAAAAGACAGTACGACAACCCTTTCGACTTTGCTGATGTTTTTCCCTCTCCTGAAAAGATCATTAAGAATATGCGGATAAGATTGGAGTGGCTGTACAATTACTTTATATTCAAATTAAAATAAGAGGCGAAAATTTTCCGATAAAGTTTAAAAAATTGGGTAATTTTAAATTATGGAAACGACACTTGAAAAGAAGATCAGAGAACTTGATGAAGTTGCGAAAAAAGGCACATTGAAACCTCCCCGCCCTCTTCGCCCCGGACAGTCGTCCCTCCACGACATCATCCGCACTCCCGAGCAAGCCGAGCGATTCATGCGCCTCATGAAATTTGCGTCTGAGAATCCTCCCAATTCTTGCACCGGCTCCTAATGCATTTTCTTTCCATAATTCTTCTCGCCGGCCAAAATAGCGACCGGCAGATCATTCTCCTTCGGTGGAATGGGACAATTATACCCGGCGGTATACGCGCAATAGGGGTTATATGATTTATTGAAATCCAATATCATGATTCCGTCATGGATATCTCCGGTGACACAATCGATATAACGACCCCCGCCATAGGTATCTGATTCCAAGGTAATTCATTTTTTTCTACCTTGCCTCCAACATGGAAGCGCCCTCCTACCACCATCTCGAGACCGACACCGGCACCCGCGACACCCTCACCTGGGAGGTCGACGGCATCCGCATGGGCCACGCCATCTCCAAATTCCGCACCCTCACTGAATTCAGTGCCACCGGCACCATGACCGACGTGGTCCGCCTCCACCTTGGCCTCCGCGGCAACTACAGCTTCCGCTACCGTCAGCTCGACACCACCTTCGACCTTATCGGCGGCCACCACAATCTCTTTTATTCAAAGGATTTTGAGATGACCGTTTACAACCGTACCCTCGAACTCGAGACCTTCGGCGTCCAGTTTCCCCGCGAGACCTTCTTAAACTTTACCGCCAACTCTACCGACCTCCTCAAACGTTTCTGCGAGCGCATCATCAACAACCAACCCGTCATCTTTACCGATGACTGGGGCGCCGTCGATCCCGCCATCCACCAGGTCATCGACCAGGTCATCCACCACCGCTACACCGGTGACCTCCAACGCCTTTTCCTGCTCTCCAAAAGCATCGAGCTCCTGGTCTGCTGCGCCGAATCCTGCGAACGCGCCGGCAAGACGCAGCCCCCTTTCCTCAAGTCGACCACCGATAAAGAGAAGATCCTTGCCGCCCGCGACCTCGTCAATGCCCGTATCGACTCGCCGCCAAGCCTGTCCGAGATCGCCCGCACTATCGGCCTCAATGAATACAAGCTCAAACGCGGATTCAAAGAGACCTTTCATACCACCGTCTTCGGCTATCTCACCGCGCAACGCCTCCACCTCGCCCGACGATACCTCCTCGATACCCGCAAGACCGCCGCAGAGATCGCGTTCGAGCTGGGCTATTCCACCCCGCAGCACTTTAACAACGCCTTCAAAAAACACTTCGGCCGCACTCCCGAATCGGTTAGAAAGAATCCGTAAAATGCAATCGCAACCTCCCCCATTCCCGTATCTTGCCCTCGCAAAATCAAATCACTCAAAAATCAAATCACCCAAAAAATCGGATCACCATGAGCCAGCCACTCCTGATCACCAACAGCATCCGCATCCACGCCCCCGCATCGAAGGTCTGGAACGCCCTCACGAACCCGCAAGAGACAAAGAAGTATATGTTCGGCTGCGAAGCCCTTTCCGACTGGAAAGAAGGCAGCCCCCTCATCTGGAAAGGCAACTTCAACGGCGTCGAACTCATCGCCGTGAAAGGAACGATCAAAAAGATCCA
>DATJMG010000025.1:0-11072 GCA_035508835.1 Puia sp.
TCTCGATCTTGTAGTCACCCTTTACAAACGGACTGTTTTGTTTCCAGGCAAACTGAACGGCCTTGGTCTTGCCGGCTTCGAAATCTACAGGTACCTTGGCAGTGTAGATCTTGTCGCCTTCGTCACGGGTGGTGAAAGTGCCGCTACCCAACGCAGGGACCGAGATGGGCTTGCCATCGGGGCCGGTGATGCAGACATATACATCGATCTGGCCGCTCTGGGCGATCCGGTTCGATACGTCGAAACCGATAACCAGCTTGTTTACTCTCTTGGCATTGGTGGTTTCGTTGTCCTTACCGTCTGCCTTCTCGTGCATCGGGGTGATGGTGATATTCGAAGCATTCAACGTAGAAGCTACGTCCACTTCCTTTTCCAGGTTCTGCTTGGCTGTAGTCGTAGTAGCCAGGTCCGTGGTCAGCTGCTGCTTGTCGGCGGTCAGCTGGGTATTGTTAGCCGTCAGGGTCTGATTGTCCTGGGTCAACTGCGCTACCTGCTGTTCGAGGTTGCCGATCTTGTCGTTCAATTCCTTGATCAGGTCTTCAGCCTTCTTCCTTTCAGCTTCGGTGATGTGCTCTTTATTCAGGATGCTGCGGATCTGGCTTTTCAGCCTGGAGATCTGGCTGTTCCCTTCATTGAGCTGAGAAGTCAGCTTGTTGTTCGTGCCTGTCAGCGAGTCCAGGCGGACAAGCGCGTCATCGAAATTCTTTTGCAGCTGTCCTTTTTCGTCGGTCACCTTCGAGACCTGGGTCTGAAGCTGGGTTTTGTCCTGCTCATTCCGGTTGTTGTTCCAGAGCAGGTAGCCCCAGGTGGCGAGGAAACCGAAGGCCAGTAATCCAATAATCAGGTTCTTGTAGTCTTTCCGTGGCGGCTGACTTTGGGGAGATGCTGAGGGATAGTTGGTTGTCGTACTCATGGCTTATGTTTTTTCAAAAGTTATAAAATAAAATTTGACCTGTCGGTCTGGCCGGCCGCAGGCCGGCTATGGGTTATCCTAAAAAAACTTCTTCGATTATTTTTTTGATTCTATCGGGGTTTGGTCTAAAACCGTGCCAATTTCATTTTTATTGTGTTTTGGGCCTGATTCTTATGGATTTATATACTTTTGCTGTTAATAAACTGTCTCAGCATGTCTGTGGAAAAGATCCTCGCCGATTGGACGAAAGCAAAATTCAAGCCCGTATACTGGTTTGAAGGAGAGGAAGAGTTCTATATCGATCAACTGGTCAATTATGCGGAACACCACATCCTCAGCGAGGCGGAAGCGGGCTTCAACCTGACTGTCTTCTACGGCCGGGATGCCGACTGGACGGCGGTGATCAACGCCTGCCGCCGGTACCCGATGTTTGCCGAGCGCCAGGTCGTCCTGCTGAAAGAGGCGCAGCAGATGCGGGATATCGACAAGCTCGAGGCCTACATCGACAAGCCGTTGGCCTCTACCGTCTTTGTCGTCGCCTATAAGGAAAAGAAGGTGGATGGCCGAAGCCGGCTGGCGAAAATGCTAAAGGAAAAGGCCGAGCTTTTCACTGCCAAAAAGATGTACGATAACCAGCTGCCCGAGTGGACAAGCGGACTGATCCGGTCAAAGGGATATGGTATCACCCAAAAGGCAATGCTGCTGCTCGTCGATCATATCGGCAATGACCTCAGCCGGATCAACAATGAGGTGGAGAAGCTGCTGGTTAACCTGGGCGGCCGTGACCAGATCACGGAAGATGACATTGAGCGGTACGTGGGCATCAGCAAGGAATATAATGTTTTTGAGCTTCAGGACGCCTTTGCCCGGAAGGACCGCCTCAAGGCCGTCCGGATCATCCAGTATTTTGAAAGCAACCCGAAAGCCGCCCCCATCCAGCTGATCCTGCCGTCCATCTACAATTTTTTCAGTAAGGCCTACATGATCTTCGGCCAGAGCAGCAGCGATGAGAAAAGCGTGGCGGCGGCCATCGGGGTGAACCCCTTCTTTGTAAAGGACTATTTAGCTGCCGTCCGGAATTACGGGTATGAAGGGATCGAGGGAGGCCTGCTCCTTCTCCATACCTATAATTTGAAAAGTATCGGTATCGGCAGTTCGGGGACCGGGGATGCCTCCTTATTAAAGGAGCTGGTGGTTAAGATGATGAACTGAAAGGCCGGAGGCCTTTGGTCGTTCGTCAGAACGACAATCATGGGATCAGCGGAGCCGCTTCAGCGGCCGAGCGCGGCCAAAGCATTCTCCCGGTCTTTCCCCAATTGTTCCTTCAGCGCGTCAAGGCCGGGGAATTTGACTTCCCCCCGAAGGTGCTTTCGAACGGAGACCTGGAGCGACCTCCCATACAGGTCTTCATTAAGATCAAAGATATTCACCTCTATCGTCCGCTCGCGCCCGTCAACGGTCGGCCGTACGCCGATATTCATCATTCCCTTCCATTGAACCCCATTCCATGGCGCAACGGCCGGCGCCTCCACCATCTCCGGTATCGTAAGCGAAACTGCGTCACTATCCAGTACCGACACTTCCACCGCGTAAACGCCGTCTGCCGGGAGCAGTTTCGAGGCATCGACCAGGAGGTTGGCCGTCGGGTAACCGATCGTCCTTCCCAGCCGCCGGCCTTCGAGAACCTGGCCGGAGAAAAAATAGGGATAGCCCAGCAGCTGATTGGCTGTGTCGATATCGGCCTGACCGATCGCTTCGCGGATGCGTGTCGAACTGACCGATACGGCATCGATCAGGTGGACGGGGATCTCCTGCAATTCGAAGCCCTCCGACCCGCTGAACTGTTCGAGCAGGTGATAGTCTCCCTGCCGGCCTCTCCCGTACCGGTGATCGTAACCGATGATGACCGTATGCGGCCGGAACTTCTTTAGCAGGAAGTCCCGGATATATTCCTCTGCTGTGAGTTGGGAGAAGGATTCCGTGAAAGGCACGACGACCAGGTGATCCACGTGCTGCCAGGAAAGGAGCCGGATCTTTTCTTCGAGGGTATTGAGCAGCCTGACGTCCCCCGATCCTCCCCGCACTACCTTCCGGGGATGCGGGAAGAAGGTCACGATAACCGTTTCGCCGCCGATCCTTCCCGCCTCTGCGCGAAGCTGTTCCAGGATCTGCGCATGACCGGTATGTACGCCGTCAAAGGTCCCGATCGTAACGACTGCTTTGCGAAAAAAGGGAAGGTCGTCAATATGATAGTAGATACGCATGTAGGCTTGCAAAGCTAACGGATTTATTGTAGTATCTTCGCGCCCACCATGTCACTCTACGCTCAACGCGGGGTATCTGCGCAAAAAGAAGAAGTCCATCTGGCGACTGAAAAGCTCGATAAAGGGCTTTATCCAAACGCTTTTTGCAAGATCTATCCGGACTACCTGGGCGCGGATCCCGATTGGGTCAATCTGATGCATGCCGACGGCGCAGGCACGAAGAGCATCCTCGCATATCTGTACTGGAAAGAGACGGGTGACCTGTCGGTCTGGAAAGGCATCGCCCGCGACGCGATCGCCATGAATCTCGACGACTTGCTTTGTGTCGGTGTCTATGACAATCTGCTCTTCTCATCCACGATCGACCGCAGCAAACGGAATATCCCCGGCGATGTGCTCGCCGCCATCATCAACGGAACCCAGGAATTCTTCGATGAGCTGAAAGGCTATGGGGTGAATATCCAATATCTCGGCGGTGAGACCGCGGACGTCGGTGACGTGGTCCGGACGATTGCCGTAAACGGGACGATGACGGCCAGGTGGCCAAAGGACCGGCTGATCACGAACGACCGGATCGCAGCCGGTGATGTCATCGTCGGACTGGCGAGCTTCGGCCGGGCGGGCTATGAGCCGGACTACAACAGCGGGATCGGGTCCAATGGCCTGACCAGCGCCCGCCATGATACCCTGGAAAAGACCTATGGGGCCAGGTACCCCGAATCGTTTGATAACCAATTGGAGGACAAGGTTGTATATATCGGCCCGCATCTCCTGGGCGATACCGTGGACGTGCCGGGCCGCGACCCGGTCGATATCGGCCACCTCCTGTTGAGCCCAACCCGGACCTATGCTCCGGTGGTCAAGCGGCTTTTGACGGAGAAATTCGCTGATATTCATGGACTTGTGCATTGCAGTGGAGGCGGCCAGACCAAGTGCATGAAGTACCTGCCGGGAAATTTCCTGATCATTAAGGACAACCTGTTCGACCCGCCGCCGGTCTTCAGGATCATCCAAAAGGCTTCCGGCTCCGACGCGCGTGAAATGTACCAGGTCTTTAATATGGGCCACCGTCTCGAGATCTTCACCACCCCGGAGGCGGCCGGTGAGTTGATCGGCATCAGCCATTCCTTCGGCGTCGATGCCCGGATCGTCGGCCGCGTTGAAGCTGCGTCGAAAAAAAGCTTGATCCTGCAGACACCGTCCGGAGACCGCATCGATTTGTAGCGGTTAAGCTACAGGAGAGATACTACCGGCTCACTGTAGCTGCAAAAGTCTTTTGGGTCTCCGCAAAGGGCCGTCCCTGCTGTATCTATCTTGACTGAAGTTAAAAAATTTCACTAAAAGTTGTTTTTTCTATCCACAAGGCTATGATTTCTCAGTTTTGCTGACTACTTTCGCAAACGGATCTGGACGGATTTAGATTAAATATTTTAACTATCTTTTTTGCCCATTCCCGTGAACCCTCCCGGTTTATTTACGTTATTTAATTAGTTGATTTAGTACCCGACAAGACTAAACCCGCCGCCCGAGGGCGAGGTCCAAGAACGAGCGACAGCGAGTTCAAGGGATTAGATTCGTCACTTTTTTATTTTTCGATATGAGGCAACTTAAGATTGCTACACAGATCACGAACCGTGATTCCCAGGCTGTAGAGAAGTATTTGCAGGAAATTTCCAAAATTCCGATGATCACTCCTGAAGAGGAGACGGTCCTCGCTCAACGGATCAAGATGGGCGACCAGAAAGCATTGGACAAACTGGTCCAGGCCAATCTGCGTTTCGTCGTTTCCGTAGCCAAACAGTACCAGCACCAGGGACTTTCACTGAGTGATTTGATCAACGAGGGCAACCTCGGCTTAATTAAAGCGGCTCAACGCTTTGATGAAACCAAAGGTTTCAAGTTTATTTCGTACGCCGTTTGGTGGATCCGCCAGTCCATCCTTCAGGCGTTGGCAGAGCAGGGCAGACTGGTCCGCCTGCCACAAAACAAAATTGGCACCTACAACAAGGCCAACAAGGCGTATATGGCTTTCGAACAGGAACATGAACGCGAGCCCAGTACGGAAGAATTGGCCGAGCTATTGGAGATGAGTGAGACGGAGATCAACAATATTTTCCAAAGCAATACCCGTCACAGCTCGCTGGATGCCCCGGTTCACGAAGCAGAAGACGTAGCGATGGGTGATCTGCTGGAAGGTGGGGACGAAACGGACGACGACGTCATGAAAGACTCCCTGCGCGCCGAGATCCGCCGCGTGCTCAAATCGCTGAGCCCCCGCGAAGCGGAGATCGTCAACGCCTATTTCGGGCTGGATGGTGAAAACGGCGTGACCATCGAACAGATCGGGCAGAAATACGATCTCACGAAGGAACGTATCCGCCAGATCAAGGAAAGGGCGATCAAGCGCCTCCAGAAAGCGCGTTATAGCAACGCCCTGAAGGCATACCTGGGTTAACTATCTTTTTCTCATCTTTTTCACAGTGTCGCGTCCGTCACGGGCGCGACATTTTCTTTTTCGCTTTTCGGCTTATCTTTGCGCACTTATGACCGAAAAAGTACATTGTCTCATTATCGGCTCGGGCCCGGCCGGCTATACGGCTGCCGTCTATGCTGCCCGGGCTAACCTTAAACCTGTGCTCTATCAGGGCATCCAGCCCGGCGGCCAGCTTACGATCACCACCGAGGTGGAAAACTATCCCGGTTATCCCGACGGGGTCCAGGGACCCGAGATGATGGTGCATTTTGAAAAGCAAGCCTCCCGCATGGGTGCGGATATAAGATTCGGGATTGCGACGAAGGTTGACTTCTCCACCAACCCGAAGAAAGTCTGGATCGACGACGAGAAACTGATCGAGGCCGATGCCGTCATCATCGCTACCGGCGCCTCCGCGAAGTGGTTAGGACTGGAAAGCGAACAACGGCTCAACGGTTATGGAGTGAGCGCCTGTGCCGTCTGCGACGGTTTCTTCTTCCGGAACAAGGAAGTGGCGATTGTCGGCGCCGGAGATACGGCGGCCGAGGAAGCGCTCTACCTCTCGAAACTTTGCACCACCGTTCATATGCTGATCCGCAGCGACAAAATGCGGGCCTCGCGGATCATGCAGGAGCGCGTGCAGCAGACCCCGAATATAAAGATCTACTGGAACAGTGAGGCGGATGAGGTGCTGGGGGAAAGCCGGGTGGATGGCCTCCGTATTCGCAGCAGCAAGACAGGCGACAAACAGGTTATTCCGATCAGCGGGTTCTTCGTCGCCATCGGTCACCAGCCGAATTCAGGCATCTTCAGCGACTTTCTCGACATGGACGAAGCCGGCTATATCCGGACGGTCCCCGGCACTGCCCGCACCAATGTCGAAGGCGTCTTCGCCGCGGGTGACGTCCAGGATAAGATCTACCGCCAGGCCGTTACTGCCGCCGGCAGCGGATGTATGGCGGCGCTGGATGCGGAGCGTTACCTGTCGGCAAAAGGGCTCGCATAAAAATCCACGGAACCGCGCATAAAAACCCCTGGACTATGGTCACCGTTCAACTGCATAAGCTTATCTTTTCGGGCCGCCACGGCGTCTTCAAGGAGGAACTGGCAACCGGCAATACCTTCGAAGTCAACCTCGACGTGCTGTATGATGAGACCCGCCATCCGTTCGGCGGCCTCGACAGCATTGTCAACTATGTTAACCTTTTCGGGATCGTTAAGGAGCGGATGCATCAGCCGTCCCCGCTGCTGGAGAAGATCGCCGACGAGATCATCGGCAAGATCCGGGAACAATATCCATTTATCCGGGAGGTGATCCTGTCGATCTATAAGCTGCAGGCTCCCATCGGCAATTTTCAGGGTAAGGCGGGGATCACCCTTCACAGGAAGTTCGGCGGAACCTGATCACGAGGGCCTTCAAATCACCTTCCCCTTCCATTTCCCGCTTTGCATATAGACGTAGGACATGCTGAACATACATCCCCAATAGAGCCATTCCGACATCCAGCCGACGACCAGCGACCCGTGCCAATGCTCGAGGATCAGATATACATAGATGGAATAGAAGAAGATGGTGATCGCCTCGATCCATAAGTTGATCCGCGTATTGCCTGTCCCCGTCACCGAATTGAGCCAGATCACGGAAAAGGACATCATGATCAGCGCCACCGAAACGACGCGCAGCACGGGAATGGCCGTATAGGTGAACGCCGCATCCTGCCCGTAGACCGACAGGAAGGCCTGCGGGAACAGGTTCAGGAAGACAGCTACCAGCAGGGCCAGGCCCACGCTCCAGGTCAATATCCGCCCGATCAGCTCATGCACCCGGTCCTCCAATCCCTGCCCGATGATATTGCTGACCATCGCGTTGGTCGTCGAACCGAAGGCCCAGACAAAGACGCCGAACATCCCGAAAATATTCCGCATCGTATTGCTGATCGCCAGCGCCTGCCGCCCATGATGCTCGACCAGCACATAGAAGAAATTCCAGGCCGCGATGGAGATGGTGAATTGGAAGACCAGGGGTGAAGACTGTACGAGGATCAACCGGGTTGTTTTATGGTCCCACCGCCAATGATGATAAAGTTGGAGGTCCCGGCCGATCCCCCGCGCATTGATCACGCCATATACGACCAGCAGCCCGGCTGCTTCAGCACAGATGGACGAATATGCTGCCCCGTTGAAACCCAGGGTCGGCAGCCCGAAATGACCAAAGATCAGCCCATAGTCGAGCAGGATATTGACACCTGTCTCGGCAAGGGTGCCGTAGACGAGGAACCTGCTTTGATTGGTGCCTACCAGCAGGGCATTCCGCATCTGATAGATATACAGGAAGGGCAGGCCCCAGATGCGGATGCGCAGAAAGGACAAGGCCTGGACGCGGACAGCATCCGAATGCAGGGCGTAGGACAGCACCACCGGCGCAACGGTCCAGGTCAGTACGATGCCGATCACGGAAAGGACCAGCGCGATCAGCACCCCCTGGAAAAAGAGCTTTCCGATCTCTTCGACCCGCCCCTCGCCGGCGCGGCGCGCGATCAGCGCCTGCATTCCGGTATTCAATCCCTGGCCGATAACCGCAAACAAAAGATAATATACGCCGGTGATACCCGCCGTCGACAACGCATCCCCGGTTTTATCGAGATGCCCGAGGAAGATATTGTTGGTAATGAAATTGATCTGCGGCACCAGGATCGCCAGGCTGATCGGCAACGCCATTCGAAGGATATCCCGGTTGCCGATCGCGACAGTGTAAGTTTTGGTAATTGCCACGCCCGAATTTACAGAAGATTGTAGTATTATTGCACATCTGACACTATGCATAGACCTGCATTTCAAATCGAAGTATCCGCTGTTTCGGATGAGGAACTGCTCCAGTCCCGGCTGTTGGTAGAGGTCAATCCGCATGCCTTCACTTATGTCCTTCTTAACCAGCGGAACATGAGCCCGTTAACTGTCAAGCATTTCCAGCTGGAGACCGGGAGGGACGGCAGCCTGACGAATACGCTCCGGGAGATCCTGGGATCGGACCCGCTGCTGCGGCGACCGGTAAAGGAAACGCTGGTCATCTATAATTTTCCGGAATGCAGTCTGGTGCCCGAACCTATTTTTTCGGTGGAGAATAACCGCGAGATCATCGATACCCTCCATGGCAATCTGCAAAAAGGCCTGATCCTGACCGAAAAGATCCCGTGGTGGGAGCTCTTCAACGTTTACCGGATCCCGCCGGACCTGCATCAAATGCTACAGCAAAGTTTTACGGCCGGTAAATACTGGCATTATTATAGTCTGCTGCTGAAGAGTTTCAAGATGTTCGACTCCAACGACCCGGAAGACTGCGTCAAGGTCATCTTCTATTCAGACAAGATGGTCGCCCTCTTCGTGTGCAATGGCAGGGTCCAGCTGGTGCAAACCTTTCTCTACCAGGATACCATGGACGTCATTTATCACCTTCTCAACTGTTGCGGGCAGTTGGGACTTGACCAGGAGCGCGTCAAACTGCTCGTCGGCGGGCTGATCGACCGGCAGTCGGCGCTTAGCACCGAGCTGCACAAATATTTCCTCCGCCTCCATTTCGAGGAGATCGACGAGAGCATAAGGATCACCGATGAGCTTAAAGAGCTGCCTCTGCATTATTTTTCCAATATCCTCAAGATCGCGGTATGCGCCTGAGCCCCTTCACCCTCAATCCGCGGCCATGCGCATAATCGGGGGCGACCTCGGGGGCAGAAGGGTACACCCGCCTGCAAAAATGCCCCACACCCGGCCGACAACCGATATCGCCAAAGAAGGCTTGTTCAATATCCTGGAAAACAACCTCGACCTGCCGGCCCTCCGGACCCTCGATCTTTTTGGCGGCACCGGCAGCATCAGCTATGAGTTGGCGTCCCGCGGTGTCCGGGACCTGACGGTGGTGGAAAAGGACCCGGCCATGTTTGCCTTCATTCAGAAGAATGCGGCAGCGCTGGGCCTTTCAACCTTCTATAAAGTGGTCCGGATGGACGTGTTCAAGTTTATCGGGGCGTGCAGCGAGAGGTTCGATTTCGTTTTTGCCGGACCGCCCTATGCCCTGACCACCATCGACGAGCTGCCGGGATTGGTGACCCCGCTGCTGAACCCCGGGGGCTGGTTTGTACTGGAACACACCCCCCGAAATAACTATCAGGATTACCCGCTTTATGCCACCGAGCGGCATTACGGGACCACGATCTTTTCGATTTTTGTCAAGAAAACCTGAAGGACATGCACCCTATCTTTATCACCGGCATCGGGACCGGTATCGGTAAGACCCTGGTGGCCGCCGTGGTCACGGAAGCGCTGGAAGCGGCCTACTGGAAGCCGGTTCAGGCCGGATATGAGGAAGGTACGGATTCCGAATGGGTAGGGGAGCGTATCAGCAGACCGCAAGGCCGGCTGTATCCCGAGACGTATAAATTGAGCCTGCCGGCCTCCCCGCATATTGCTGCCCGTCAGGAAGGCGTGGTCATCGATCTCAACCGGATCGTCCGGCAATTCGAGACGATCAGGACCCGGCCGCTGGTTATCGAAGGCGCCGGCGGGCTGTTCGTTCCGCTTAACGACCGGCAATTCATGATCGATCTGATCCGGAAACTCGACGCGACCGTGCTGCTGGTCAGCCGTAACTATCTCGGCAGCATCAATCATTCCCTGTTGACGGCTAATGCCTGTCGCCGCCAGGGTTTGCGTGTCGCCGGATGGATATTCAACGATCAGTACATGCGCTACGAACAGGAGATTGCACAGTGGAGCGGCCTCCCCGCTATCGCTTCGATCCCTTTTGTGGACGATCTCAGCAATGACTTTGTCCGGGAGCAGGCCGCGAAGATCGGACCGGCGCTGCAAGCAGCCCTGAAAGCCCAATCGCTAAATTTGCCGTACCTTTGACCTGTTCTATGAACGTCAACTCTTTTCTCCTTAAACCCATCCGGGTATTGTTGTTCCCCCTCTCCCTGATCTATGCGTCGGTCATCAAGATCCGCAACTGGCTATTTGACAGAAGGATACTTCCCTCCGCTTCCTTTAACCTGCCGGTCATCTGTGTCGGTAATCTCGCGGTGGGGGGTACGGGGAAATCACCCCTGGTCGAGTGGATGGTTGCGGAATTAAAAGATCTTTTCGCCCTGGCCGTCCTGAGCCGGGGATACAAACGCAAGACCCGCGGCTATGCCCTTGCCGACGAGACCACGACCGCGCTGGATATCGGGGATGAGCCCATGCAGTTCCACTCGAAGTTCCCCGACGTGGCCGTTGCGGTGGGAGAAGAGCGGATAGTTGCCATCCCGCAGCTGCTGCACGACAGGCCGGACACCCGGGCCATCATCCTCGACGATGCTTTCCAGCATCGTTCCGTGCGGGCGGGTCTCAATATCCTCCTCACGGACTATTCGAACCTGTTCACCCG
>DATJMG010000026.1:0-31960 GCA_035508835.1 Puia sp.
TGCCTCGATCGCCGCCCGGAGATTACCGACACTCTTCTCCCCAAATCCTTCGAGCTGCAGGATCTTGTCAAAAGGGAGACGGTAGACACCCGGTATATCCTTCACAAACCCAAGTTCATAGAATTTGCGGACGTTTGCCTCACCCAAACTGCGGATATCCATAGCGTCTTTACTGGCCCAATGAATGATCCGCTCCACCACCTGCGCCGGACAGGTAATGTTAATACAGCGCCAGACCGCTTCGCCCTCAGGCTTGACCAGTTTGTCCCCGCAAACAGGACAATGCGTCGGAAATACAATAAGCTCCTCCTCACCTGTGCGTAACTCCGCCAGCGGTTTGACGATATACGGAATGACATCCCCCGCGCGTTCAACCAAAACCTTGTCCCCTGTTCGAAGGTCTTTTTCCCGGACTACATCCTCGTTGAATAAAGAGACCGAACCGACCGTGACCCCACTGAGCGGGACAGGATCTATCTTGGCAACCGGAGTGATACTCCCGGTACGGCCCACCTGGAATTCTACCTTGCGCAAGGTACTGGTCGCCTGACGCGCTTTGAACTTGAACGCAATAGCCCAACGCGGATGATGGGTCGTCATCCCCAACCGCTCCTGCAGCGCGATCGAATCCACCTTGACCACCATGCCGTCGATCTCATACGGCAGATCATCCCGCTTTTTCTCGAATTCATGGCAATAGTCGATCACCGCCTGGATACCCTTCACGACCTTTAGCTCCTTTTGCGGACTGCGAAACCCGAGATCCCACAGCATCTTGAGACTGCCGGAATGCGTGGCCAGCGCCTCATGATCCGTCGCGGGCGTGTAGTAAGCGACATGATACAAAAAGGCTTCCAGATTCCGCCGGCTGACCTCTTTGGGGTCTTTGATCCGTAAGGACCCCGCCGCTGCATTCCGCGGATTGGCCAGCGGCGGAAGATGCTGCTCGGCCAACTGCTCATTATATTTGGCGAAATTGTTCTTATTCATCAGTACCTCACCCCGGATCTCGATCAATTGGATGCCATATTTGGAAAAAGCTGCGGCCAACGGAACGGAACGGATCTGCCGGATATTGGTGGTGATCTCATCACCGGCAACACCATCCCCCCGGGTAACCCCCCTCAATAACCGATCATTCTCATAGACCAGCGAAATACTGGCGCCATCGAATTTCGGCTCGATGCAGTAATCCAACACATCGAGGCCGGTCAATTCCCGGGCCTTTCGGTCCCAATCCAGCAGATCGTCCTCA
Organism: Puia sp.; assembly: GCA_035508835.1. GTDB lineage: Bacteria > Bacteroidota > Bacteroidia > Chitinophagales > Chitinophagaceae > Puia. Next base: position 1,256 of record DATJMG010000026.1, read on the forward strand.
TTGTAGGAATTCTCCAGCGACAACATCGGCACCAGATGCTCTACCGTGGGAAAATCCCTGGTTAACTGGCTTGCAACCCGCTGGGTAGGGGAGTCGCCGCTCACGAGCTCGGGATACTCCCGCTCCAGTCGCTCCAACTCCTTATATAATATATCATATTCGAAATCCGCGATCAGCGGGTCATTTAGAATAGCATACCGGTATTCGTGAAAACGCAGCACATCCCTTAGCTCCTCCAACCGGCCCTTCTCCAGACCCTTTGATTGAACCCGGGAAAGTAAGTCGCCGGTCAACTTCTCGAGCCGCTGTATTTGATCGGAAGAATACATAGGTTAATATTATTGCCGTAAATTTAAGCATATCGGATGCGAATTGACTAATTTCACACTCGCATGAACCCGGAAATTCTATCGAATAAGAGCGCTGCATCCAAAGACGCGGCCGGCAGTCAGAAAGATATCAAGACCATCCTCAAAGAGCTGGAGAGCGAAGGCATTATCGGGATATCAGTGGACTGCGTCATTTTTGGTTTCGATGACAACGAATTAAAAGTCCTGCTGATCAAGTCGGACTTCCAGCAGTATGAGAACAAATGGAGCCTCCTCGGTGACCTCGTCAACAGCCACGAAGACCTCGACCAGGCTGCCTACCGCGTCCTCCGGGAACGGACAGGCATGGACGACGTATACCTCGAACAGGTAAAAGCCTTCGGCAAAACCAACCGCCACCCCGCCGCCCGCGTCGTCACCATTGCCTATTGCTCACTCATCAATATCGAACACCATCAGCTGAAGATCCTGGCCAACGAACTGCACTGGCACCGGGTGACCACCCTTTCCGAAATGGCCTTCGACCACCGCCAGATCCTCGATGTTTGTTACACCTGGCTTCAGAAGCGGATCCAGGAACACCCGCTCGGCTTTAGCCTCCTGCCCAGGAAATTCTCCCTCCGGGAGCTCCAAAACCTCTATGAAGCCATCCTCGACGTCAAGCTCGACCGCCGGAACTTCCGCAAGAAGTTCTTTTCCATGGACCTGCTCGAAGATACCGGCGAACTCGAAACCGACGTTCCCCACCGGCCGGGCAAACTTTACCGCTTCAATTATGAGAAGTACCAGAAAAAGGAGCGCAAGAAGTGGTTTGGAATCGATTTTTGAGGCCGAAAAGAGCCCCGGGACAACCGATTACATTCATTAACCGTATATTTGAAAAGTCCCCCCTCATTAAATATTATCCAGCCCATCCAGCCTATGATTCGTTAATAAAAATTTTTTTATGGAATTCTGCAATGAATATTGCATGAAACGAAAAATGTTCCTAACATTGTGTATTCTTTACACAGGTTAATGTGTAAAAGTTACACAACAAACACTTAAACTAGATTGCCCATATGAGAAAAAAACGATTGCTCTTAAGAGCAGGAGTTCTCTGCTGCTTGTTGATTGCGCTCGCAATCCCGGCATTTAGCCAGAACAATGAGGTTACAGGCAAGATCACCGATTCAACCGGTGCGCCGTTGGTCGGAGCATCGGTTACCATTCCCGGTACTTCGAGGGGAACAACGACAGACGCTAACGGTGTCTACCACCTGACGGTGGCTCCCGGCGACAAGACATTGCTGGTTACCGCTGTCGGTTTTACCCCCCGACGGGTCCCAATCGGCGGTTCCCGGCTGATCATCCTCGGCTCTGCAAACTCCAACCTGAACGAAGTAGTGGTCATCGGTTATGGAACCCAGCTGAAAAAAGACCTGACCGGATCCGTGGCGTCCGTCAACGCCAAAGATTTCCAGAAGGGCGCGATCACCAGCTTTGATCAGTTGATCGCAGGCAAGATCGCAGGGGTCTCCGTGACCTCGAACGGCGGCCAGCCCGGTAGCGCCAGCACGATCCGCATCCGCGGGCTTTCTTCGATCAGCGGGAATAACGACCCGCTATACGTCCTCGACGGCCTGGAGTTGCCGGCCTCGACAAACAACGGGATCACGACAACAGCCGGAATAAACAGCCCCCTGGATTTTCTGAACCCGGACGACGTCGCGAATGTCACCGTGCTGAAGGACGCTGCCTCAGCCGCCATTTACGGGTCGCGGGCATCCGCGGGCGTTATCATGATCAATACCAAACGGGGCACGAGCGGAAGCCCGATCTTCAACTTCAACACGTCCGTCACGGCAGGCACCATCGCCAAATACCTGCCTGTGCTGAGCGCAGGCCAGTTCCGTAATTATGTCGCCGGCCAGGTGGCCGCCAACCCCGCCGATTCGACCTTTGCAGATCTGATGGGCGGCGCTAATACAAATTGGCAAAAGCTGATCTACCAGACGGCCATAGCAAACAACGATAACATCAGCATCTCGGGTACAGCAGGCCGCATGCCTTACCGGATCTCCCTGGGATATCATGATGAAACGGGGATCCTTAAAACGGATAACCTCCAACGGGAAGCCCTCGGCATCCACCTTTCTCCGCACCTGTTGAACGACCAGTTGAAGATCGACGTGAACCTGAACGGTCTCTGGACCCAGTCGCGTTTCGCCAATACCAGCGCGGTTGGCTCGGCAACGGCATTCGATCCTACCCAGTCCCCGTATCAGAAAGGGAGCGCCTGGGATGGCTATTTCGAATGGACCAACCGGCAAACGGGAGCCCTGAACGCCCTGGCCACCAAAAACCCGCTGGCACTCCTGGAACAGGATAATAATTCCGGCCAGGCAGGCGTGAGCATGGGTAACGTGCATGCCGACTACCAGATCCCGCATGTAAGCGGACTACATGCAATTGCAGATCTGGGCTATTATGCCACTACCGGCTATGGTACGAACATAGTGCCCGCGGATGCCGCTCAGCAGGCTTCCAATTCACCGGGACCCGGGCTTAACAGTAAATATAAGACCAACACTACCTATGTTCAGGCGATCTACCAGTTGAACTATATAAAGGATATCCCTTCCATCAAGAGCAACATCAACCTGACAGGACTGTACACCTATGCCAATACGGCGACTACACAGTATAACTATGTCTCGTATGATGCGGCCCACGACACCATCAGCGGTTCGGCGCCCGTTTATCCCACGAACCCGGCTGACTATTCGATGATCTCTTATGTAGGCCGGCTGATCTATACCTTCAACCAGAAATATATCCTGACTGCCTCGATCCGGGACGATAGATCATCCAAGTTCAGCCCATCCAATCGCGAAGCGATCTTCCCGGCCATATCCGCAGCCTGGCGCATCAAACAGGAGAAATTTCTCAGCGACGTCAATTGGCTGACCGACCTCAAACTGCGGGGCAGCTATGGCAAAACCGGAAATCAGGACGGTATAAACGACTACGAATATGTCCCGGTTTATTCACTAAGCTCCAATTCCTCGTTGTATAAATTCGGCAATACATTCTATGATACCTACGCCCCCGCCGCCTTTAACGCCAACATCAAGTGGGAACAGACCACTTCCGCCGATGTGGGCCTGGATTTCAGCCTGTTCCGGGGCCGGGTCATCGGCGCCGTAGACTATTACGACAAGTCGATTTCCCAACTGTTCTTTCCCACGTCGGTTCCGGCAGGTACCAACTTTACCAATAACCTGACCGCGAATATCGGGACGATGACCGACCACGGCGTAGAGGTGGCCCTCAGTATCAATTTGATCAAGAGCAGGAATTTTAACTGGGACGTGGATTACAACATCGCCTACAACAAGAACACCATCACCAGGATTACGGTTGGGCAGCCCGGCAGCAATTTCTATGGCATCCAGGGTGGTCCTATCTCAGGCGGGACGGGTAATCAGATCCAGATCCAGACCGTCGGCTATGATCCCTACTCCTTTTTTGTGCTGCAACAGGTATATGCAAAAAATGGTCAGCCGCTCGAAGGCATCTATGTGGACCGCAACCGGGATGGCGTGATCACTCCACCGCCTTCCGGAGACGCTTACCACGATCATTCTCCTTATGCCCCGGTGATCATGGGCATGACCAATAGATTTGACTATAAGAAATGGAGCCTGACCATCGTAGCGCGGGCTAACGTCGGCAATTACATGTATAACAACGTTGCCGCCGATATTGGTGTGACGGAGTATATGCTGAACCCGCTCAATTATCTGACCAATGCGTCGACGGATATCTATAAGAGCCATTTTTACGCCCCGCAATATTACTCGGACTATTATGTCGAGAACGCATCCTTCCTGCGGGTGGATAATATCGGGATCAACTATAGAGTAGGCAGAATATCTAATTCCGCCAGCCTGAACCTGAGCGCCAATTGCCAGAATGTCTTCGTGATCACGAAGTATTCCGGTCAGGATCCGGAAGTGAGCGGCGGTATCGATAATAATCTTTACCCCCGGCCGAGAGATTATACCATCGGAGCAAGTCTTAACTTCTAAATGATACGAATTACTATAATAAATGCTTGAATATATGCAACGAAATATTTTCACGATAGGGATAGCGATAATGCTTGCAGCAGGAACGCTGGTTTCCTGCACCAAAAAGCTGGATCGCGAGCCGCCCAATTCGGTGACCGCATCGCAGGTTTTCAGTACCGATTCGAGCGCCAAGCAGGCTTTGGCGCAGGTATATGCGGCCTATGCGCTAACCGGCAGCAACGGCTCGGGCAGCACCAACCTGGTTGGTATCGACCCCGGGACGTCCGATTTTGTACGGTTGCTGTGGGATGCCTCGGAACTAAGTACGGACGAAGCCGTGTGCGCATGGAACGACCCCGGTGTTCCGGATTTCCACAACATGTCCTGGAACTCAAGTAATGCGATCCTCCTTGGGCTGTATTTCCGGATCATGTACCAGGTTACGGTTGCCAATGCCTTTATCCAGGAAGCCAATGCGGCAAAAGGGAATTTTAAGGGTTCCGCGCTGACGGACCTGAACTATTATATCGCCGAATCCAGGTTCCTGCGAGCCTTCGATTACTGGGAAATGCTCGACCTGTTCGGTAAAGCACCATTCGTGACCGAGAAAAGCCCGATCGGCGTAGGGACCTATCTCCCGCCGCAGGCTTCAGGTGATTCGCTGTTCTCTTATGTCGAATCCGAACTGCTGGACCTGGATAATACCAACGCCATGGTCCCGGCGCACCAGAACGAATATGCGCGGGCTGACCAGGCCTGCGTCTGGGCTCTTCTCGCCAGATTATACCTGAATGCACAGACCTACACCGGGACGGCCCGCTATACCGATGCCATCACCTATTCCAGCAAGGTCATCGGCGCGGGCTACACCCTGCTTCCAAATTTCCAGGATAACTTCCTCGCCGACAACGATGCGCCGAGCAATACCGAACAGATCCTCTCTATTGCATACGACGGCGTCTACACCCAGAACTACGGCGGAACGACATTCATCATCAACGCCGAAATAGGCGGTTCGATGAACCCGGCGGCTTATGGCGTTCCTACCGGCGGCTGGGGCGGCAACCGGACAACGGCCAATATCCCTAATCTCTTTCCCGACCTGACCGGTACGATCGACAAACGGTCGCTGTTCTATACGCCGGGACAATCGGAAACGATCAACAGCATCAGCACGTTTACAGATGGCTATCCGTCCGTGAAATTCCAGAACGTTACTTCCACTGGTCAGCTTCCGGCTGGCGCAGCGACCTACTGCACCACCAGCTTCCCGCTCTTCCGGCTTGCCGAGCAATACCTGATCTACGCGGAAGCCGTGCTGAGAGGCGGAACCGGCGGCTCCCAGGCCCAGGCGTTGACTTACTACAATATGCTGCGGGACCGGGCCTCGAACAACAACGCCAGCTACGAAGCCACCAGCATTTCGCTGCAGGACATCCTCAATGAGCGGGGACGGGAATTGACCTGGGAATGTTTCCGGCGTACAGACCTGATCCGCTATGGATTGTTCACTTCCCAGACCTATCTCTGGCCATGGAAAGGCGGCGTCGCCTCGGGTACGGGCGTGGATGCGCATCTCAACCTGTTCCCGCTGCCGGCCTCCGACTTGAATGTCAACCCCAATCTGATCCAAAACCCCGGATATTAATCAACGCTTAAAGGCACGCAAATATGAAAAGATACTTTGATAAACTTATTCTTCTTGCCGCATCGGGGTTTGTGCTCCTGACCTCGTGCAATAAGAATAACTCACCCGTATATTTCGAAGGCGGCACGGCTCCGACGCTGACGTCAACAGCCACTGACTCCATCTCGCTTCCGGTTTCGGATACCACCGCCACCGCGGTTACTTTTACCTGGACCAACCCCAACTACCAATTCAGCGATGGGATCAGTTCCCTCGACGTTTCCTATTATCTGGAGCTGGACACGGTTGGCGGCAATTTTTCCAGCCCGGCCCTCGCCCAGATCGGCATTTCTTCCCAGTTGAGCGCGACATTTACCGTTGCTCAATTCAATACGATATTGTCCGATCAAATGAATCTTGAGACCGGAGCTCCGCACAATATCCAGGTAAGGATTGAATCTTTCCTGGCGCCCGAGACTGCCGGAACTCCCAACGCCGCTCCCTTATATTCCAACGCGATCAATTATGCCGTGAACCCATATACGCCGCCGCCGGCGGTCACTCCGCTTCCAACCGCCCTTTGGATCACCGGCAGCGCCACGGCCGACGGCTGGATGACCGCAGGTGACCCTGCTTCTATTGCAGGCCAGCAAATGACCGAGGTAAGCCCCACATTATGGACGATCACGATGCCGCTGATCGGCGGCCAGCAATTCCTGCTTGTTCCTGCCAACAACTGGAACAACAAGTATGCTACTTCGAACGCCAATTCAGCGACGACAGGAGGGACCTTCCAGTATAATGCCGCCAACAACTTCAACGGACCGACCGCGAGCGGCACCTATACAGTAACATTCAATTTCCAGACAGGTAACTATACCATCACCCAATAATTGCAGCCATGAAAAAGAAAATCCTGAATTTCTCCTTTATTGTCGGCATGGGTGCCATTGGGATGGTAGCCTGTGAGAAGAAAATGACCAACCAATTCTTCGCGGACGGTTCGACCCCGACGATGAAGGTCTCAACGACAACGCTGGCCCCCGCCCCCGCCGACTCGACGACGGATGTGCTGGCGATCAGCTGGACCAACCCGCACTATGCCACGGATTCCGCCACCGAGCTCTATACGATCCAGATCGACTCTTCCGGGCGGAATTTTTCCAAAGCGGTCAGCATCCAGATCTCCGGCGCCCTGTCCGATTCCCTTACCGCCAAACAGATCAATACGATCGCACTTGACTTTGGCTTTAGCTACAACGTGGCCTACAACATGGACATCCGCGTGATCAGCTCCTACGCCAATTACAACGAAGAGTATACTTCCAATACCATCACGATCAGCTATACCCCCTACGTGATCCCGCCGAAAGTCGTGCCGCCCACAGGCGGCCTTTACCTGGTCGGAAGCGCGACGAACGGCGGCTGGAACAACCCCGTTCCGGTGCCTACCCAGGTATTTGAAGAGATCGACTCCGTGGACTACGCCGGGGTATTCGAATTGTCGGCGGGCGGCCAGTTCCTTGTCCTGCCCGTAAATGGCGACTGGACGAATAAATTTGCGACGGCAGATAACACCGAGTCGGGCAGCGGCGGGACCTTTGCCTATAACGCGAGCAATAATTTCACCGGCCCGGCCACAGCCGGCTGGTATACGATCTGGCTGAACTTCCAGACCGGGAACTTTACCATTACGCCGGCTGCCGATTCCGTTCCGGATAGCTTGTTCCTGGTGGGCAACGCTACGGCCGGAGGCTGGAATAACCCCGTCCCGGAACCCTCCCAGACCTTTACGCAAATCAATTCTTCGCAGTTCTCGATTTCTGTGCCGCTATCGGCGTCGGGCCAGTTCCTGTTCCTGCCGGTCAACGGTAGCTGGACGAACAAGTATGCTACCAGCGATGGCAGCGAGACCGGGATGGGCGGGACATTCGCCTATGACGCTGCCAACAATTTTACCGGACCGGCCAACGCCGGAACGTATACGATACTCGTGGATTTCGTAACCGATAAGTTTAGCTTGTCGCAATGATCCGAAGCGACGACGCATCCGGGTTTCACCTATGTGTGGTACTATGAATCGATTTGGCATCCTTACCATGCTCCTGTGCCTGGCTGAGCTCGTAAAGGCACAGGAGCTTACTTCCGTCCCCTCCTTTCCAAAGGATACCGGCACCGTTACCATTACCGTGAACTGCACCCTCGGCAACCAGGGCCTGCTGAGCGCCGGCGGCACGGGCGTTTATGCCTACATGGGCCTGATCACCAGTTCCAGCACGAGCTCCGGTGACTGGCGATATGTCCCGGCCGCCTGTCAATGGGGAACCCCCAATGCTGCCGTCGCAGCGACTTACCTGGGAAATGATCAATACTCATTCACCATCCCTGGTATCCGTTCCTGGTTCGGAGTACCCGCCGGAGAAACCATCTACAAAGTGGCGATCCTGTTCTGGGGCGACAACGGCAACATCGCCCAACGTAACGCCGACGGCAGCGACATGTTCGTACCCGTATACGGCACCTCCCTTGCCGGATTCTTCTCACTTCCCCCTTTTCAACCGACCTATAACCCAACGCCGCAGCCGATCAACGAAACCCTCGGCAATACACTGCCGGTGAAGTTCATGACCAATATGGCAGCCTCGATCAATCTCTACGTAAACGGCGCTTCCGTGGCCAGTGCCACATCAGCGGATTCGCTGCAATTTTCCATACCCCTCACCACGGCCGGGAATGAACAGATCATCGCCTCGGCAACCGCCGGCGCGGCGACTACCGCCGACACCTTTAATTTTTTCGTCGGCGGGGCCACAAATATCGCCCCGATACCGGCAGGTGCCCAGGAAGGGACCAACTATCTCGCCGGGGATACGTCCGTCCTGCTGGTCCTCAATGCTCCATTAAAGCACAAGATCGTCGTGGTCGGTGATTTCAACAACTGGACCCAGGAGTCGGCCTATCAGATGAACGAGACGCCGGACAGTAATTTCTTCTGGATTCAGATCAATGGCCTGACGCCCGGCACCGAGTACGCCTATCAGTATGTGATCGACGACAGCCTCCAGCTCGCGGACTACAATACGGAGAAAGTGCTGGATAAGAATGTCGACCCGGGTATCTCCGCATCCACTTATCCCAATCTCAAACCCTTCCCGTCACAAGCCGCCGGTACCCTCGCCGGCATCATCCAGACCGGACAAACACCTTACACCTGGCAGGTCACCAATTTCCAGCGGCCGGGGAAGGCCAACCTGCGGATCTACGAGCTATGGATCGCCGATTTCATCGCCGCGGGTAACTGGCAGACCCTTGCCGATACCCTCAGCTACCTGAAGAGCCTGGGTATAAACGCCATTGAGATCGAACCCTTCTGCAATTTTGAAGGCTCCGTCAGCTGGGGGTATAACCCGAATTTCTATTTTGCGCCCGATAAGGTCTATGGCCCCGCGACCGCCATCAAACAATTCATCGATGCCGCCCACGGCATGGGCATGGCGGTGATCATGGACCTGGTCATGAACCATTCTTTCGGCAGCTCACCCATGGTCCAGATGTATTGGAACAGCACACTCGGCATTCCGGCCGCCAACAGCCCCTGGTTCAACCAATACCCCACCCATGCGGACAACGTGGGCTACCAGTTCAATCATGAAAGCCCCGAGACGATCGACTTTACCCGGCGGGTCGTCAACTACTGGCTGACCAATTACCACCTTGACGGATTTCGCTGGGACCTCGCGAAAGGATTCACCCAGACCAATACCTGCGACGCCACCGGCAACAATTGTAATGTCACCACCTGGGGTAACTATGACGCCGGCCGCGTCGCCACCTGGGATACGATCTATAATCAGATGCAGGCTGCCTCACCCGGCAGCTACTGCATTCTCGAAATGTTTGCCGACAACAGCGAACAGCAAGTGGAGGCCAACTATGGGATGATGCTCTGGGGCGAAGACCTGAGCGGAAACTACAACCAGGCAACCATGGGCTACAGCACAGCCTCCGCTTCCGGCGCCACCTGGGATCTGACCGGCAGCATCTATACCTCTCTCGGCGGCTGGAACAACCCCGGCCTCGTCGTCTATCAGGAAAGTCATGACGATGAACGGCTGATGTACAATAACGAGCAATATGGGAACAGCAGCACCTTTAGCAATGTCAGGGACACGACAACGGGCCTGCAACGCAACATGATGGCTACGGCCTTTTGGGCGCTTGCCCCCGGGCCCAAGATGCTGACTGAATTCGGCGAGCTGGGCTTTGATTACTCGATCAACTGGTGCCCCGGCGACACCGTCAACGCCGCGGGCCTTTGCCGCACAGACCCCAAACCGATCCGTTGGGACTACCTCCGGGACAGCAGCAGGAAAAAATTGCACGACACCTACGCATCCCTGTTAAAATTACGCGCGAACTATCCGGCCCTCGCCACCGGCACAACCAACTACTCCCTTACCGGCAGCGTGAAATATCTCGGGGTCCGGACCGACTCGCTGAGCGTCATGGTTGTCGGTAATTTTGATGTCCTGGCCGGCGCCGCTTCCATCCCCTTCCCTTCGGCTGGAACATGGTACGACTATCTTTCGACCGACACCATCGTCGCTACCGGCAGCGCGCAGGAGCTGACGTTCACCCCCGGGGAATACCACGTTTTCACCAACAGGAACCTCAATGCCACCGCCGACACCACCACCGATACGACCACCACGCCACCCCCGCCGCCAACCGCGGGGCTAAGCCTGAAGATCTCCCCCAATCCCGTCGTAAACAGCACCGCCACCATCCGGTACAACCTCCCCAATGCTGCGTCCGTCAGCTTCGTGGTCTATTCGATCAGCGGCAGACGGGTGGGTGTCCTCGACCTCGGTAACCTCGGCGCCGGGCAATACACCCTGCCGGTCAGCGAACTGCCCGGAAACCCGGCCATAATGCCCGACGGCTATTATATCCTCGAGATGATCACCAGCAGCGGCACGACCCATTTGCCCTTCCTCGTCATTCATTAGGCGCTTTGTCAGGAAACTGCCTTCTGATGGTCGATAATAAATTGAATGATCTCCTCCAGCGGAACATCGATCCGGCTGAGCGCATCGTTGATGTCATCTCTGTTCACCTGCGCCGCAAACGAAGCCGTCCTCAGTTTCTTCATAACGCTTTTCACATCCATCCCCTCATACCGCGTCGGCCGGATCAGCGCCGCCGCATGGATAAAACCCGACAACTCATCAAACACATAGATCATTTTATCCATCCTGTTCTCCGGCTCCACGCCGAAATGTTTCGGCCCATGCGACGCAATACAATGAATAACCTCCGGATCGACATTCATTCCTTCCAGGTGCTCGATGATAACCCGGCAATGCGATTCCGGATATTTCTCCCAATCCGCATCATGCAGCAACCCCGCCAGTTCCCACTTGAGCGCCGTCTTCTCATCCGCCCCTTCCCGCTCGAGCGCCCAGGCCTTCATGACCGCCCCCACCTGCTTCATATGCAGCCGCAGCCGCTCATTCGGTACCCATTCCGCCAACAGCCCATGCGCGGCTTCCAATGTCGGAAGATTGCCTTTATTGGCCGGATCGCCAAACGTACTGCGCCCAAGCGCCAGGACCGGGGTGGTGGTGGACATATAATACGATTTACGGCAATTTAAGGAATGGAACGATTGCCCGCAGATTCTTTTTTACTAAGTTTTTGGCAAGCCCGGCTGGTGCAGGGAATACTCTTTTGTCAATGCATCGACCGGAATGCGAAGAAGCTTGCTGAACTTTCGGATCATGGTGAGTGAAAGAGCCTGTTTATAATTCAATACTTTGCTTACCGTTCCCTTGTCACCGTACTCCTTCGCAAGGTCCGAAGCGTTGTAGCCGAAATCTTCCATGCGGATCTTGATCATTTCGATCGGATCTACATCAGGCAGGCTCCATTTCTTTTCTTCATACACAGATACGAGATGAACCAGCAACAACATCTCCCTGTACTCCGGAGTGCCCTTCGGCGCTTCCCTTATTTCTTCAAAACGCGCGGTGGCCTCTCTATATTCTTTCTCGCTGTCTATAAGTAGCCACTGCTTGACTTTCGGTTGTTGATTTATTGAGGTCATTTTACTATTCCTCCTTTTAGTTGGTTGACTAGATCGTTGACGGATCGATCCGGTCGTATTCCGAGTGTGTCCCGATGAACCTGATTTCAACGAATTTTTCTTTATAATGTATATGCGCGATGAGCCGGTATAAGTTATGCGCGATCTCAAATCTTGCACGGTTATTTTTGACCATCTTGGCCCTTGGAAAATCCTTAAGGACATCCCGTCTGTTATTCCATTGAACCTTTTGGACAACATCCTTCCACGTGGCGAGGCTTTTCCTTGCATCAGCATGTTTCTTTCCAAACTCATTCAACCTCTCCAAATAAAAGATAACCATAGTTAAGGCTTAAGACCGCCAAATTACCTTTTATCCGAAAAATCTTCCCGACAAAATTACAATAAAGTTGGTATTTTGCCAACCAAAATAATCCCATATTTTCAAGGATCTTCAACCCCCCGGCTGCGGCGCCGGCTACTCCAATAACCATCATCTAAAAATCCAGTCAAAATTTTTATTGTAAATCAATTCATTACAAACCTCCCCTCAAAATAACTCCGCTTTTTCTTGGTACTTCCCTATGAAAAACTCTAATTTTGCGCTCCTTTCGGCGCGGCCTATCCGGACGCACCACAAAAAGGATTACCGCCATTGGGATAGCAATGGCCTCACATAAAAACGAAAACAGAAAATGAGCAAATTACATTTCACCACCCAACACGCGAACGAGGCTACCGTTAAACGCGACTGGTACGTCGTGGACGGTACTAATCAAACCGTCGGTCGCATGTGTTCCAGGATTGCCGCCATCCTCCGCGGCAAGAACAAACCCTACTACACCCCCCACGTCGACTGCGGCGACTTTATCGTCGTAATCAACGCCGACAAGGTTGTATTCACCGGCAACAAATTCGAAGACAAGATCTACATCAATTTCTCGGGCTATCCCGGTGGAAAGAAAGAAGAGATCGCCAAGAACCTCCTCCGCCGTCGCCCCGACGCCATCATCGAAAGGGCCGTCAAGGGGATGCTGCCAAAGAATCGCCTCGGCCGCAAGATGTTCAGGAAACTCTTCGTCTATGCCGGCGACCAGCACCCGCACACCGCGCAGCAACCCAAAACTCTAACCTTCTAATCTTAACAGATAAATGGAAAAGCAAAAGAACGCAGTTGGTCGCCGCAAAGAAGCCGTAACCCGGGTCTTCCTCAGTAAGGGCGATGGCAAGATCATCATCAACGACAAGGACTACAAACAATATTTCACCCTGGTCTATCTCCAGAACCAGGTCGAACTGCCGCTGAAGACCGTCGAGCTGGCCGACAAATACGACGTGAAGATCAACGCCACCGGCGGCGGGATCAAAGGACAGGCTGAAGCCGCCAAACTCGGCATCGCTCGCGCCCTCCTCGAAGTCAACGCAGAATTTCGCCCGGCCCTGAAAGCCGCCGGCCTCCTTCGCCGCGACCCGAGAGCCGTCGAACGCAAAAAACCCGGCCGCAAAAAAGCCAGAAGAAGCTACCAGTTCAGCAAACGTTAACAACCCCGCAGGCACAACGCCGGCAACCACCGGCCTCCGCCGCATCAAATACATCAACTACAGAAAATGGAAAATAACACTTCATTACAACAGCAACTCCTCGAAGCAGGCGTACATTTTGGCCACCTGCGTAAGAAGTGGAACCCCAAAATGCTGCCTTATATCTTCGCCGAGAAGAAAGGTATCCATATCATCGACCTGAACAAGACGACCGAAGCCCTCCAGGAAGCCGCCTCCGCCCTGAAACAGATCGCCAAGAGCGGCAAAAAGATCATGTTCGTCGGCACCAAGAAGCAGGCAAAAGAGATCGTGACCGAATGCGCTGCCAAGGTCAATATGCCCTTCGTAACCGAACGCTGGCTTGGTGGAATGCTCACCAACTTCAATACCGTCCGCAAAAGCGTCAAGCAGATGCAGAGCATCGAGAAAATGCTGAACGACGGGACCTTCGACAGCATCACCAAGAAGGAACGCCTTACCCTCTCCCGGGAAAAGGACAAGAAGGAAAAGGTTCTGGGGGGTATCGCCCAGCTTGGTCGCGTCCCCGCAGCCCTGTTCATTGTGGACATCGGCCATGAGCATATCGCACTGGCAGAGGCCAAACGCCTTGGGATCACCACCTTTGGGATGGTGGACACCAACTGCGACCCCAATAAAGTGGATTTCGCCATTCCCGCCAACGACGATGCCACCAAATCCATTGCCATTATCGTGAACTATGTGACCGCCGCCGTCGCCGAAGGCCTGGCCGAAAGACAAGCGGCAAAAGAAGAGGACGTGGAGGAATCGACCTCGGATGAGAACGAAAAGAAGGCCGCCCGCATCCAGGCAGAAGCCGAGAGCGAAGCCGCCCGCAGCCGCGGCGAGAAAGTCAGAGGCACCAGCCAGCCGAAACGCCGCATCCCGAACTCGGGTCCGCGCCGCGCCCCGGGAGGCCGGTAATGGTCTCCCGTGATCGAACATAAACTGATTCTTAAAACCTAACTTAATCATATGTCAACTGCAACAATCACCGCAGCAGATATCAATAAACTGCGCCAGACAACCGGCGCAGGGATGATGGACTGCCGCAAGGCATTGGTAGAAAGCGACGGCGACTTCGAAAAAGCCATCGACTACCTGCGTAAGAAAGGTCAGAAAGTAGCGGCCCTCCGCAGCGACCGCGAAGCTAAAGAAGGGGTGATTATCGCTACGACCACACCCGATCACAAGACCGGTTTTATCGTTACCGTGGCTTGCGAGACCGATTTCGTGGCCAAGAACGCCGATTTCGTTGCCTTCGCCCAAAGCATTGCTGACGTCGCGCTCCACAACAACGTCAAAACCCTCGAAGCGCTCCTCGCCGCCCAGCTCGACGGCGCCACCGTTGCCGATAAGATCAACGACCAGGTCGCCCGCATCGGCGAGAAGATCCAATTGGCCCGCTTTGAAAGGATCGACGCCGACGCCGTAGCCGCCTATATCCACGGCGCTTACCGCATGGGCGTACTCGTCGGCCTGTCGAAAAACACTCCGGCCCTCCTGGAAGCCGGCAAAAACATCGCCATGCAGATCGCCGCCATGAACCCCGTAGCCGTTGACGCCGACTCCGTCCCCGCCGATGTGGTCAGCCGGGAAAAGACGATCGTTACCGAACAGATCAGGAACGATCCAAAGATGGCGGGCAAAACCGACGAAATGATCGACAAGATCGCCGTCGGAAAGCTCAACGCCTTCTTCAAAGAAAATACCCTCACGGCTCAGGCCTTCGTTAAGGATAACTCGAAGACCGTCGGAGATTACCTGAAGGGCGTCGACGCCTCGGCAAAAGTCACCCAGTTCAAAAGGGTCCAGTTAGGATAAAAAAAGTTCAACAATAGAAGCCGGGTTCGCCCGGCTTTTTATTTACCTTCGCCCACATATTTCAGAACCAATGGTGCCAAAATACAAGCGCATCCTCCTCAAATTATCCGGCGAAGCCCTCATGGGAGACAAGAGTTTCGGCTTCGACAACGAAGTGATCGCACAATACGCACAAGACATCAAAAGCATCGTCGAACTGGGCGTTCAGGTCGCTATCGTGATCGGCGGCGGGAATATCTACCGGGGGACGAACGAAGCAGAAACCGGCATCGAACGCGCACACGGGGACTATATGGGAATGCTCGCCACCGTCATCAACGGCATGGCCATGCAGGCCGGACTGGAAAAGATCGGCGTCTACACCCGGCTTCAGAGCGCCATCAAGATGGAACAGATCGCAGAGCCCTACATCCGCCGCCGCGCTATCCGCCACGTGGAAAAAGGCAGGGTGGTCATCTTTGGGGCCGGGACCGGAAACCCCTACTTCACTACCGATACCGCCGGCTCCCTCCGGGCTATCGAGATCAATGCCGAAGTCATCCTCAAGGGAACCCGCGTCGATGGCATTTATAATGCAGACCCCGAGAAGGTGCCGGGCGCAAAAAAATACGAAGCCATTACCTTCCAGGAGTGTATAACCCAGAACCTTCGCGTCATGGATATGACCGCATTCACCCTTTGCATGGAAAACCAGCTTCCCATCATCGTTTTTGATATGAACAGACCGGGCAATCTTCTACGTGTCGTTCGGGGTGAAAAAGTGGGCACCCTGGTAAAGGATTGATTATAAATGGTTTGGGAAATTGCATCGGAGTAGCACGTTTATTGGATTTGCAATTATGCGATCCATATAGTAATTTGTGCAATCGTCATTCGCAGCCTATTGACGAATAGGCCTCTTAGCCTTCCCTCCGTCAATATTCCCTTGAAAATCCTTTGTTGTTTATCGATGCATTCCCTTGGAACAAGATTGAATGCAATAAAGCTATTTTTGGACTTCGTAAATTTTTTTTGCTCCGAACCATTATGAACAGCTTAAATAATGAGGTAATGATGATACTGGGACTGCAGCTGACCGTTGGTCTGCCTGAGATCATTATCTGCGAGCTCGGCGCCCTGATCCTCGGGTTTACCATTCATTTTTTCTGGAATTCAAAAAAAGACCTCGACCTTAAACAACCCGACCAGAACGCCGGCATCAGCGATAATGACAACTGGAAGCTGAAATATTATAACGACATGGACATGCAGGAACGCGCCCAGCAGCAGCTGCGCGAACGCCTCACCCAAACCCAGGAGAACGAACGTGTGCTGTCGCTTGAACTGGAAGAGAACCGCGCCGAGACCGAAGAGTTGCGTGAAGAGCTGGAGATCGTCCATACTCGCCTCGGTGACGCCGAAGCAAAGCTTAAACCCCCCGCTGCCGATACCGGCGCGCCCGATCAGGCCAATCAGTATATCGTCCAGCTTCGCCTTGCACAGGAAAAACTCGCCGAACATAATAATAATATCACCCGCCTGCTGGAACAGACCCGCCTCATCGAAGAATCCGAGAAAAAGACCCAGGACCTCCTCCACCAAAACGAAGACCTTCACGAACAGATCCGCGCCGCGGGCCAACAACTGCTGGAAAAAGAGACCGAGATCAGCCACCTGCGCCACCAGCAAAAGCTGGCAGAAGAAATGGGAGTCCGCCTCGATAAGGTTTATGAGGAATATAGCACCCTGCAGGAAAAGTTGCTCAAGCTACAGAACTACCTCACGCAACCTCATAACCGGGGCACTGACTACGATGAATTGAAGGAAGCCTATTTCAAACTGGGGAAGGAACACGACGAAATGAAGCTGAAATACCTCTCCCTCCGGGAAGAGAACCAACGCCTCAACCGGATCATCTCCGATACGGAGGAAAAGCTGAAAGAGGCGAATTTCCAACGCCAGCAATACCAGAAAAGATCTGCCTTCCTCGAAGAGCTGAACCATGACCTTCAGGAGATCTCCGAACATAACAAGAAGATCGAAAGCCAGCTGCGCCGCGTCAGCGATATGGAATCCCTTCTGACCAAGATCACCCAGTCCGGCCTCCGCGACGTACTCTAGGATGTTACGGACCCGACAAAACCATTTTCCGTGTCAAACAACATTGCCGATATCCGCAAAGAATACAAGCTCCGGACCTTATCGGAGAAAGATGTCCATCCCGATCCATTCCGGCAGTTCGATACATGGTGGCAGGAAGCCATACGCTCCAATCTGGAAGAAGTCAATGCCATGACCCTCGCCACGGCCACCGCCGACGGAATGCCGGACGCCCGGATCGTCCTGCTGAAAGGATTCGACGAGAACGGTTTTACCTTCTTTACCAATTACCACAGCGCCAAAGGGCGCCAGTTGCTGGAGAACCCGAGAGCGTGCCTGGTATTCTTTTGGGCCCCCCTGGAACGCCAGGTACGGATTAGCGGCCTTGTCAGCCTCGCCGCCGCCGCCGTCAGCGACGAATATTTCAACAGCCGCCCCGAAGGCAGCCGCATCGGCGCCTGGGCATCCCCCCAAAGTGAGGTCATCGAAAGTCGTCAATGGTTAGAACAAAATGAACAAAAATGGCGGACCGAATTGATAGGAGAGGACCTGCACCGCGCACCCGACGTGCACCGGCCGCCCAACTTGCACCGCCCTCCCCACTGGGGCGGCTATGTAGTAAAGCCCACCCGGGTCGAATTTTGGCAGGGAAGGCCCAGTCGCTTGCATGACCGCATTCTCTATACCCTTCAGGACAACGGACAATGGACGATCGCACGACTGGCACCTTGATCCCCCCGACAGCCCTGATGGCCGTCATACCGGCGCAGATGAAAGAACTATTTGCCTTTGCCAGCCGGCGCCGCAGCCGGAGCGGGAGCCGATGGTGCAGCAGCGGAGGGCGCCGCCGGCGCCGCCGGTTTAGCCGCCGCCTTTTTCTTCCGCGGTTTAGCCGGCCGGCTCTTGCCAAATGACCCCTTGAATATCTTTCCCTTTTTTGTTTTTTTATCTCCTCTTCCCATAAAAATTACATTAACATTCACTGAAGTTACAAAAAGCCCCGGTACCTGCACTTGCATGCCCGGTAGCGGAGCTTCGATAGGCCTATCGGCTGATTATCCGAAGCCGCCGGAGGGAACCACAAGGTTCCGAACGAGTTCTTGCCGGCGGCAAGGACGATGTTCATGTTCGACAGAACAGACTATAATTTCGCAGACAGTTCCTTCCCTGCTTTGAACTTGGCTACTTTCTTGGCTTTGATCTTGATAACAGCACCGGTCTGAGGATTGCGGCCATTCCGGGCAGCCCTCTTGGATACTGAAAAAGTACCGAAACCAACCAGGGTTACTTTACCACCGCCTTTCAGCGTCTTGGTAACCGCCTCGACAAAAGAATCCAGAGAGGCGTTTGCCTGGGTCTTTGTAATGCCAGCATCATCGGCAACCTTTGCGATTAATTCAGCTTTGTTCATAGTGTAATTTTTTGTTTAATTAGCTCGACAAATATACCCGCTTTTTGAATCCGACAAAATTTTTTTAACGTTTTGATGACAACCCTCCATGCCGCTCTAAGCCGCTCCGGACAAGGATTAGCGGGAAAATGCCTTGGTAATTTTCCCCATGAACACCGGCATCGTGTCACTCAAATGCAGTACAGACAAGGGTTCCGGGCGGCATTGGCTGAAATCCTTGCCAGCCAAGGCTTTCGTTATCCACAAATAGTGCACAAGCGCAAAAAGCCCTGCTCCTCCAGCCACCACCGCCTCATCCACCCACATTCTCATAATCATTTATATTCGTACCAAAACGCGAAGATACTATGGATACGCTAGACCGGATCATC
Organism: Puia sp.; assembly: GCA_035508835.1. GTDB lineage: Bacteria > Bacteroidota > Bacteroidia > Chitinophagales > Chitinophagaceae > Puia. The sequence goes on from DATJMG010000026.1 coordinate 20,597, forward strand.
CCCGCCCATGACACCCAATTCCTGGAAGGCCCCAAGAGCCGGACCTACGAGCTGTATTCCGCCTGGCGGATATTCTGGGAATTTATCAAAGGCTTCCGTACCCTCCACTTCGTCGGCCCCTGCATCACCGTCTTTGGTTCTGCCCGGTTCAAGGAAGATCATCCGGATTATCAATCCGCCCGCGAAATGGGAAGACAGATCGCCACCATGGGCTTCACCACCATGACGGGCGGCGGCCCCGGTACCATGGAAGCGGCCAACCGCGGCGCATTCGAGCAAGGCGGCAGGTCCGTCGGCTGCAACATCAAATTGCCCTTTGAACAAAAACCGAACCCCTATGTACAAACCTCTATTACCTTCGAACACTTCTTCGTCCGGAAAGTAATGCTGGTCAAATATTCCTACGCTTTTGTGATCATGCCGGGCGGCTTCGGCACCATGGACGAGTTCTTCGAGACCCTGACCCTCGTTCAGACAAAGATCATCGTCCAATTCCCCGTGGTCCTCTTCGGGAAGACGTACTTTCAACCCTTGCTTGCTTACATGCAGGAAATGGCGGAAAAAGGAACGATCTCACCCGAAGACCTGTCCCTGGTCCTGCTTACCGACAGCATCGCGGAAGCCGGACAACATATCGACGCATTTATAAAGAAGAATTACCGGCAGAAACCGCCCCGCCGGAAGTGGTGGCTTTTCGAGTAGTCGGAAAGATAAGCCCAATACTAAGGATCATCTCCTCCGTCCCGAACGCCTGATGTGCGGCACCCATATAGATATTCAGGTTGTGATACCGGGCATAGTCGAGCTTGTTGGAAAACTCCACATAGGCATAACGGAATAATGTTGCCCGCAGCGACCCCTCCGCTCCGGTATTCCAGCCGCCAAACTGAAAACCCTGATCATTCGGATGCCCGAACAACTCGTTTTGAGTGTGCGGAATGACGGGGCCCACGCCAAACTTGCCCAGGAAATCCACCTTCACCTTCCCATCATATGCATTCAGCAGATGCCACTTCCTGGTGAGATTGAAGAGTAGAAAGTTGGCGCCATTGTTCAAGTAATAATAAAAGCCATTCGCCTGGTTGAAGGCGACCGACGTATCGACATTCCGGTTGTTGAGCTTGCCCTTGATGAGTACATTCTGATCCGCAAAAATATACTTCGTGTGATCGAAATTGATCTCGAAGCCCCATCCCTTCTCTTCATTCAGCAAAAAGCCAAGCCGGTAATTGTATTGCGGGATCGACAACGCTTTATTGAATATCCCGTCATTCCAACCCTCATGATCGTGCGCCTTGACACTGATGAAATTATAATCATTGCCCAGCGACGATTGCGAAATATGGATCGTACTGTGCGTGTAGAATTCGCCATTGTAACCCCAGGAACCATACACCTCTTTTATAAAATGCTTTTTCTTTTTCGGGGAAGTTTCCTTCTGAGCCACGGTCGCCAGCGGAACCATGGAAAGGAAGATATAGCCAAATAATCTCATACCAATCGATCGTTTTAAATAGATCTACAGGGGAACAAAATTAGGGGATTATCGGTAATTCCCACCCCTAAGCATCATACTCCAAAACCGGCCTCAACCACCGCTCCGCTTCCTCCAGCGGCATCTCCTTCCGCGCCGCATAATCCACAACCTGGTCCTTCTCGATCTTGCCGACACCAAAGTACTTGCTTTCCGGATGTGCAAAATACCAACCGCTGACCGTCGAAGCCGGATACATCGCGAGCGACTCCGTTAGCACTACCCCGGTATGCCTATGCGCATCGAGCAACCCGAACAACTTCTGTTTTTCTGTATGGTCCGGACAAGCCGGATAACCGGGCGCCGGACGGATACCCGAATATTCTTCGCCGATCAGCTGCTCGTTACTCAAATGCTCGTCACTGACATATCCCCACCACTCCTTCCGTACCCGCTCATGCAAAAGCTCCGTGAACGCCTCGGCCAGCCTGTCCGCCAACGCCTGCAGCATGATCTTGTTATAGTCGTCGTGACCAGCCTGGAACCGCTCGATGTGCGGCTCGATACCCGCGATCGTCGTCACAAATGCCCCGATATGGTCGGCCAGTCCCGTCTCCGCCGGCGCGATATAATCACTGAGCGAGATATTGGGCTGACCTGCAGCCTTCCTGACCTGCTGCCGAAGAAACTCCAGATGCACGTCACCCGCCGGACCTTTGACAATAACCGTATCTTTTCCATTGGACTGCGCCGGCCAAAAGCCGATGACCGCCCGGGCCCGCAGCCATTTTTCACGCACGATCTGCGCGAGGAGCTCCTGTGCATCATTAAACAGCCGGGTCGCCTCAACACCCACGACCGCATCCTGCAGGATCTGCGGGTACTTTCCATGCAACTCCCAGGCGATAAAAAAAGGACCCCAATCGATATATGGAACGATCTCGGCCAGGTCATAGCCATCGAATACTTTGGTGCCTGTAAAACGCGGCGCTACCGGCCTGAACGCCGCCCAGTCGATCTTCACCTTATTTTCCTGCGCCAACCCTAAAGACAAGTATTGCTTGACGGTCCTTTTATTGGCAAAATCCTCCTTTAATTTCTGGTATTCCGCCTTGATCCCACGGAGGAAATCAGGCTTTTGCTCCGGACTGAGGAGCGACCCCACCACCGTCACGCTGCGCGAAGCATCCAGCACATGTACAACCCCGTTGGAAAATTCCGGCGCAATCTTCACCGCCGTATGCATCCTGGAGGTCGTCGCCCCGCCGATCAGGAGCGGAACTTCAAAGCCCTGCCGTTTCATCTCCCGCGCCACATGCACCATCTCATCCAGCGAAGGCGTGATCAACCCGCTCAAACCGATCACATCCACCTTTTCCCTTCGGGCCGTCTCGAGGATCTTTTCCGTCGGTACCATGACCCCGAGATCGATAATATCATAACCGTTACAGCCCAGGACCACCCCTACAATATTTTTGCCGATGTCGTGTACATCACCTTTCACCGTCGCCAGCAGGATCCTGGCCGCACCCGTCTCCGCCTGGGCGCCTGCCTCCGCCCCTGCCGCCGCCCCCGCACCCGCGCCCGTCTCCGTCGCACCCCCCGCCACCTGGCCGCCCGCCGCCGCCCGCCGCTTGCGCTCTTCCTTCTCCTGCTCGATATAAGGCGTCAGGATCGCAACCGATTTTTTCATCACCCGCGCACTTTTCACGACCTGCGGCAGGAACATCTTGCCGCTGCCGAACAGATCGCCGACGACATCCATACCCGCCATTAGCGGCCCTTCGATCACATCCAGCGGCTTGGGATATTTCAACCGCGCTTCCTCGGTATCGGTATCGATATGATCCGTGATCCCGTTCACCAACGCATGCTTCAACCGCTCCTCTACCGTTCCGTGCCGCCAGGCCTCATCCTTTACCTCGGCCTTGTCCTTTGCCTTCACCGTTTCCGCAAACGCCAGGAGCTTGTCCGTGGCATCGGGGCTGCGGTTGAGGATCACATCCTCACAAAGGTGCCTGAGCTGCGGCTCGATCTCGTCATAAACGACCAGCTGCCCCGCATTCACAATACCCATATCCATTCCCGCCTTGATCGCATAGTAGAGGAAGACACTGTGCATCGCCTCCCGCACCGGCTCATTACCCCGGAAAGAAAAGGAAATATTGCTGACCCCGCCGCTGATGCGCGTTAACGGCATCCGCATCTTGACCTCTTTGATGGCTTCGATAAAGTCGACGGCATAGTTATTATGCTCCTCGATACCCGTGGCGATGGCGAAGATGTTCAGATCGAAGATGATGTCCTGCGGATCGTACCCTACCCGCTCCGTCAGGATCTTATAGGCCCGCTCGCTGATATCCACCTTCTTTCGAAGCGTATCCGCCTGCCCCGACTCATCGAAGGCCATGACAATGACCGCTGCCCCATAACTTTTGCAGATGATCGCCTGTTCGATGAATTTCGCCTCGCCTTCCTTCATGGAAATGGAATTGACAATACACTTCCCCTGCACACATTTCAGCCCGGCCTCGATAATGGAGAACTTCGAAGAGTCGATCATGACCGGGATCTTCGCGATGTCCGGCTCGGCCTGCAACAGGTTCAGGAAGGTCTGCATCGCCTTCTCCCCATCCAGCAAGGCATCATCCATGTTCACATCGAGTACCTGTGCGCCGTTTTCCACCTGCTGCCTGGCCACGCTCAACGCCTCCTCATACTTGCCATCGCGGATAAGCCGGGCGAATTTTTTGGAGCCCGTGACATTGGTGCGCTCGCCCACGTTTACGAAATTGGTCATCGGCCTTATCACCAGAGGCTCTAATCCGGATAACCGTAGAAAGGGTTTGATAACAACTTCTGGCATCTTATTTATCGCCGGGGGTTGATGGTTTAAACAAGTTCTTTTTCTATGATCGGTAACGGCCGGGGCTTGATCTTCGCCACCTCCTGCGCAATATGCCGGATATGATCCGGGGTCGTGCCGCAACAGCCGCCAACGATATTGACAAATCCATTCTGCGCCCATTCTTCAATAAAATGCGCGGTTTGCTCCGGCAGCTCGTCATACTCACCCATCGCATTGGGCAGACCGGCATTCGGATAGGCCGAAGTATAGCAGGCGGCGATCTGGCTTAGCTCCTCGATATGCGGCCGCATTTCAGCCGCCCCCAGCGCACAGTTGAGCCCGATGCTCAACGGCCGGGCATGCATCACGGAAACATAAAAGGCTTCAAGCGTCTGACCGCTGAGCGTCCGCCCGCTGGCATCCGTAATGGTCCCGCTGATCATGACCGGCAGCTCGGGCCCCTGCGTATCCCTGAAGTACTTTTTTATCGCGAAGATCGCTGCCTTGGCATTTAGCGTGTCGAAGATCGTTTCGATCAGGAGCAGATCGACACCACCCTCCACCAGCCCCTTTACCTGCTCGTAATAGGCGGCGGAGACCTCATCGAACGTCACCGAACGGAAACCCGGATTGTTGACGTCGGGCGAAAGCGAAAGGGTCTTGTTCATCGGGCCTATCGCTCCCGCTACAAACCGGTGTTTTGCCGGATTCCGCGCCGTATACTCGTCAGCCGCCTTTCTCGCGAGGCGAGCCGCCGCGACATTCATCTCAAACGCAAGGTCCTCCATATGGTAGTCGGCCATGCTGATCCGCTGCGCATTAAAGGTGTCAGTCTCGATGATATCCGCCCCCGCTTCCAGGTACTCCCGATGTATTCCTTCAATAATCTGCGGTTGCGTCAGCACCAACAGGTCATTGTTTCCCTTCAGGTCCGAAGCCCAATCTTTGAACCGCTCACCCCGATAGTCCTTTTCCTCCAGCTTGTGCCGCTGGATCATGGTCCCCATGGCCCCGTCGATGATGAGGATGCGGTCCCGTAAAGCCTTTTCAATGAGGTTCCGGATGTCAAGCACTCGCTCGCCGGCCTCAACCCTCCGTCCATCCCCGCTGGTCTCCACCCCCCGTCCATCCCCGCGGATATCAACCCCCCGCCCGCCATTTTTAATTGGATTAGTCATTTGATCCTCCTTTTATGAAGTGAATGAATCCGGAGGTCAAACGCTTTGTGGAAGAAAAAATTTTCTGGACGTTTATTAGTTCAGTGACTTCCACTTCGAAGCGTTCGCTCCGCCGTACAGGTTGAACAATAAACAAATCCGCCTGTACGGATTGCAAAGATACGAAAAAATCGCGGACGGTCAACCTCGCGATCGGTCAACCCTGCAGATGGTCAACCCCGCGGACGGTAGGGTTATCCGCCGGTCCGGTAACTCTCCACCGGCAACCGGTTCGTGATCGACCTGGCCAAGGTCATCTCATCGGCATACTCCAACTCGCCGCCAAACGCGATCCCCCGCGCAATCGTAGTGATCCTCAACGGGATATCCTGTAATTTTCGCTGGATATAATAGATCGTGGTGTCCCCCTGGATCGTAGGATTCAAGGCAAAGATCAGCTCATTCGGCCGCTCCTTCCGAACCCGCCCAACCAACGTCTCGATATTCAGCTGCTCAGGCCCCACGCCATCCAGCGGCGAGATAATCCCGCCCAGAACATGATAGGTGCCATTATACTGCTGCGTACTCTCAATCGCAATCACCTCTCTGATCGTCTCGACCACACAGATCAACTCCTGCTTCCGGAACGAATTGGAACATATCGAGCAGATATCCCCGTCGGCGACATTATGACAACGCTGACAGAATTTTATTTCCTGCTTCATCCGCACCAGCGCCTCGCTCAACCCCTGCACACTGGCCGGATCGGCCCGCAGCAAATGCAGCACCAGCCTCAAAGCCGTCTTCTTCCCAATGCCCGGCAACCGGGCAAACTCACCGACGGCACTCTCCAATAAAGCGGACGAAAATTGCATCCCGTAAAGGTACGAAAAATCACTGCGTCAGCGTAATATCCCGATCATTGTCCCAATTGGCCTTGACCGTAAACTTCTTCATCACGATCGTCTCCCTCTCCGGCTGCCGGTGCTTCCCGAAAAACTCCCCCGGATCCCATTTGCCGTTCCCATTCGTATCATACAGGATCCGCAGCTCATAATCGCCGGGCTTGAAAAGGATCTGCCGCACCTCTTTTTTGCTCCCAAACGGAATCGAAGCCTTTAACGTCTCGCCGCTATAGAAAAGCAGCACCGGCTTCTTGCTGAGATCGAGGTTGAATACCCTGATCCGGATCTCCCCATAATCGATATCCTTTTTTGTCCTGAACGTGATCGTATCATCCTTCAACAGCTTTCTGCCCGCCGAATCCACGGCAAACGTCCTGGGCAGGATCAGGTTGAATTTCGTATCCAGTGGCCACTCATAAGCCAGATAAAAATTTTTGTTCGTCGTATCCCGTACCCAACGATACCTGTTCAACCCGATATCCTTGAAATCTCCATCCGTAAACCGGATCTGTGTGGAATCGAACAGCTTAAGTCCGGTCTGAAAGCTGATCCTGAAGGTATCCAGGATGTCGAACACCCCATTCGTGGTATTCGTTGTCAACTCCAGCCGTTTGTCCTTCGATTTCTTCGAAGATCTGGTTGAATTGTTGTTCGTCCCCCCGCTCCCCGTCCCCCCGGTACCGGTAGTACTGCTCTTCGACCTGGTCTCGGCGACCTCCGAATAGGCATACAAATACACAAAACCACCGATATTCGTTACCACGACGGGCTGATCGAAAAAGGCAAAAAGCTGGGACCTGGAAAGATATTTATGCGTCCCCCCTTCATCCTTCATCGCATAGATCGCATACTTCCCCGGCTCGATATGCTGGAACAGGAACCGGCCCGTACTGTCAACCCTCGTCAGATAACGCGGCCGGTCTTTAAAGACAGCCGAATCATCCAACTTTTTATGCAGGACGACCACCAGGCTGGAGTCGGGTTTGCCGGTCTGGGCTACAACCACGCTTCCGCCGATCTGCCCCGAATCGATATGGTCGCCCGTTGAAAAGACATAGGTGAAATTGCGCAGGATATTGCCTTCGTTCACATCCTTGATCCCTTTATAGAAATTAAGCGTATAGGTCGTATTGGGGAGCAGGGTGTCCTTTAGCTTGACCGTGACGGTCTGCAGATGACCGTCCGTGAGCGGATCGACCTTCGGGACCGGATTGACGACAAGCTCCGTCCGGATATCCTTTGCGTCGATATATTCATCGAATTTGAAGACGAACTTGTTGCTGCTGATATGCCTGGAGAAATCAACCGGTACGGCGCTCAGCAACACCGGCGGAAGCGTATCCTTCGGGCCGCCGGTAGGGGGGATGATATTGGCACACCCCATATGTGTGGCGGCACCGGCGATAAGAAGAAAGAAAAGGGTGAAAAGCAATAGCGCATTTCGAAGCTTCATGCAGCAAACATACTAAATCTCCTCTTCCAGCTCATGGAGCGCAACCGCCAGATCATTCGTTTTAACAAAATTGCACCAATGACAATCCGGTTTCCCGCAACCGGTATAGAATTGACGGTTCTGGATCTTGCCCCATACCGTGACGATCTGCTGAATGACCGTGGTAATATCCTCCGGCCCGATCGTGATCTTCACTTTCCGGAACTCCTTCCTCTTGTCCGGCTCGACAAAATCGAATTCGGTGGCCGCCACCTTCCAGTCTTTTTGCTCGTAACCATCCACCAGGATCTTATAAAAGACCGCCTGGCGCCAGTAATCACCCCCATCCGGATTCCGGTCATTGGGCGGCATCAGCTTTTCCCGCGCCTTATCCACATCTCCCGTCTTATAGTCCACGACGGTGACCTCCTTCCCCTGAAATTCCAGCTTGTCCAGCTTCCCCTTCAACGGTACACCCCGGACGACGACATTGCGGATATTCCGCTCCACCGCAACGATCCGGTTCCATTCCCTTAGGTATTTGTCATAGTAATTGGCCAGCACCTCCAGCCCATATTCCATCCGCCGGGCAAAAGCCTCCCGGGTAAAGATCTCCCGGTGCCGGCCCATGTACCATTTGAAATCAGCCAGCAACACCTCTTTCGCCGGGAACGCCTCCGCCGAATGTTCCTTCATTTTCTCAAAAAGCCTTTGCAGCGCGAAATGCACCGCACTTCCGAATTCGGTAGCTTCATTCTTCGGCGAAGGGATGCGGACGAGATTGCGGTAATAGAACTCCAGCGGACACTTGAGATAGTTATTGAGCGCCGTCACATTCATCACGAACGTCGAAAGCATCCGGCTGACAAACTCTTCCTCCGCCGCCGGGATCTCGGGCGCGATGATCTCGGTGAACGACAGCGCCTCGAAGGCCGCCAATTCTTCCTCGGGGATGAGGGCCTTTTCTATCGGCAGGTCATGCCGGTCGAGGATCTCCGCAACAAAAACGGATGGCTCGAGCTCTTTGCCGTCATCCCTGAAGCGCGACCAGGAAATGGAAAGATGCCGCTCCACCCTCGTGAGCGCAACATAAAAGAGCCGCCGCAGCTCTTCCTCCGCCGAAACATCCCCCGCCTGACCCGCACCTCCTGACCCCGCACCCCCCGAAGCCCGCTCAAACAAGGTATCCGGATACTTATAACCACCACCCGGCCGCCGTTTTTTCTCCCAGATGGCCGAATTGCAGCCCGCAAAGAACACATACTCGAATTCAAGCCCCTTGGACCCATGCGCCGTCAGTAGATTAACCGCGCTATCACTCCCCGATACCCGGACCAACGGAAGCATCAGCCCATTGTCCTTCATCAGATCCACCATTTGGATCAGCTGTTCCAGGGTTAGATCAGGGTTGCGCCGCGTCTCCTCCCGGATGAACTCGAAAAGCCCCGTCAGCACCTGTAGCTGCCAGACTTTTTCGGGACCGCTTAACACCTGACCCAGGATACCCGTCTCGCGGATACAATGCTCGAACAGCCCCTGCAACGTCAGGTTGGTCACGTCGCCGATCAGCCGCTCCAACACCCTGCTGGCCCGCTTCATGCTCTCGGGTGACCCCGCATCGAAAAGATCTCTTGCCGGCCGGCCGGCCTTTTCAGCCAGCAGACTTCGCAGCGACGTCCGCTGGTCACCGAACTGCCTGTCTGCCACCTCCACGGATAACCGCGCAATCTCGATCGGCGCAATCCCCCAGCAATCAAAATGCAGGATCTCGAACAACATCTCATCGCCGCCATAAGGCGCGTCATGCTCGGCGCCAAGGTAGCGTAGCAGCAACAGCACCTTCTGCGCCAGCGGAACCCCCAGCAGATCAAGGCTGCGTTTACTGTACACAGGTATCTTCTTCAATTGGAGGAACCGGGCCAATTCCTCACCGTATTTGTTTTCCTTGTAGATAATGGCGATCCGTCCCGGGAACACACCCTCCGCCAATAACTGCGCCACCTGCAGCGTAATATGCGTCATTTCCTGCCGCGGGCTCAGGTATTCGACCAGCCGCGGCGGGTCGGCATGACGGCTGACGATCGGATGGCTCGCGATGAGGTTTTTGGAGAGCCCCGGGAACTCATGGACAAGCCGCTCCCGGTTCCGCTCGATCAGCGTCCTTGAAATATCCAGGATAGGCTGTGTAGACCGGTAATTGCTGGTCAGCACGACAGTCAGCAGGTCTTCTTTATAGTCCCGCGCAAACTCGAGCATATTTTCGACATTGGCGCCCTGAAAGCGATAGATGCTCTGATCGTCATCCCCCACTACGAACACATTCGGCTGGTCCCAATAGCTGATCAGCAGACCGACAAGCCTGTTCTGGCTCCCGCTGGTATCCTGGTATTCATCGACGAGGATGTACTGATACCGCTCCTGGTAGTTCGCCAGCAGGTTTTTATTCTCCTCAAAAGCCGCGATCACCCAGTTGATCATGTCATCGAAATCATACCGGTTACGGCGCCGCATCAGTTCCTGGAAAGGCCGGAATTCCCCAACCGCCGCGCGCAGCTTGTCCATCCGCTCCTTTTCTTCCGCGATCTTGTCCGTCCGCACCTCGCCTTTTTTAAATTCCTTCGTGGCCCGCTTGGCAATGAATTCCTCCTTCTCCGGCAACCCTTCGAGATACCGGTCGATCCGGTCGCCGATAAACTCCGGGGTCCAACCTTCCCGCTTCATCGTGGAAAAGAGTGCCTGCAAATTGCCCATCTCGAAATAAACATCGCCGCGATATCGTTTAAGCGGATGATTCTTCGGCCATCCGTCGATCAGGACCTTGAAGAGCTGGATGCGTTCGAGCTCGGAAATAGGGTCCAGTTCGGTTTTTTCAAAAAGCGGCAGATTTTCCTGGATAATATCGTTGCAGAAGGAATGGAAGGTATGAATATGGACCTTATAGGCATCCGGCCCGATAAAGGAAAGGAGACGACGGCGCATCGCAATGGCGCCCGCATCCGTATAGGTCAGACAAAGGATATTGCCGGGGGCCGTATCGGTCTCCAAAAGGATCTTTCCGATCCGCGCCGCGAGGATCTGTGTTTTGCCGGTTCCGGGACCGGCAATAACCATTACCGGCCCCTCGATGCTGTCCACCGCCAGCCTTTGCTCATCGTTCAGCTTCCGGTATTCTTCCCGGAAGCGCGACTGCAGGTTCTCCCGATTGATAGCCATGATCCAAAGGTAAGCACGCGGATCGGCCGGGACCCCTAAATTTATTCAGACCCGGTGCAGAAATAGGACCCCCCCGGCACAATACGACCGCAGCACTGTCCGGATTCGCCAAATTATCCCATAAAAAATGCGAAAAGGAATTGGAAAATGTCTTAATATGGGAATAAATTCGCTGATTCAGCGTTATGACTCGTATCCAATGACTACGTATATATGAAAAACCATCACTCTTTTAAAGTCTTTATTGTTGAAGATGACGTATGGTATGGTTCCATGCTGCAGCATTATCTGTCCCTGAACCCCGAATACGAAGTCAAAAGGTTCGAGTCCCCCCG
>DATJMG010000027.1:0-23452 GCA_035508835.1 Puia sp.
ACTGGCATTTCTTTAAAAGAGGAGCTTTCAGCTTTGATATCCCGTTCATGGACGATTCCAGGGGAACCTTCATCAAAGGTCTTTTTCAGAATACCTTATATAAATTCCTTCAGGATTACGGCCGCGACATCCGTCAGGAGGCATTCACCCGGGTACTTCACATGGATGCGGACCTTTATTCTTCCACTCTTTTTGCGCTGACCAGTATGGCGCCGTATCTGCGTGAAGGGGATATCATCCTGTTCGATGAATTCAATATCCCTAATCATGAGTTCGCCGCATGGAATGATTTTACCCGAAGCTATTATATTCAGTACGAGGTGCTGGGCGCCGTGAATAACTTCTACCAGGTTGCGATGAAGGTGACGAAATCACCACAGGCGGGGGTCTAAATAATATTACCTGAATGCATAATTCATCGAGATGCCGGCAAAATAATTCCTGCCGGGCGCTGCATTATAGAACCGGTTGAGTGCCGCATTGAAATCATCCCCCAGGCTATATTTGACGTTGGCGGCATTGTCGATGCCTGTATAGATATCTCCCTTCCAGCGGGCCAGGACCTTCCGGAAGCCGATCCGGCCGCCCAGGAGGTTGTAGGAGCCGGCATTGTATGTATTGGCATCATTGAGCGGGATCTTGTCGGTATAGGTATAGGTGGCGTTGGCATAGAAGCCGGTCTTCAGGGAGACATCCAGGCCGCCGACAATCGTTTGGGGCGCAACGCTGGGGAGCCGGTGGCCGGAATAGTTATTGGTATCCTGGATAAAGGTGGAGTAGTGGAAGTCGTGCCAGGCGTGACTGACGAACAGGCGAAGGTTGTTGCAAAAGCCCTGCGGCCGGTCGATGAGGCGGTAAGAAATAAACGTTTCAATCCCATGCTGATCGGTGCCGCCCGCATTAACCGAATAGCTGATCCCATTGGTATCGATCCGCTGGACGATCGCATTGTTGATGTGGAAGATAAAGCCGTCGATATCGACGAACAGCCTGCCTTGCAGGAAACTCCCTCTGCCGCCCAGTTCATAGTCGATCCCGTTTTCCGGCTGCAGCGGCGGGCCGACGACCCCGTTGCTCTTTTCCAGTTCCTGTACCGTTGGCGTCGAAAAGCCGCGGCTGGCGCTGGCATAGACGGAGATCTCCGGCAGGATCTTCTTCAACAGGGCGATCCGGGGCGCGACTTTATTGTTGAACCGGATCTTGTTGGTCACGGGCGGGGAGACCGTGAGAGAAGTGATGTTCAGCGCATTGACGTTAAAGCTGGCGCCCGCGGTGACCGTCCAGCCATCGGGCAGCTTCAGATCGGCCTGGGCAAAGGTCATATAGGTCCAGTTGTTGAGCTTGTCATCCAGCTGAAGGCCATCGGGCACGCCGTTGTTGTTGCCGAAGTCCCGGGTCTCGAAAAACCCCTTTTGGGCTTCTGCGCCGGCATTCACCTGGAGTCTCGATCCGCCCCAATCCGTTGCATATTGCAGGACTGTCCGGCCGCCGAAATGAGGTTCCTGCCGGTATTCATAGACGCGGATCCCGGGGTTGGTGAAATCGGTGTAAGCGCCGTAAACGGCGGTAGTATTCTGCCAGTGATCGCTTATGTGGTAGGTATTGCTGAAGCCGGCCGTGAAATTCTTCTGGAAGATGGCGGCTTGCGCCTGCACCGCGCCGGGTGATGTCCCTACGGGAGGCCGCGCCATTTGCGGATCTTTGTTGTATTCCGCTTCCGTCAGCCCGCCGGGTGTCTGGTAATACAGATCGCTGTAAAGGATATAGGCGTGGATAGTCTGCTTGTCATTCGGCCTCAGCATCGTCTCCCAGCTGCCGATATCGCGGCGCATCTGCGTCTGCTGCCGGTAGCCGTCGCTTGTCTGGTGATCATAGGAAAGGATGTTGCGATGGTCCGCGTCACCCAGCCGCAGGTCGACATTGACCTGGTTGCTCGTATAGCTGCCACCGGTATAGTCGACATTCAGGCCTTTATCCCATACGGCCGGCATGCTGCCGATCAGGACTGCGCCGCCAATTCCCGCGCCATACAGGCTGCCCGCGGTCCCTTTGATCACTTCCAGCGATTGGAAGTTGTAGAACCCCAATTCGTTCAGGTAGGTATTGCCGCCGGGATCGGTCAGGGGGATCTCGTTATAATAGATCTTTACATCCCGGACGCCGAATGGAGACCGGATCGAGCTGCCCCGGATATTCAAGCGGTAACTGCCGGGGGAACGCTCCTCCATCCGGACACCCGGTGTCATATTCATGGCGGAAAGAATGCTGGAATTGCCGAACCGGTCGAGCGAAGCCTTGCTTACTACGGCGACCGGCGCGCCGACGTCGATCAGCTTTCGGTTCTGCTCGTAGGCTTTTATTACCACTTCCTGAAGTGGTTTTGTATCGGATGAATCGGTAAGGAATGCAGGCGGAGGCTTCTCCTGGGCGGACAGGGCCATCCATGAAAGAAGACAGGCAGTCAGCAGGCAGTTCATTTTCTTCATCCGGAATGGATTTGGCTTTTTCAAAGATAGAGAAGAATAATAGATAGAAAAGAATAATCATTATCTTCAGAGCCCTATCGCATGAGCAAAAAGCAGCTGAATTTCTTCGACCTCATTATGATCGTGGTGGCCCTGGTCATCGGCATGGGCATTTTCCGGGTACCCACGGTGGTCGCGAACCGGACCGGTACTCCGCTGCTGTTCTTTCTGGCGTGGCTGATCGGAGGCGGGATCGCGTTTTGCGGCGGCCTCACCTATGCCGAGATCGGTTCGAGATATCCGGTCACCGGCGGGTATTACAAGATCTTTTCATATGGCTATCATCCGTCGCTGGCTTTTGCGATCAACTGCATCATCCTCGTATCCAATGCGGGGTCCATAGCCGTCGTCGGTGTCATGGGTGCAGAATATATCGGGTATTTTTTCTATGGGGATCATCCGACGCCCGAACTGTTCCGGCAACTGGTGACGACAGGGGCAGTGGCTTTTTTCTATTTCATCAATCTGCTCGGGCTTAGAATGAGCAGCCGGGTTCAGAATGTCCTCACGATCTTCAAGATCCTGTTGGTCGTGCTGTTGCTGACTTCGGTGTTCGGTCATCATCCTGTTGTGGTCCACCCCCTGGCGGCTCCCGCAGGGGAAAGCGGATCGGGGGGATGGCTGAAGGCGCTTGCATTCGGGATGGTGGCTGTTTCCTTCACTTACGGCGGCTATCAGCAGACCATTAATTTCGGCGGCGAGGTCCGGGATGCGGGCCGGATCATTCCACGCGGGATCGGATATGGGGTGGTGCTCATCATCGTCCTTTACCTGGCGATCAATTTTGTATATGTCCGGGTAATTGGATTCGAGCACCTCAAATCGGCCGATTCGATTGCGGCGACGCTGATGGATCATCTGTTCGGCGCTGCCGGCGACCGAATCCTGCGCGTGCTGATGTTCCTGTCTGTCCTGGCGTATGTCAATGTATCGATCATGAGCAATCCCCGGGTCATGTATGCCATGAGCGATGAAGGGATCCTGCCGGCGATCTTCCGGAAGAAGACAGCGAAACATGACGTTATTGTCTGGTCGCTTACCGTCTATTCCGCCGCGATCTGTCTGACCCTTTTGTTCAGCAGCACGGTAGAAAAGATCCTGAACTATACGATCTTCCTCGATAGTATCGGCTTCGCCACTTCCGCCTCCACCATCTTTATCCTGCGGCGGCGGAAGGTCCGCGAGGACCAGGACATTTACCGGATAAAATGGTTTCCGGCGGTTCCGGCCATCCTGATCCTGGCATATATCGGGATCGCAGTCAGCGTGATTTGGAATGACCCGCTTGCGGCGCTTTTCGGGGCCGGAATATTCACTATTTTCTTTATACTGTATTTTGTGCTGCGTGCTCGCAGCCGTTGGACCAAACTTACCTCCTGATATGGACATTTCATATATAATAAACGAACTCGGAGAAGACAGGAAAGACTATTTTAACGCGGTGGCCCCGCCTATCGTGCAGACCAGCAATTTCCGGGTGGAAAAAGTAGATCGGCTGAAGGCCCTGTTCGAGGACGAATACAGCGGTTATTTGTACAGCCGGGGTCTCAATCCCACCGTGGAGATCCTTCGGCAGAAGCTCGCCGCGCTGGATGGCGCGGAGGATTGCCTCGTCTTCAATAGCGGCGCCGCTGCGATCTTTGCCGCCGTACTGGCGAATGTAAAGGCGGGGGACCATATCGTAGCTGTCAACCGGCCCTATACCTGGGCGCAGCGGATGTTCGATGTCATTCTGCCGAGATTCGGGGTGACCACGACGTATGTCGACGGGACCGCGATAGAAAACTTCGAGCGGGCCATCTTGCCGGCCACTGCGGTGATCTATCTCGAGTCGCCCAACTCGTGGGATTATCAGCTCCAGGACCTGCGCGCGATAGCCGGGCTCGCCCGGGCGGAGGGGATCGTAACGATCATCGATAACAGCTATTGCACTCCGCTGTACCAACGACCGATCGAAATGGGCATCGATATCAGTATGCAGACCGCCACCAAATATATCGGCGGCCACTCCGACACGGTAGGCGGGGTTCTTACAGGCAGCCGGGAAAGGATGAAAAGGATTTTTGACAGTGAGTATTTGAATATCGGCAGCGGCATCCAGCCCTTCAATGCCTGGTTGCTCATCCGGGGGTTGCGGACGTTGCCGGCCCGCCTTGAGCGCATATCGCAGACAACGCGGCAGGTGGTGGATTATCTGAAATCCCATGTCCGGGTGGAAAGGGTACTCTTTCCGCTCGATGAGACTTTTCCCCAGTATGAGCTCGCCCGGCGGCAAATGCAGGGTGCATGCGGGTTACTGAGTTTTTATGTCCGGGCCGAAAGCCGGGCCGGGATTGTCCGGTTCTGCGAAAGTCTCCGGCATATCTTTATGGCGGTTAGCTGGGGGGGACATGAATCCCTCATCTTGCCCAAATGCGCCGGCCTGACGCCGGAGGAATTTGACGCGGATAACCCGGAGCATCGGATACTGCGTCTTTATACCGGGCTTGAAGATGCCGCTTATATAATAGGCGACCTGGGGCAGGCATTCGATGCGGCATGGTGAAAAATTATTATAAATTTGTCACATGAGTAGAAAACTGCTGCTTTTCGTATCCATACCTGTCTTCTTAACCTATACCGCCGCCGCACAGGACAAATGGGATTTGAAAAGATGTGTCGATTATGCCGTAGTTAACAATATTTCCATCAGGCAGGCCGATATCTCGGCCCGGCTGGCCAAGCTCACGCTCGAGCAAAGCAGGCTTAACCGGATCCCTACGCTCGGCGTTGGCGGCACGGTCGGCATCAATTCAGGCCATACCCTTAATGAGTCTACCTATACGCTAAGTACCCAGACCTATCTGTACAACAGCCTCTCCGCTCAGGCCAGCGTTACGGTCTTCAATGGGTTCAGTATCCGGCGGACCATCGACGCGAACCGCTATAACTGGCAAGCCCTGCTCCAGAGTACCGAGAAGCTTAAGAACGATATTTCCCTCAACGTGGCCAATGCCTATCTCACCGTGCTTCTCGATGGCCAGACTGCGGAACTGGCACGGCTCAAGCTCAAGCTTTCACAAGACCAGCTCCAGCTTACCCAAAAGCAGGTGGAAGCCGGAACGCTGCCTGAGCTGAATGCCGCCGAGCTTGAATCGCAGGTTGCGCAGGACAGTTCCGACTATATCACCGACAGGAGCAACACCGTCCAGGCTGTGCTGAATCTAAAGGCTTATATGGATCTGGACGCTGCTACGCCGTTCGAGATCGATACACCGCCGGTGGATAAGATCCCCATCGAGCAGCTGGCGGACCTGCAACCCGATGCCGTCTATGCCCTGGCATTGACACATCAGCCATTGCAAAAGTACGATGCCCTGGAGATCCAGTCTTATCAGGCGATGGTGCGGGTGGCAAAGGGGGCGATGTATCCCACGGTATCGCTGGGCGGCAGCCTGACCAGCTACTACCTGAATACACCGCAGGCCACTTATGTTCCGTATACCATTATCGATACGGTAGGGCATGTTGTGGGAACAAATGCCCCGGTGGTCGGCGAGGGTCAGGGATATAATATTCTCAACAGCAAGGTCGGCTATATCACGCAGCTGAATAATTACTTCTCCCAGAGCGTAGGCGTTACCGTCAATATCCCGATCTTTAACCAGGGGGTGCTCCGCACGGCCTTCAACAAGTCGAAACTCAATCTTCGCAACCAGGAATTGCAGCGGGACCAGGATAACCTGACGTTAAAGAACAATATCTACCAGGCCTATACGCTGGCCGTTGCAGCGCTGGAGAAATTCGATGCCAATAAGATCACGCTGACCCAGACCCGAAAAAGCTTCGAATTTGCACAGAAGCGATACAATATCGGCATGAGCAATACCATCGACTATCTGACCAATCAGAATAATTATTTCAATGCCCAGGTCAATCTCCTTTATTCCCAGTATGACTATGTCTTCAAGATGAAAGTGCTGGAATACTATAAAGGGATGGGTATACGACTATAAAAAAGAATAACCTGTAAAGCACATGAATAAGATATTTCTCCGGATCATCATCGTCGTCGTAGTCATCATCGTGGCACTGGTAGTGGCCAAGCAGGCCGGCTGGATCGGCCGGCAGGAAGGGACCAAAGTCACCGCGGAAAAGGTTATCCGGCGCAATATAACGGAGATCGTTACGGCCAGCGGGAAGATCTACCCGGAGAAAGAGGTCAAGATCAGCCCGGACATTTCCGGCGAGGTCGTCGAGCTCGGTGTCAGTCAGGAGGGGGACAGCGTGCACAAAGGCCAGGAGCTGGCCAAGATCTATGCAGATATTTACACGAATCAGCGGAACCAGGCTGCCGCCCAGATGGACCAGCAGGAGGCGATGGTCTCTAACATCAAAGAGACTTTGCCGGGGTTGAAAATGACGATGGAAAACGATAAGAAGGCCCTTGACCGTGAACAGCAGCTGCTCGATCAGAAAGTGGTTTCCCGGTCCGAATTTGAAACGGCGCAGTCTACCTACCTGACCGCTCAGGCCAATTATCAGGCGGCGCTCCAAAATGTGCAGGGCAATATTGCCGGAGTGGCGAGCGCCAGGGCCAACCTGGACATTGCCGCCAAGAACCTCAGCCGGACCACTGTGGTTTCGCCGATCGATGGCGTTGTCTCCCTGTTGAGCATCAAAAAAGGCGAGCGGGTGGTAGGCAATTCCATGATGGCCGGCACCGAGATGATGAGGGTCGCTGACATGAGCAAGATCGAAGCGATCGTAGACGTAGGCGAGAACGATATTCCGAAGGTTCAGCTGGGCGACTCGGCACTGATCGAAGTGGATGCCTACAATAACCGCAAGTTCCGCGGGATCGTAACCCAGATCGCCAGCAGCGTGACGACGACTTCCGGCTCCACGACGACGGTGTCCACCAACGACGTCACCAATTACAAGGTACATATCCGGCTTTCGCCGGATTCGTATAAAGATCTGATCGACCCCAGGCGTCCCCGGCATTTTCCTTTCCGGCCCGGGATGAGTGCCAGCGCAGATATCCAGACCCGCACTCACGATTCCGTGCTGTCCATTCCGATCAATGCGGTCGCTACCCGGGAGAAGAATACGGACAATGCAGTCATCGGGAATACGGAGGCATCGGACAATTCCGACAACGGGGATAACGGAGACAATTCCGACAACAGTGACAATACGCGGTCAGGCGGCGGCGATCTGGATGAGGTTGTTTTTGTCGTCATGCCCGGGGATACGGTCAGGAAGGTCAAGGTGCATACGGATATCCAGGATATCAACTACATCGAGATAAAGGATGGGCTCAAGGAGGGTGATCAGGTCGTCACCGGTCCCTACAGCGTGGTCAGCAAGACCATGAAAAGCGGGGTGCGGATCAAGGTCGTCCCCAAAGACAAGCTGTTCGAGGGGGATAAGAACTAAGCTGTTGGAGGGGAATAGGAATTGATTGGGTCTAATAAAAATTAACTCTGCATGCGATTTGGAGTGATAGGCAGCGGCAGCTGGGCTACGGCATTGGCCAAGATCCTTACCGATAACCGGAATCCGATCCAGTGGTGGATCAGAAATGAGGCGATCATCCGGCATATGAGCGCCCGGCATCATAATCCCCAATATCTTTCCTCTGTCTATTTCGATACCGGGTTGCTTACCTTGAGCGGTCGCGTGTCGGAGGTGATCGCAGCTTCCGATTGTCTGGTCATGGCGGTTCCGTCCGCCTATATCGCAGCTACCCTGGGGGATGTCGACAGGGAGGCCTTTTTCGGCAAAAAAGTCGTTTCTGCGATCAAGGGCATCCTTCCGGACCATAACCTGCTGCTCAATGAATGGCTCGACCGGCAATTTGGCTTTGTCGCGGACGATTATTTTACGGTGATGGGTCCCTGTCATGCGGAGGAAGTTGCGGCGGAGAAACTGTCGTATTTGACTTTTTCGGGCCGGGAGGAAGGGGCAACCCGCGAGATAGCTGCTTGTTTTACAACGGAATATCTCAATACAGTTGTCAATCGGGATGTCTACGGGGTACAGTTCGCGGCCATCCTGAAGAACATTTATGCGCTGGGGGCGGGAATTGCGCACGGGCTGGAATACGGGGATAACTTCCTCAGCGTGCTGATCGCCAATTGTGCCGACGAAATGGCCGGATTCCTGCGAAACCTGGGCATTCATCATATCGAGGTCGGCGTTCATACTCCCCGTGAAGGGTTGTCCCAACAGAAGAGCGCCAATTATGCCGCGTCGGTCTATCTGGGGGATCTCCTGGTCACCTGCTATTCGCTGTACAGCCGGAACCGGACTTTCGGGAATATGATCGGAAAGGGATATTCGGTCAGGTCAGCTCAGCTGGAACTGAACATGGTGGCGGAGGGATATAATGCCAGCAAATGTATCTATTTGAAAAACAAAGAGATAAGGGCGGAGATGCCGATTGCCGAAATGATCTACCGGATTTTGTGGGAAAATGTTAATGCGGGGGTAGGAATGAAACAAATTGAGGCGTATCTTGTCTAATACATAAACGACCCATATGCCTCTTTCCTTCCAGGGATTCGGACCAATGGCCATCATCGCGATGGTGCTCATCCTCTCGGTAGCGCAGGGGATCAATTATCTCCGGGCGAAGCACCGGCATCACTGATTTTTTCAAAAAACACTGAATAATAAAGCTCTACCTTTGGGTAGAATTTTAAATCGAATTCCTAATTCTATTAGTATTTTTGTGTTTCAAAAAGTAAATATCTTATGTTATCTGGAAAAGTTGGATATACGAAAGAGCAAATTGATAAAATAGGTAATACAATTATTTATTTATCTCAACATATCCGTGATTTGACAAAAACTAAAATCCTCAAAATATTATTTCTCCTCGAAGAAGCTTCCATTAAAAGGAGCGGTCAGCCTTTCATTGGAATAGATTTTCAGCTTTGGAAGCTCGGACCTGTGGCAAAAGATATCTTTATTGATAGCAGCAGCGTTAAGTTTAAAATAAAAAAACGCCTGCAGTGACATAGCTACATCGAAGAAAAAAACAGGTCAGCTGCTATCCCATCTGCAAGAAGCTTCCCCTTATTTGTCAAAAATAGCCGGCTCCCGGTCCTCATTTTCTCGTCCTGAACGTATCGGCGCGAACGTTCTTCTATCTCTTTTGCAGCCGGTTCACCAAAACACCTGGCTACATGAACCAGGTCGATCCCCTCTATAGTCCGCAGCGAGATCATGATGTATTCGTTCAGCCGCTGTACGGGGGTAAGCATCTCTTTCTCCGCTACGGGGAGGGTTCCCGCTGCCAGCGCAGCGATATACCGGGCGTTATCCGCGATGTTCCACTCCCTGGAACGGCCGTCATAGGAATGGGCGGAAGGTCCGAGGCCCAGATAAGGTATTCCCTGCCAGTACGCGGAATTGTGGCGGCTGCGATGACCGGGCAGGGCGAAATTGGAGATCTCGTAATGTTCATAACCGGCCTGGCTCATCCAGTCCATCAGCAGCATCAGCTGCCGGGCCTGGTCGTCCGGGTTGACGTCGGTACGCTTGTGCAGCCGGATCAACTTGTCGAGGGCCGTCCGGGGCTCAACGGTCAGGGCGTAGCAAGACAAGTGCGGGATCTGAAGGCGGATCGCTTCGGCCACATTGTGATGCCAGCGGTCATCCGGCAAGGTAGGGCCGCCGTAGATCAGGTCAATGCTCAGATTGTCGAATCCCTCCTCTTTAGCCAGGTGAATAGCCTCCGCTGCCTGCGCAGCGCTATGGGCCCGGTTCATCCAGCGGAGGTCGTCATCGAAGAAAGACTGGATGCCGATGCTCAGGCGGTTGATCCCGGCCGATCGCCATGCTTTTAGTTTTTGGCGGTCCGTCATATCGTCCGGATTGGCTTCGAGGGTAATCTCCGGGTCGGGCTCCAGAACGAATAGTTGCCTCAGCCTGTCGAGGAGGAGGTTCAGCCCGGCCGGGTCCAGCAGGGACGGAGTGCCCCCGCCGAGGTAGACTGTGCCTACCGTAGAGGCGCCGGGATAATCGGCCCGCTGTTCCATTTCTTTCAATAAAGCGGGGACAAAATCGTTCATACCCTGTAAAGAAGTGGAAAAATGGAAATTACAATAATGACAGGCCTGCCTGCAGAAAGGGATATGAAGATAGATACCTGCCATTCGGGTGATAATGTGCGATAAACTGCAAAATTAAAGAACCTTGCGATACTGCCGGCTGCTGCTGTTGATCTTTCTTACGCATCCGCTCTGCGGGTGGGGGCAGTATACGCTGCATATCGTTCCGGTCGATAAAGACTCCGGATTTGCCCGCAGGCAACTGGGCCTGACTACTTCCTTCCGCACGCAGGAGCAGTGTATGCGATACGTATACGATCTGCTGCCGCTTCTTCAGGGAAAAGGATATGTTGCAGCATCCATAGACAGCATCGGCTATTCAGGTAAAGAGGCCAGCCTTCGGTTATATGTAGGGGATGCCTGGCGGTGGGCGAAGATCGATACCCGCAAAACGGACCCAACGCTGCTGGCCGCAGCGGCCTGGAATGACCGGTCATTCGCCGGCCATCCTATGGATATGCGCGTATTCCGGGCGCGGCAGCAATTGATGCTCGACTATCTCGAAAACAACGGCTACCCCTTTGCCAAAGTGGGCCTGGACAGTGTCGTGCTCCGGGACTCCGCGGACATCTCGGCGGTGCTGAAAGTGGATAAGGGCCCACTCTATAAGATCGACAGCATCCGGGTCTTCGGGAATGCGAAGATCTCCGGGGAATTCCTGCAACGGTACCTCAATATCCCCAATGGCAGCATTTATCGGAAAGACCGCCTTCTGATCATCAGCAAAAAGATCCTGGAGCTGCCCTATATTCAGGAACAGCAGCCCTGGAGTCTGACGATGCTGGCGGATGGATCGGTGATCAATCTTTATTTAAAGCCCAAGAAAAGCAGCCAGGTCGATGCGCTGGTTGGGTTCCTGCCCAGCGACAACCCGGCGCTGGGGAACAAGGTGGTCGTGACCGGGGAAGCGACGATCAATCTGCAAAATACGATGGGGAACGGCGAAACGATGAAGCTGGACTGGCAGCAGCTGCAGCAGGGTTCGCCGCGGCTGGACCTGTCGTATCAGCAACCTTTCGTGTTCAACTCCCCGTTCGGGCTGAATACCTCTTTCGATCTGTATAAGCAGGATTCCACCTATATCAATATCAATTTTGTCGCAGGTGCACAATACACTCTTTCTGCCAATCAGAACGGATCCGTCTTTCTTCAATTGGCCTCCTCCAATCTGCTGAACGTCGATACGGCGACGGTCATTGCTACTCACACGCTACCGCCCGAAGCCGATATCAGCTCCACGAGCCTGGGCGTGACCTATAGCTTTAATAACACCAATTACCGCTTTAATCCGCGTCGGGGCAATGAATTGAATTTCCTTGGGTCGGCCGGAACAAAGACAGTTCATCAGAACTCCACGATCGTCGGGCTGATCGACCCATCCGACAGCGGCTTCAATTTCGCCAGCCTCTATGATACGGTGAAGCTGCATGCCTTTCAGTTCCTGATGCGGCTTGACGCTGCGCATTATTTCCCGATCGGCCGGGCGGCAACCCTGAAACTGGGTGTCAACGCGGGGACTTACAGCAGTCCGAATACGTATAGGAATGACTTGTTTATGATCGGGGGGTACAAGCTTTTGCGGGGTTTTGATGAGGCGAGTATTTTGGCGTCACAATATGCTGTCGGTACCGTCGAGTATCGTTATCTGACCGGATTGAATTCTTTCCTCTTCACTTTTGCGGATGTGGGGTGGGCGATGAATAACGTAGCCGATTATAACCTGAACAGCATGTATCTGGGTATTGGAGTAGGGATGGCGTTCGAGACGAAAGCGGGGATCTTCAATATGTCGGTGGCGGAAGGGATGTCGAGTGAATTGCCGTTCGATTTTCATGAGACGAAAATTCATCTGGGCTATGTAAGCTTTTTTTAGGCGCCATTCAATATTTTTGTAACAATCATGCGAATTTCCATTATCCTGCTAACCTGCCTGCTTTTTGCCGGGCATCTGCAAGCCCAGACCGATACGATCACGCCGCCGCCTGTCCCTGTTCCGGCGCAGGTACAGGATTCCACGGTCCGGGTTGTTCATAAAATACGGACCCTGACCCGGCGGGATTCGCTTCGAAGGGATTCGATCAGGCGTGTCCGTAGGGATTCGATCCGTGTCCGTAGGGATTCGATCCATGCCCGCAGGGATTCGGTTGTCAGGGCCATGGCGGATAGCGGTAAGGTGGTACCGGTCCGCCGGGATATGACGGTTCGCCCGGATACTACTGTTCGGCGGGATATGACGGTTCGCCCGGATACAACGGTTCGCCGGTATACGACGCTCCGCCGGGATAGCGTGAAGGCCGGGGCGCCCGCTCTCAATGCCGGAAATGCCGGACCGCCGATACTGCCGGAGGAGATCCACCATCCCAACTCGAAAGACAGTCTTTTTTATCTCATTGTGGCTATCCTGTTCTATTTCGCGTCGATCCGCATCTTCTTCGAGAAGTACTTTAACAACCTGCTAACCCTGTTCTTCCGGGTGTCTCTCCGGCAGCAACAGATCCGGGAGCAGGTGCTACAGACGCCGCTGCCATCGCTGCTGCTCAATATTCTTTTCGTGATCTCGGCGGGGCTGTATGCCTGCTTCCTGCTGCACTATTCGCGGTGGGGGGCGGGCGTCAACTTTTGGGTCCTCTATCTGAACTGCATGGGCTTGCTGGCTGCGATTTACCTGGTGAAATTCGTGGTCCTGAAGTTTATCGGCTGGGTTTTCTCGATCTCCAGGGCAACAGATATTTATATTTTTATCGTTTTTTTAGTGAACAAAATGCTCGGAATTTTCCTACTTCCCTTCTTGATCGTAATCATTTTTTCGGGCCAGGAATGGCGAGAGATTTTTATAACTATTTCGTTAGCAATGGTATTTGTTTTATGGGCCTACCGGGTGCTTGCGTCCTACCGCCCGGTAAGAAATGAAATAAAACTAACGCCGTTTTACTTTTTTTTGTACCTTTGCGCCTTCGAAATAGCACCACTCCTATTGATTTACAAGGTGTTATTGACATATTTGGAAAAAGTGTATTAAATTTGCAAAACCGGAGCAGTCCGGATCCCGAGGGGCGCACATATGACTAAGAACGAGGATAAAAAAAAGATTTTAATCACTCAACCCAGACCTGAAACCGACAAGTCGCCGTATTTCGAGCTTGCCAAAAAGTACGACGTCGAGTTGGCTTTTTTTCCGTTCATTCGCCTGGAACCCATTGCATGCAAGGATTTCCGCAAGCAGAAGATCGATATCACCCAATTTACCGCCGTTATCTTCACCAGCCGCAATGCGATCGATCATTTCTTCCGCATTTGTGAGGAGATGAAGATCAGTATCTCTCAGGACACGAAATATTTCTGTATCACGGAGGCGGTGGCGTTATATCTTCAGAAGTTCATTCTTTACCGGAAGCGGAAGGTATTCTATGGAGCGGACGGGCTGAACAAGAGCATGTTCGATGTCATCAACAAGCATAAGGAGAACGAGAAGTTCCTTTATCCCTGTTCGGAGAACCAGCAGGACAACGAGATCATCAACTGGCTCAAACAGAACAACTGTGGATTCGCCACCCCTTTCATGTACCGGACCATCAGCAATGATGTCAAGGAGATACTGGGTCGGAGTGAATACGATATTATCTGTTTCTTTACTCCGAGCGGGGTGAGAAGTCTTTTTGACAATTACCCGAAGTTCAAGCAGAACGGCACCAAGATCGGTGCATTCGGCAACAATACCTCCCGGGCCGTGGAGGAAGCGGGTCTTACCCTGGATATCAAAGCTCCCCAACCTCAGGCGCCGTCTATGGTCTCCGCGCTGGAGAAATATCTCGCCGTGACGGAAAAGAAAAAATAGGTATCTTTTGGCCATGCCCAATCGACTTGCCGGGGAGACCAGTCCTTATTTATTACAGCATGCGCACAATCCCGTGGATTGGTATCCCTGGGGTGAGGAGGCATTGTGGCGGGCAAAGCAGGAAAGCAAACCGATCCTGGTCAGTATCGGCTATTCGGCCTGTCATTGGTGCCATGTGATGGAAAGGGAAAGTTTTGAGGATGCGGATACGGCGCGGTTCATGAACGAGCATTTTATCAACATCAAGATCGACCGGGAAGAGCGGCCGGACCTCGACCATATCTATATGGATGCCGTGCAGGCGATTACGGGCAGCGGCGGCTGGCCGTTGAATGTGTTCCTGACTTCCGACGGGCGGCCTTTTTATGGCGGTACCTATTTTCCGCCGCGGCCGGTCTACAACCGGCCTTCCTGGATGGACGTGCTGGCAGGTGTGGCCCGTTCTTACCGGGAGAGGAAAGCCGAGATCGAGCAGCAGGCGGGAAGTCTGACCCGGCATGTCGCCGGGGCGGGATCCTGGGGGGTCGGTGGATCTTCCGGGGCCGGGCAGCAGGCGGCCCAGGATCCTTTTAACCCCGGGGTGCTACGGCAGATCCGTGATCAGCTGCTGGCTATTGCCGACCGGCGGGAGGGTGGTTTCGGCGGGGCGCCGAAATTCCCGCAAACTTTTTCGATCCGTTATCTGCTCCACTATTATTATTTTACCAGGGATACCGAAGCGCTGGACCAGGCTTGTCTTAGCCTGGACAAGATGATCGCGGGGGGGATCTTTGACCAGCTGGGCGGAGGATTTGCCCGGTATTCGACCGACGACGAATGGCTGGTCCCGCATTTTGAAAAGATGCTCTATGACAATGCGCTGTTGGTGGTGGTGTTGAGTGAAGCGTACCAACTCACCGGCAGATCCGTCTATCGGGAGGCAATAGAGCTTACTTTATCTTTTGTGGACCGGGAGTTATCCAATGGCCAGGGCGGGTTTTATTCGGCGCTGGATGCCGACAGTGAAGGTATCGAAGGAAAATATTATGTATGGGATAAGGCCGGGATCGATCTCCTGCTCGGAGAGGATTCGCAGTTGTTCTGTGCCTGTTACGGGGTTACAGAAGAGGGGAATTGGGAGGGGAGGAATATCCTTTACAGGGCGAAAGACCTCCCGGCGGATCCCGGGCTGGCGTCGCGGCTGGAAGCGGCCAGGGCCCGGCTGCTGGAATCGCGTGCGGGGCGGGTGCGGCCGGCTTTGGATGACAAAATATTATTGGGGTGGAATGCGTTGATGAATATCGCGTATTGCAAGGCTTATGCTGCCTTGGGAAAAGAGGAATACCGCCGGCGGGCGATTGCCAATATCCAATTCCTGCGGACCCGGTTCAAGGGCGAAGGCCTCCATTATTATTATCATTCATATAAGGGCGGGGCCCGCATTCCGGCGTTCCTGGATGACTATGCTTTTCTGATTGCCGCCTTGATCGAGCTCCAGGAGATCACCGGGGAGGGTGGGTATCTGATGGAAGCCAGGGCGATACTGGAGGAGGTAATTGCCCATTTCAGTGAGGAAGGAGGGGATGGGGAGAGGACGGGCTTTTTTTATTTTACGCATGATAGTCAGAATGACCTGATCCTGCGGAAGAAAGAGATCTATGACGGAGCGATCCCATCGGGCAATTCGGTAATGGCATTCAATTTGTTGTATTTGTCAATGCTCTTCGATCAGCCGGCTTGGGCGGATCGTTCCCGGCAGATGGCGCAAGCTGTTCTGCGTGTCGTCACGGGGTATCCCGGCTCTTTTGGAATTTGGGCAACCCTGTATCAGGCACTTACGTATACTATTCCGGAGATCGTTATTACCGCCAGTCGGCCGGAAAATGCCCGGAAGGAGTTGCTTAGTCAACTAATTCCTTACCGGGTTTTTCAGTCTTCGTCACAGGAAGATACCCATTTTCCCCTATTGCGCGACAAGCCCGTGAGGGAAATGCCGCAGTACTTCCTTTGCGAAAATCATACTTGCCAACTTCCTGTAAATGAGCTCGCTACATTAATCCGGCTCTTAGAAAATGTGCATAAAATTCCATCGAATTCGTACAATAATCCGATCTAGGTGGCGTTTGTTAAGTTAGCGTCAGTCCATCCGTCCTTTGGAGACAATTTTGTCCGGATGAAAGCTTTGACATTCGAAAAATTAATTTTAAACTTGTAGCGAGATGTTGTCAAGAAGTTTTTTTTGCCCAATACCCTTTAATATTATGAAAATGAAAAACCTATCCGTTTTGACAGCCTTTGGCGCCATTTTTTTAATGGCTGGCTGTAAACTAGGTGGAAAATCCGGCAGGGGACTACCGGACGACGGACAGCTGCATGGCGTGGCTCCTGCAAATGCCTACAATCTCAAGAAGCCTCTCGGGATGGTTTATATTCCGCCGGGCACCTTCCACATGGGCCCCAGCGATGAAGATGTGAACTATTCTTTTACTTCCCGCAATCGGCAAATTTCGATCAGTGGTTTCTGGATGGACGCAACCGAGATCACCAACAATGAGTACCGCCAATTTACCAATTGGGTACGGGACTCGATCGCTGCTACCCAATTGCAGTATGGCAAGGACATAGACGGCCGGTTTGCGATCGATTGGAAGAAGGCAGCCACGATCAAGTGGGGTGATAAGGCCACCATTGAAAAGATCAGTGCGATGATCGTGGAGCCGGACAACCGGATCTTCGGCCGGAAGGAGCTCGATCCGAACAAGCTCAAGTATCACTACGAAGTGTTCGACCTCAATGCAGCCGCTCAGAAGGTGAACGAGGGTAAGCCCCGTTCACAGTTCATCCATAAGGACGATCTGGCGATCTATCCGGATACGCTGGTATGGATCCGCGACTTCAGCTATTCCTATAATGAGCCGATGACCAAGCGCTATTATTCGCATCCGGCTTTCGGCAACTATCCTGTCGTGGGTGTCAACTGGAAGCAGGCCAGCGCTTTTTGCGTATGGCGGACCCAGTACCTGAATGCTTACCTGGAAGGCAAGCATCTGGCGACGGAATCCGACTTCCGGCTGCCTACCGAGGCTGAGTGGGAATATGCTGCACGCGGCGGTCGTTCTCAGTCGATGTATCCCTGGGGTAACTACTATCTCCGGAACAAGAGGGGTTGTTTACTGGCGAACTTCAAACCCGGCCGCGGGAACTATCCCGAAGACGGCGGTTTTTATACTGTACGGGCTGATGCTTATTGGCCCAACGATTTCGGGCTCTACTGCATGGCCGGTAATGTTGCCGAGTGGACTTCTTCCTTTTATTATGAAGGGGCCTCCAATTTCGAGCATGATATGAACCCGGATATCCGCTGGAACGCAACCGACACCGATCCTCCCCGCATGAAGCGCAAGGTGATCCGCGGCGGAAGCTGGAAGGATGTAGGTATTTATCTGCAAACTTCAGCGCGGACGTATGAATACCAGGATACGGCTAAATCCTACATTGGGTTCCGTTGCGTGATCGATCTGGCCCCGACCTTGAATAACCGGCGATAAATCAATTCCGGATGCATAAAATTTTTAAGCAGAAAATGCGTTTTTGATTTTGAAAACAGTTAAAAAATCAATTAAAAAGTCTTTTTCCTCAACCCTTTAAATCCCTTTAAAAACACTTTAAATTAATCACTATGAGCGCTGGAGTATCAAAATCTACCGAAAGACTTATCAATATCATTGTGTGCGTCGGCGCAGCCATCGTAATCTTTGGCGCGCTCCAGAAGATCCTGCACACGGAGCTGGCCAACTTCTTCCTGACGGCCGGTCTGTTGACGGAGGCCCTGATCTTCCTGGTATATGCGTTCCTCCCCCCTCCCGGAGGTGAAATGCATGCTTTGGTAGAAGCGCTGCCCAAACTGGCAGGCGGCACCAGCGGCAACCCTGCTCTGGACAAAATGGACAAGATGCTCCAGGAAGCCGACATCAATCCCACTACGCTGGGCAAATTGAGCGAAGGCTTCAAGAAGTTCGGTACCACCGTTGACAAGATCGGTGATGTATCGGGCGTCCTGACCGCGACAACGGAATATACCAACAAAACAAAAGAAGCAGCTGCTGCGCTGGACAATATGAAAGGCGCTTATCAGAATGCGACCAATACTATCTCCAGCTTCAATGCTGCTGCCGACAGCACCAAGCAGTTCCATTCACAGGTTCAGGTCCTGACGAAGAACCTGGGCTCGCTGAATGCGATCTACGAGCTGGAATTGCAGGACACCAATAATCATCTGAAGGCCATGAACAGCTTCTATGGTAACCTGGTGAAGGCATCCGAGACCATGCAAGGCAGTGTGAACGACGCCAAGAAGACACAGGAACAGATCGCTCTCCTGGCCAGGAACCTGGGCAACCTGAACCATGTCTATGGGAATATGTTGAGCGCCATGCAAGGTCGTCAGGCTCAATAAGGCCGACAAACGACAGACATCTGACAAGAGCCAAGCCCGTTTTGTCCGGCCCGCATGAACCTAGATGAAAAACCATTAATGCAATTTATTAATTTACTGACCCATGTCTTTACCTAAAGAACCGAGGCAAAAGATGATCAATATGATGTATTTGGTGCTTACAGCGCTGCTGGCACTGAATGTATCCGTTGAGGTGTTGAATGCCTTCAAAACCGTAAATCACAGTCTCGAAAATTCGAATAAGGTCGTAACGGAGAAGAACGATCTTACCTATAGTGCCTTTCAACAAAATCTTGCCGACCCGCAAACAAAGCAGCTGGCTTCCGTCTGGGCGCCGCCGGCGTTCAAAGCCAGGCAATGGGCGGCCGATTTCTCCAATTATATCGAAACGCTGAAGACCAATTTGAAGAAGGAATCCGGGCTGAAGATGGTCGACGGAAAGGAAGACTATACTTATGGCGATCTCGATGCGGCTACCCGGATGATGGACCAGAACGGTCATGGGCCGAAACTCTATGACTCGCTGAAACAGTTCCGGAAGAACCTGCTTGACCTGCTGGATCCGAAGAATTTCCCGGATCAGTCGGATTCGGTCAAGGCTGATCTCGCCCGGACGCGCGCGGAGCTTGACAAGCGCCTCCCGATCAACTTAACTGTCCCGCCGTCCGAGACGGGGGAAGCCGAGAAGAAGGATACTGCGGAGAACTGGACCATCCGTTATTTCCATATGACGCCTACAGTTGCGGCGCTGACCATCCTCAGCAAATTCGAAAGCGACGTCAAGAACTCCGAATCCCAGGTCATCGACTACCTGCACAAGCAGATCGGTGAAGTAAAGATCAAGTTCGACCAGTTCGACGCTATCGTATCCCCCAGCGCCACCTATGTGATGCCCGGGGATGACCTGAGTATCAGTGCCGGCATCGGCGCCTTCAGCTCGCAGGCAAAACCCGAGATATCGATCAATGGTAGTGTATATCCCGTCAATGAAGAAGGCATTGCCGAGTTCAAGACCAAGGCGGAAGGCACGGGTGAACATACAGTCAACGTGCATATCGTTTATGCGAAACCCGATGGATCGAAAGCCATCAAGGACGTTCCGGTGAAATACACGGTCGGCGTTCCTTCGGGCGCTTCCATCTTCCTGGAGAAGATGAACGTGGTATATATAGCTGAAGATAACCCGGTGACGATCTCCGGCGGTAGCGTGGGCGCTGAAAAAGTGCATGTCAGCTTTACGAATGGATCGATCACGAAGACCAACGGTGACGAATATAACGTTGTTCCGACTACCCCCGGGGAAGGGAAGATCATTGTCAACGCCGCCGGCAAGGAATATCCCTTCACGGTACGGGTTAAGTATCTGCCGGACCCGACCGGGATGGTCGGCTCCCATACGGGCGGCGCTCTATCATCCGCCGAATTCAAAGCGGACGGCGGCGTTCTGGCCAGGCTGCAGGCCTCCGATTTCCAATCCGGCTTTACCGTCCTCGACTATAAGCTGGCGGCAAGCGGCGGCGGGGTCCCGCAATACGTCGAAGCCAACAACAACGGTGCGCGCTGGACTGGTCAGGCGGCTGCGATCGTGGAGAAATGTACTCCGGGTACGCACGTCTTTATCGATAACCTGCGTTGTAAAGGTAAGGATGGCCGGATCAGGGAACTGCCCGGGATGATCTTTACATTGAAGTAAATTATAAGATACGAAGCATGAAAAAGCATTTTATCAGATTGTGCCTGCTGGCCCTGGTCTTCTCCCTCGCAGCGGGAGTAGCGGATGCGCAGACGAAGCCGAAGAAAAAGCACCGGGTTGGGAACGCTGCCAGGACCAGGAAGCACCACTCGACCCAGAAGAGTCAGGCCACTGCTACCGCAGCCGTTGCCCCGCAGGATACAGCGAAGCCGGCCATGGTCATCCCGGATGCCGACATCAAGCTGGATACGATCCGGCGGTCGCTCCGTAATGATGCGATCATCGAGCGCAATCTGGTAAAAGACCGTACGCCGCTGCCTTATCTCCATATCCGGGAAGATGACGCCGTTTATCGGCAGCGGGTCTGGCAGGAGATCGACGTGCACGAAAAAATGAACTTGCCCTTTATCTACAGGGCGACGGAAGATAACGGCAGCCAGATGTTCATCAACATTCTGCTGCAGGCGATCAAGAGCGGGCAGATCACGGCCTTCGATGCGACTGTCGACGACCGGTTCACTACGCCGATGACCTTCAAGCAGATCGCTGAGAACCTCGTGGCCAAGCCCCACGTCATCCAGGTTCCCGACTACGTAAAGGACCCGGATGGATCCAAAGGGATCATGAAAGATACCCTCATCCAGGAGGAATTCTCTCCGGAGAGCATCGAACGCTACCTCATCAAGGAAGAATGGGTGTTCGACAAGCAGACCTCCCGGTTGTATGTCCGCATCCTGGGGATAGCGCCGGAAAAGGATGTAAAGAACCCTGACGGCTCGCTGAGAACGGTGACGCCCGTCTTCTGGGTATATTATCCCGACCTGCGCCCGATGCTGGCCAAGTTCGAAGCCTATAACGGAAAGAACTACGGTGCGCGGATGAGTTGGGAAGAGCTTTTCGAGAGCCGCATGTTCTCCAGCCGGATCGTCAAGTCTACGATCGACAACCCTGCCGACCTTCCGATCTCCAGTTATATAAAGGACCCGATCCTCCAGTTGCTCGAGGGACAAAACATTCATGACAAGATCTTCAATTACGAACAGGACCTCTGGTCGTACTAAGGTTCGATAAGTTCGTACCAGTTCCCGATAAAAAGTTGTAACTCAAGGGGTGCCGCAGCCGTGGCGCCCCTTCTCTTTTATGCTGATAAGTAACTATAAATTAATTAGTTATTGTGAATTTTATTTTTCAAAAATACCCAAAGTCCGCTATTGCCGGTTTAATTTCTTTTACTACTTTTACACTGGTTTTTCATAGGATATTGGATTTTAAAAACGGGGCTGGATATCTATCCGGGCCCCTTTTTGCTTTCAAGGGCCCGTGGTTAGGCGTCAAAGGGCCTGTGGTTACACGTTGCCTGCAACCCCAAGGGACCATTAACTATCCCTTCCCGTCTCCGGGTCCCCCGATGCACCCTCCGTGGACCCCTTCATCTTAAAATAATCATAGATATGTTTGGCTTTCGCCGACCCTACGGCGGCTGTTAATTCTGCTTCCGACAATTGACGGATGCGGCTTACCGAACGGAACTTTTTCAACAGGAGGTCGGCGGTTTGCCGCCCTATCCCCTCTATCCGTTCCAGCTCATTCGTAAAGGTACCGCGGCTCCTTTTCCGGCGATGGAACGTGATCCCGAACCGGTGGACCTCATCCCGGATGCGGCGGATCAGGTGAAGGCTGTCGCTATTATAAGGCAGCTTGACGGATTCGGTATCGCCCGGGAAAAAGAGCTCTTCCTCATTCTTTGCCAGTCCGACCACGGTCATCATTCCCACGATCCCCAGCTCGGTGATGCTTTCCATTGCTGCGCCTAACTGGCCTTTGCCGCCGTCGATGATGACCAGCTGCGGCAGCGGCTGCTGCTCATCCAGCAGCCGTTTGTATCGCCGGTACACGACCTCCTTCATGGTGGCAAAATCATTGATGCCCTCGACGGTTTTTACGTTGAAATGACGATAGTCTTTTTTGCTTTCCACCCCATCCCGGAAGCAGACCATGGCAGATACCGGGTAGCTGCCCTGGAAATTGGAGTTGTCAAAACATTCGATGTGCACGGGTAATTCCGCCAGCTGCAGGTCTTCCATCACCTGTTCCAATACTTTCCGGCGTTCATCCGAGGTCTTTCCTTCCAGCTGCAGCATCTTTTTCCTGCGGAGCTCTTCGCGGAAATATTCTACGTTCTTTTGCGAAAGGTCCAGCAACTTTTTCTTGTCGCCCCCTTTGGGGATGGTCTGGACGACCCCATCCGCCGGGAAATCGATCGGGAAAGGAAGGATCAGCTCTCCGGCCTGGCTGTTAAAGGTTTCACGCAGCTGCGCCGCTGTAAAGGCCAGCACTTCTTCGTCCGACTCTTCCAGATGGGTCTCGACCTGCGTGGTATGCGCCTGGACGATGGTCCCTGTTTCGATCATCAGATAATTGATGTAAGCCAGATCGCCGTCCCGGGCGATCGAAAAGACGTCTGCATTACTCAGATGCCGGCTCACGATCACCGATCGGGACTCGTAATTCTCGAGATGGATGATCTTCTTCCGGATCAGCTCGGCTTTTTCAAAATCCATTTTTTCTGCCAGATCCCGCATTTCCTTTTTGAATTGCTGGATCAGCGGGCCGAGATTGCCTTTCAGGACGTTCTTTAGCTGTACCAGTCCTTCCTGATAATCTTCAGGGGTTTGCCGCCCTTCACAGGGACCTTTGCAATTGCCGAGATGAAATTCGAGGCAGACTTTATATTTCCCTTTCCGGATCTGGGTCTCTGCGAGGTTGAGCTGGCAGGTACGCAGCTGGATATTGGCTTTGACAAGGTCCAGTAATTCCCGCACCCTTCCCACCGAAGTATACGGCCCGAGATATTCGGAACCG
>DATJMG010000028.1:0-17410 GCA_035508835.1 Puia sp.
TCCACGCATACGGGACGGATATTGATGATGATCTTTCTCGATAGCGTCGACCTGTTCGAGCGCATCATGACTTCGCAGCAGGATTACCGGCTATTGCACCGGTTATTTGACAATAGTCAACTTCTCGAAGAATGCCGGAAATTGATCCTCGATCTTGCGTCGGAGCTGGATGAGATCGGGCTGGCGATCATGAGCGGCAAGCCTTCTGTTGACCGGTCTACGCTTGGGGTGCGGATCCGGCAGCTGCGGGCGATGCTGGCGGCGACTGATGTCGAAGGGGTAACGGACCTGGGCAATATCCTGGACAGTATCGAGGATATCAATAACCG
Organism: Puia sp.; assembly: GCA_035508835.1. Lineage (GTDB taxonomy): Bacteria > Bacteroidota > Bacteroidia > Chitinophagales > Chitinophagaceae > Puia. The sequence goes on from DATJMG010000028.1 coordinate 330, forward strand.
GCTGCATGTGCTGCATGAGTTTACTACGTATGACCGGAAGCTGACCAGGAATTTCCGGACCGATCTGAATTACGAGCAATTCGTCGCGCGTCAGAGCATGGACCGGGAACTCATTCTTGACAATCTGACCCTGCAATCCAATTATTTCCGGCATGCGCTCCGGGTCAGCATCGCCACGATCGCCGGGTATATTGTTTCGCGCTTCCTGCCATTTGGCCATGGGTACTGGATACTATTGACCATTGTCGTTATTCTCAAGCCCATGTACAGTCTGACGAAAAAAAGGAATTTCGAGCGGTTGACGGGGACGCTCGGCGGGGCGTTGGCGGGGTTCCTGCTGATCTTGCTGATCCATGACAGGGTAGTCCTGTTTGTGCTGATGATCTTTTTTATGATGGGGACGTATGTCTTTTTGCGGTGGAACTACCTGGTCTGCGTGACGCTCATGACGCCTTATGTATTGCTGTTGTTCCACCTGCTATATCCCGTCAATTATAAGGCGATTGTCGGCGATCGGGTTATCGACACATTGATCGGGTCGGGGATCTCGTTCCTGGCCAGCATCTTTATCATTCCCATGTGGGAGCACCAGCGGATCATCGACAGTATGGTTGCTGCATTGAGATCGAATATTGCTTATTTCCGCGATGTGGCCGGCGCGTATGCGGGGAGGCCGGTCCCTGTTCAGCAGTACAAACTGTCGCGGAAGCATGCCTTTGTTGCGCTGGCCAATCTTTCGGATGCGTTTAGCCGGATGTTGCAGGAGCCGCGTCGTCAGCAAAAGAAGATCGGGGAGATGCATCAGTTTGTGGTGGCCAGCCAGATGCTGACGTCCTATATTGCGACCCTGGCGTATTATGAGAAGCCGTTGGCTTCGCGGTTAGGGGACCCCTCGTTTCAGCCGGTTGCCGATACGATCGCCAGGTTTCTGGATGAGGCCGCGGGGATACTGCAGCGTGGAGCGGGGACGGGGACGAATGGAGGGGCGGGGACGGGCATGGTCCGGGGAGGGACCGGGAAGCTATCGCTGCCGGTAAGGAAAGATGTACCGGAGATGGTAAAGCCGATCGAAGACCAGTTGGGGTTCATCGGCAAAGTTGCCGGGGATATCTACAGGCTCAGCCCGGTTTTGCACGAGGCGTTGGCCTGATTGCATAAGGACCTGGCCTAAACGCATGACGCGCATTGGCCTAATTATTCGACCCCAGCATTTCGCGGATCTTCATCACCAATTCTGTCCGGGTGATCGGTATCCCCATGATCTTGTTATAGGGGACCGCACCGATGAGGAACTGATCGCGGATGATGCGGATCAGCTGACCGTTGTTGATCTCGGGGATAAGGACCTGTTTGAAGTTGCGGAGCATCTCGCCGAGATTCGCCGGGAAGGGACGGAGATAGCGCAGGTGGGCATGGGATACGGTGTAGCCTTCTTTTTGCAGTTCAGCGACGGCGCTTTTGATGGCGCCGTAGGTACTACCCCACCCCAGGACCAGGATGTCTCCCCGATCGGGGCCGCTGTCGAGTCGCTGAGGCGGAATATGATCCGCGATGCGGGTTATCTTCTCCTCCCGGATCTTGACCATGAGCTGATGGTTCTCGGGGTCGTAGCTCACGTTGCCGGTGATATTCTGTTTCTCGAGACCGCCGATGCGGTGCTCCAGGCCGGGTGTGCCGGGGATGGCCCAGGGCCGGACGAGTTTCTCATCCCGGAGATAGGGTTGGAAGGTATGTTCATCCGCTCCAAGTTCGGTCTTGAATTTGACTTCAATGGGGGGGAGGTCTGCGCTTTTGGGGAATTTCCAGGGTTCCGCGCCGTTGGCGATATAGCCGTCGGAGAGGAAGATAACGGGCGTCATGTGCTGGACGGCGATGCGGACGGATTCGTAGACGGCATCGAAGCAATCGCTCGGGGTGGAGGCGGCGATGACCGGCATGGGGCATTCACCGTTGCGGCCGTAGTAGGCCTGGAGCAGATCGCTTTGTTCCGTCTTGGTCGGCAGACCGGTAGAGGGGCCGCCGCGCTGGATGTCGCAGATCAGCAAGGGAATTTCGAGCATAACGGCGAGGCCCATGGCTTCCGCTTTGAGCGCCAGGCCGGGGCCGGAGGTAGTGGTTACGCCGAGGGCGCCGCCGTAGGCGGCGCCAATGGCCGAGGTGATCCCGGCGATCTCGTCTTCTGCCTGGAAGGTTCGGACGCCGAAGGACTTGTGGCGGCTCAGCTCGTGCAGGATGTCCGAAGCGGGAGTGATCGGGTAGGAGCCCAGGAACAGGGGCAAGCCGCTTTTCCTCGAGGCGGCGATGAGCCCATAGGCCAGCGCCTGGTTGCCCATGACCGACCGGTAAACGCCGGGGGCCATTTTTGCTTTTTCCACGCGATAGGTGGTGGTGAAGGTCTCGGTGGTATCGCCGAAATGATAGCCTGCCTGGAGCACTTTCACATTGCTTTCAAGGATCTCGGGTTTTTTCCCGAATTTCTCTTTGAAGAACTGAAGGGTGCTCTCCATGTTGCGGTTATACATCCAGTACAGGAAGCCGAGCACGAACATATTCTTTGCGCGATCCTTTTCCTTCGTGCCCATGCTAATGTCCTTCAGCGCTTCGCGGGTCATCTTCGTCACATCCATTTTGATGACCGTATAGTTATCGAGGCTGCTATCTTCCAGGGGATTGACGCCTTCGGGATAGTTGGCGAGGCGGAGGTTCTTGCTGTCGAAACCATCGGTGTTGGCAATGATCTTGCCGCCTTTCTTCAGACCTTTCAGATTGGCTTTCAGGGCAGCGGCATTCATGGCGACAAGGACGTCGCACTCGTCGCCGGGCGTGAATATCGGGTTGCTGGAGAAACGCAGCTGATAGCCGCTGACGCCCGGGAGGGTTCCCTGGGGGGCCCGGATCTCTGCCGGGAAATCAGGGAAAGTAGCGAGGTCGATACCCAACAGGGCCGTATTATTGGTGAATTGACTTCCTGTCAATTGCATCCCGTCACCTGAGTCGCCGGCGAATTTGATGACGACGTCCTGCAGGACTTCTTCTTTTCTGTTCATGTGCTGAAGTTGTGTGCCGAGCCGGCCGGGGGCCGATCATATCTATAAAGATACGACAATTCTGATCACTCGTAACGCAGGGCTTCTATCGGGTCCAGCCGGGAGGCGGCCTGTGCGGGATAATAGCCAAAAAAGACCCCGGTAATAAAACATACCAGGAAGGACAACACGATCGAGGACTCCGTCACCAGGGTCGGCCAGGAAAGGAAGTAGGTCACGAGCCGGGCGGAGGTGATGCCCAGGACGACCCCGATGACCCCGCCGGTAATGCTGATCAGGACGGCTTCTGTCAGGAACTGAAGGAGGATATCGACGCCGCGGGCGCCGATCGACATGCGCAGGCCGATCTCTTTGGTACGTTCGGTGACGGAGACATACATGATGTTCATGATCCCTATGCCGCCGACGAGAAGGGAGATACCCGAGATGACGGCCAGCAGGACTGTCAGGAGCTGGCTGGTGGAGCTAAAGGTATTGATGAGCTCCTGCATTGTCCGAACGGCAAAGTCGTCGTCGTCGGTAGGTTTCAGCCGGTGAGAGGCCCGCATGATCTTCGACACTTCGTCGGAGGCGGCTGTCGTCGATTCCTCGTTGATGGCGGAAGCATAAATATTCTGGAGATAGATGGTAGACAGGATACGTTCCTGTACGGTGGTGTAGGGGGCGATGATGACGTCGTCCTGGTCCTGGCCGAAGGCGCTTTCTCCTTTCGCGGTCAGGGTGCCGATGACGAGCAGGGGGACTTTGCCGAAGCGGATGTATTTACCGATGGGGCTTTCGCCGTTTGGAAAAAGGTTGGCGATCACGGTCTGGCCGAGGATGCAGACTTTGGCGGCCTCCTGGACGTCGCGATCGGTGAATTCGACTCCGTCCTGCAGGGGCCATTGCCGGATGATATCGAGGTATTGGGTATTGACGCCGGTGACGGTCGTGGACCAGTTGTTATTGCCATATATGGCCTGGCCCTTGGTAGATATTACGGGGGTTACGGCCTTTATATCGGCAGCCTCCCGCTGCAGGGCCTTTACATCATCCATCGTCAGGGTCTGGACGGTGGTGGCGTCGAGGCGGGCACCGGCCGAGATATTGCTGTTGGGGCGGATGATGATCATATTGGAGCCCATGCCGGACAGTTGTTTCTGGATGCTTTGCTTGGAGCCCTGGCCGATGGCGACCATGGCGATGACCGAGGCCACGCCGATGATGATGCCCAGCATGGTGAGGAAGGCCCGCAGCTTGTTCCTTTCGAGGGCCTTGAAGGCTATCCGGAGAAGGTTGAAAAAATTCATGGCTGCGGGACGCTTTGGGGCATATGGAGATACCGGATTGCTTGTTTTTTCGCGGCATAGAACCCGGAGACGGCTTCGATGATCGAATCCTGGTCGCGGTCAGTCAGCTCGAAATAGAGGGGCAGACGCACCAGCAGGTCGGAAAAACGGTCGCTGAACGGTAGCTCCCGGCCATCATGCTTGTCGGCATAGAAGGGGCTCTTGTGGAGGGAAAGATAATGGAAGACGGAGAGGATCTCCTTTTGCCGGAGGTGATCGATAAGAGCCGTTCTTTCTTCCAGGGTGGCGCAGACCAGATAAAACATATGCGCGTTGTTGGTCGCGTAGGGGGGAACATAGGGCAGTCGCAGCTGCCCGGCGGCGGCATGTCCGGCGAATGCCCGGTTGTACCGGTCCCACAGATGTTTCCTTTTCATCTGGATCAGCTGCAGGTTCTCCAGCTGGGCATACAGGAAGGCGGCATTAAGTTCCGAGGGCATGAAGGATGACCCGACATCCACCCAGTTATATTTCGCCACCTCGCCCCGGAAGAAGGCCGAACGGTTCGTGCCTTTTTCGGCAATGATCTCCGCACGTGCGGCGAAGCCAAGGTCGTTGACGACGAGCATTCCGCCTTCTCCGCACTGGATATTCTTGGTCTCGTGGAACGAGAAAGCGGCCAGGTGGCCGATGCCGCCGAGGGGTCTGCCTTTATAGCAGGAATCGATGGCTTGAGCCGCATCTTCCACTACGTAGAGCCCATGCTTGCCGGCGAGCTCCATAATGGGATCCATGTCGCAGGCCATGCCCGCGTAATGCACGACCACGATGGCCCTGGTCCTTGCGGTGATGAGGGATTCTATGGCCGCCGGATCCATGTTGGGGTCCAGCGGACGGCTGTCCGCGAAGACGATCCGGGCGCCGCGCAGCACGAAGGCATTTGCCGTGGAAACGAAGGTAAAGGAAGGCATGATCACTTCGTCGCCCGGACCGATGTTCAGCAGAAGGGCGCACATCTCCAGCGCATCGGTACAGGAAGTGGTAAGCAGGCATTTGCCGAACCCGAATTTTTCTTCGAAAAAGCGGTGGCATTTTTTTGTGAACTTCCCGTCGCCGGAGATCTTTCCGGAGGACACGGCTTCATAAATGTAGGGCAGCTCCTTACCGGTCAGAAATGGTTTGTTGAAAGGGATCATAGATGTCTGTTAAGCCATAAATGATAAACAAATTCCGTTTTCGAGGAAATGAATCCGGCCTTTTCATAGAATCTGCACGCGCGGTTGTTCGTCCTTTGAGTAACCACGGTTGTCGTGGGCACCTTTCGCTCCAGGAAGAAATTGTCGGTTGCCCGGATGAGTTGAGTGCCGATCCCCCATCCCTGGTGATCGGGATGTGTTGCTATAAGTCCGATGTTGCCTGTACCGTCTTCCCGGACCCTGGCCGTCGCCATGCCTGCGATCGCCGGCCCCGATCTGCAAATATATACAATGTCCGCCATATTTCCATTGAGGGAGTTGATCATCCAAAGGCGATACAGGGGCTCGAACCAGGGCAGGAGGCGGGGATCTTTCCGGAAACGGGATTCATGTCCCGCAAGAAAAGCGAGTCCCAGCAATTCATCGGTAAGACTTCCGTGGTAGGCCTCCACTGCGGGGGCGGGGCGTGAGGGCATACCCCGGGAGGGAGCGGGTCGGCCCCCGGTGTGGCGGGGATCCGAAGGGACGGCCTGCACGGGTTTTGAATAGGTGATCTTTTCGTCGCAGAGGATGGCACCTGTTGCCGTGAGTTGGGCATGGACGGAGGGGTCTGCCTGTTCGAGGTGAAGGTAGGCGAGGGCGGCGCCTGCCGCTTCAAGGGTCCGGACCAGCGTTGCGACCCCGAATACGTCGTCCCCGCGTGTCAGGATGACGCTATACACTTCCTTTTCCAGGAAGCGGCTGTCCCAGTCAAGTCTTTTAACTTCCAACGAGCTTTCTTGAAAAGTGATGCCACGTTCTTGCATAATCCATCTTCCGCATACACTTGAAAAGCAGGGGAAGATGGCGGTTCCGGCCCGCCGAGTTGAGGGTCCGGACGAAGAGATCGCTGTATGCCCGCCGGATGTATTTCCCTACCTCGCGCGTATGGATGAATCCGGTGTATTCGTCCAGCTGCCGCGCCAGCGCCACTTCCGTTTCTATATTTTCGATCACGTTGTCCGTCATCGTCTTCGACATGCCTTTACCATGCTTGCGCCAAACGCTCATCACGTCCGGCAGGAAAAGGGCGTTGCCCTGCATACAAAGGAAAATGTGAAGGATGGTGTCATACCGGTAAGGGTAGCGGTATATCCATTCGGGGGGCTGCGCCGGCGCCACGCCGTTCCTGAAGAACGTGGTTGCCGTGCGGACGAACCATCCCCTGGAGAGGAAGTCCCGGAGCTCGTATTCTTCCTTTTCGAATATCACTACCTTATCATGGCCCGAGAGGTCCTCATATTTTTCTTCGATCCCGTGGAAGCACAACGTACAGTCCGGCCGGGCCTCGAGGGCGTCATACTGTTTCCGGAGCTTGAAGGGATCGGTGAAATAATCGTCGCCGTCGAGGAAGGCGATGTATTTGCCGGTGCAGTTCCCGATGGTACGAAGCCAGTTGCGGGTCCCGCCCTGGTTCACATCGTTCAGCAGGAGGGTGAATTTATCGGGGTAGGCGGCGGCGTATTCCCGCGCAATGGCCGGGGTATTATCGGTAGAGCAATCGTCGCCGATGACGATTTGTACGCGGAAACCGGTTTGCTGGGCCAGGATACTTTCTATGGCCTGGGCGACATATTTCTCGAAATTGTAGGTGAAGAGACAAACGCTGACTTCGACGGGGTTCCCGGTCATGCAGGTCGGTTTTGAATTTTTCCGTTGATAAATAATATTCGTTTGACAGCTTTCTTCAGGCGGTAATTCCGTTGGAGCCGGGCGAAATCTTCGAGGATCCTTGCGCGTTCGGCGGCGGTGAGGATATGCTCGGGCAAGTGTTCGACCTGCTCGTGAAGCAGGGCTTCCGTCAGCGGGAAATAGCTGTCATTGGCGTTGCCGATGGAAATCTCCTGGTCGCCGTGGCTTCGCCAGAAGGAAAGGGAAGGCGGCAGGAGCATCACCTTGTAGTTGGCGGCGGCTTTCAGGCCGAACTCCATGTCGCCGATCATCCGTTTGCCCGAAAATCCGCCCAGGGTTTCGAAGCACTCCCGCCGGATGATAGTGCCGGTCGGCCCCGAATCCAGGAAACCCTGGATAAAAAAATGGTGCCGGAGCGATTCGGAAGGTTCCATTATCCAGGGGAAGGGGCGGTGGGTAATATTCTGCTTATAGGAGATGCCCATGGCTGCTTCCTGGTCCTGCTCCATGAAGTCGACCAGGGCTTGCAGCCCGTGCCGGTAGATGAGGTCGTCCGAATCGAGGTATTTCAGGTATTTGCCGCGGGCATGACTTGCCGCCCGGTTGCGGTTAGGATAATCTCCGAGATTCTTCTCGTTGATGTGGACCGTTACGCGCGGATCCTTTGCGGCATAGCTTTTGGCGATGGCCACGGTCGCGTCGGTCGACCCGTCGTCTACGATGATCAGCTCGAAATGCGGGTAGTGGGAGGCCAATACGCTTTCGATGGCTTCCATAATATAACGTTCCCGGTTGTATGCAGTCATGAGTACGCTGACGAGCGGTCCATCCATAAATACCCTCCCAAAAAAAGCTTAGCCCGCAAGATACCTAATAATCCTCAGACTGGGGGAGTGAGGCAAGCACCTCTTTGGCCGATCGTCTGACGATGGGGCTGTCTTTCAACACCCTGCCGTCACGGAGCAGGATGGTACGGCTGCTAAAGGAGGCGATATCGGGTTCATGGGTTACGAATACGATGGTCTTTCCCTGGGCGTTGAGGTCCTGAAGAAGGGCCATGATGCTGAAGCTGGTTCGCGTGTCGAGGTTGCCGGTCGCTTCGTCGGCAAGGATCATCACCGGTTCGTTGACGAGCGCGCGGGCGATGGCCACGCGCTGCTGCTGGCCGCCGGATAGCTGGTTGGGCATATGGTCCAGCCTGTCGCCGAGGTTGACCGCCTGGAGCGAGCGGATGGCGCGCTCCTTACGCTCTTTTGCGCTAATCGCTGAATTGTACAGCAGCGGAAGTTCGACATTCTCGACGGCTGACGTGCGGGGCAGCAGGTTGTAGGCCTGGAATACAAAGCCGATCTTGTGGTTGCGGAGCCTCGCCAGGTCGTTACGGCCGAGTTTGCGGACGTCGACGCCGTCCAGCAGGTAGGTCCCGCTCGTTGGCTTGTCCAGGCAGCCGAGGGTATTCAGCAGGGTTGTCTTCCCTGATCCGCTGCTCCCCATGATCGTCAGGAATTCGCCCGCCTTGACGTCAAACGATACCCCCTTGAGGGCACGTACGATCTCCGATCCCATGCGGAATTCGCGCCGGATATCATGCAGTTCGAGTATTTTGTTTTCGCTCATGCGTATCGCTGTTTGCCGGCTGCCGCCGGGTTTATCTCCCGCCGCCGGCGCCGCCCGACCTGCCGGCAGGCCGGGTGGGTCTTCTGGAGGGCATAAAGGGGCTTCTGACGGCACCGGAGGATTTGGCCGCGGTTACGATCTCCGTCCCGTTCACCACTTCATCCTCCGTGGTCAGGCCGGAAAGGATCTGGACCTGGGTATCGTTGTTCAGGCCGGTCATGACCAGCTTTTGGATCAGGCTATCGCCGGATCTCACCCAAACAAAGGCCGGGGTTCCCGACGCCGAGGCCGAATCGACCATCCTGCTGGTCGAATCATGCCGGTGTTTCGGCGGAGCCAGCGGATTGTTGGAGGCAGCCTTTCGGGCCGCCCGCTGCACCTCACGTTCCCCGGCGCTGTCCGGAATGATCCTGAATTGTTTTTCCAGGGTAATATCCGGTTTGAACTTCAGCGCTTTCGCAGAGACCAGCAAGGCGCTGTCGATCTCTTTGGTAAAGATGAAGATGTTGGCGGTCATCCCGGGCTTCAGCTTCAGGTCCTGGTTGGGGGCGCTGAGTATGGTCGTATAGGTCACCACGTTAGCAGAGGTCACGGGTTCGAGGCGGACCTGGTTGACCGTCCCCGTGAAGGTGATATCGGGATAGGCGTCGACGGTAAAGGTCGCTCTGAGGCCGGGACGGACGTCCCCGATGTCTGCTTCGGATACGGCCGCCTGCACCTGCATCTTGGTGATGTCTTTGGCGATAATAAAGAGCGTAGGCGTGCTGAAGCTGGCGGCGACGGTTTGGCCGACGCTGACATTGCGGGTCATCACTACGCCGTCTACAGGGGAATAGATGCTCGCGTAGTCGAGGTTCTTCGTGGCGGCATCCAGCTGGGCCTGTACGCTGTTTACGGTGGCCTTGGCGCCTTCGTACTGGTTTTCGTAATTATCGTAGTCCGCTTTCGCGATGGCCCCGGTCTTATAGAGGGTACTTTCGCGTTCGAAGGTATTGCGGGCATACACTAGGGCTGCTTTTGCGACTTCGAGATTGGCTTTATACTGGTTGACCGAAGCTTCGAAGAGAGATTTGTCGAGGGTGGCGATCAGCTGGTGCTTTTTCACTTTGGCGTTGTAGTCGGTGTAGATGGCATTGATGGTGCCGGAAACCTGGCATCCTACATTGACTGTATCCACGGGCTCGATGGTCCCGGTGGCGGTTACGCTTTTGGAAATATATCCGTAGTGTGCCTGTTCCGTTGTCAGGACTACCGGCTTCTCTTCCTTTTGGAAATAGAAATACCAGATGCCGCCGGCGGCGAGCAGGAGTAGAACAAGGATGATGAGTGCTCTCTTCATATCGAACGACGTTTATAATTTAACAGCGATTCCCATGTAGAAATCGTAGATCTCGATGCTCAGCGCCGAATTGTATTTGGCTTGCACATAATCCTGGAAAGCCTGCGTATACAAGGTCTTTTGCTCCAGATAGGCGACCAGGTTTACAGCGCCCACCTTCAGTTCTTCGGCGGCGACCCGGAAGGCTTCCTGGTTGGAGGTCAGCTCCTCCACGGCAGCGTCATACTGGCTTTGCGCGTTCAGCACGTTGATATAGGCCTGCTCGATGGTCTGTGACAGGGCGGTCTGGTTACCCAGCAGGGTTAGCCTGGACTGTTCGATCTGGATCTTCGCATTTTCGACGCTGGTCTTCACCTGACGCCGGTTGAAGATCGGGATGGACAGGTTGAGCCCTGCCTGCTGGAAGAAGTTGTTGTCGAGCTGCTGCACGAAATCATTGTTTTCGTTGTTGGAATAACCGGTAGACAGGGTAGCCGATGCCGAGAGCAGGGGAAGATAACCTGCCTTGGCGATGGCCAGGTTATAGCGGGAGATATCGATCCCCAGCTCGCCGAGTTTGATCTCGGGGCGGTTCTGCAGGGCGAAGGCTTCTACGGAATCGAGGCGGGGGACGGCCTGGGTGGCGACTACCGTGTCAGGGGTGACGATATCGAAGGAATCCCGGAACGGCAGCTGCAGCAGCTGTTTCAGCGTCAGCTTATTTTGCCGGACGGCATTCTGTGCGGTGACGAGGGTATACTTATCAGTAGCCAGCTGGGCTTCGAGTTCGATATAAGCATTCTTGGCGATGGTCCCTACATCATATTCCTGTTTTCCCTGCTCGACCTGGGCGGCCGTCGATTTGATGAGGTCTTCCACATAGACAACGTTTTCTTTCGCCAGGAGAATGTTGAGATAGTCCTGGACGATCTCGAGGGTGATATCCAGCTCGTTCTCGATCACGGTCTGGTTGGCAGACTGGATCTGGAGATTGGCCATTTTGATGTTGTTGTTGATGGCATTCCCGTTATAGATGGTTGCCCCGGAGGTCAGGGAATAGTCGTTGGCCAGGGAAGACTGGGTTTGGAAGCCGCCGATGACCGGGTTGGCGTTCTTGCTATGGGTGTAGGTCAGGGAGACGCCGCCGGTAAGATTGGGTTGGCGTGCGGCTTTGGCGAGGAGATAGTTTTGTTCGGCTGTTCTTACATTGAGACGCAGGCTGTTGAGCGTAATGTTGTTCTTTTTCGCATAGTCGATACAGGTTTGCAGGTCCCAGCGGGCCGGCAGGCCGCCGGTGGTGGAGTCCTGGGCATAGACGCCGGTTGTCAGCCAACCCAGGCTGACGAATACGAACACCGCTAATCGAAAGACCATATACTTACCGGTTTGGGATAAATATAGGATTTTATTCTATTTGCGGGGCTAACCGGTATGGGGGCTGCATATACGCCGGGGCCGCGGCATTAGTCCGAAGGTGCCGGCAACTACGACTTTTTTGACGGGCTGCCCGGCGGAGATTTTTTGAGCCCGGGTTTTTTGCTCAGGAGCAGTTCGGCTTTTGACCGGGTCTCCAGTGAGGTGCGCCATTTGTTGATCAGCTTGCGCAAAGCCCGCGCTTTTTCGGAATTTTCTTTTGTGGGGTCAGGCATGCCCCAAAATTAGGCGGACAGCGATTCGGTCGGCACTTTGCTGCGCACAGAATCAGTCGTGTAATGGTATTATTTAGGTTCACATATTGAAGGCTCCATAGTAGGCGGCGCCTTGCAGGGCCATCTTGTCATTGAGGACGACATAGACCGGGATGCGGTCGGACAGATCGTGCATACGGCCGTTGTTGTCGAAATTTTTCGACCACCTGTCGGTTTGCAGCAGAGGCAGGATCTTGGGCGGGATGCCGCCGGCGAGGTAGAGGCCGCCGGTAGCCATGAGTTTCAGCACCAGGCTTGCGGCTTCTGTTGCCATATAACGGACGAAGAGCTCCATGGTCTCCGCGCAGACGAGATCTTCGTGCTGCAGGGCTGACTGGCTGATCACGGCTGCGGGGTCGTTGTCTTTGAGCCGCTCGGTCAGCCATTCCGGGATTTGCTCCTTTCGGACTTCCGTGAAGAAATGGAAGATGTTCTTTATACCCATGCCGGATACGACCCGTTCCCAGCTCACGTGGCCGAATTGTTTTTGCAGGTAGTAGAAGATCTCGACATCCACCTTTGTCCGGGGCGCGAAGTCGCTGTGGCCGCCTTCGGTGGCAAAGGGGTGATAATGTTCGCCGTCCCAGTACAGGCCCGCTTCGCCGAGGCCCGTCCCCGGGGCAAGGATGGCGATATTGCCTTTTGCTTTTGGATCGCCGGCGGCGAGCGTGGTCCGTTCCTCCTCCTTCAGTCCGGCGAGACCGTAGGCTGTGGCTTCCAGGTCGTTGATGAAACAGACAGGGATTGTCAAATCCCGGCTCATGGCCTTGCTGTCCAGTATCCAGGGGAGATTGGTCAGTTTGCTTTTGCCATCGATGACGGGGCCTGCGACGGCTGCGGCGATCCGGTCGGGCAGGTTGGTCCCGCAGAAGTCGTGAATGATATCGGTCAGGGATAAATAGCCGGTGGAGACGTATCGTTGCTGGCGGGTGATCGTCAGTCCGCTACTGCCGGACTGATAGAGGGCGACATTTGTTTTGGTGCCGCCGATATCGGCTGCAAGGATCGTAACAGACCTTTGACCCGGGTGGGACGCTTTCGGGTCGGGCGCTTTTTTGAAGGCAATGGGGATCATGGGGTATCAAATTTACATGTTCCGGCGATATTGACCGCCTACGGCGTATAAAGCATTGGTTATTTCCCCAAGGCTGCAATATTTTACCGTTGTCATCAGCTCTTCAAAGAGGTTGTTGTCCGTGACCGCCGCCTGTTGCAGGCGGCGCAGCATTTCGGGGCTGCGGGCCTTGTTCCGCTGATGGAAGGCCCGAAGGTTGCGGATCTGCTGGTCCTTCTCTTCGGTTGTACTGCGGATCACTTCATCGGGGAGGATGGTGGGGGAGCCTTCTTTGCCCAAAAAAGTATTGACGCCGACGATCGGCAGGGCGCCGCTGTGTTTGAGGCTTTCATAGTAGAGGCTCTCTTCCTGGATCTTGTTCCGCTGGTACATCCGTTCCATCGCGCCCAGGACGCCGCCGCGGTCCGTCAGCCGGTCGAATTCTTTCATGACCGCTTCTTCGACAAGGTCGGTCAGTTCTTCCAGCGCGAAGCTGCCCTGCGTGAAATTTTCGGTTTTGGCGCTTCCCAGTTCGCGGTTGATGATCAGCTGGATAGCCATTGCCCGGCGGACGCTGGCCTCGGTCGGGGTAGTGATCGCTTCGTCGTAGGCGTTTGTGTGCAGCGAATTGCAATTGTCGTAGATGGCATACAGCGCCTGGAGGGTGGTCCGGATGTCATTGAAGTCGATCTCCTGGGCGTGCAGGCTCCGGCCGCTGGTCTGGATGTGATATTTAAGTTTTTGGGATCGGCTGTTGCCTTTATAGACCTCTTTGACGGCTTTGGCCCAGATGCGCCGCGCCACGCGGCCGATCACGCTGTATTCGGCGTCCATGCCATTGCTGAAGAAGAAGGAAAGATTGGGTGCGAAGTCATCGAGGGCCATCCCCCGGCTCAGGTAGTATTCTACGTACGTGAAACCGTTGGCGAGGGTAAAGGCCAGCTGGGTGATGGGGTTGGCGCCGGCTTCGGCGATATGGTAGCCGCTGATGGAAACGCTATAGAAATTGCGGACTTTTTTATTGATAAAGTAAGACTGGACGTCGCCCATGAGCCTGAGAGCAAATTCGGTGCTGAAGATACAGGTATTCTGGGCCTGGTCTTCCTTGAGGATGTCGGCCTGTACGGTCCCGCGGACCTGGGACAAGGTTTCGGCCACTATCTTTTCGTAGATATCCGGGGGGAGTACTTCATCGCCGCTAAGCCCCAGCAGTTTCAGCCCCAGACCGTTATTACCCGGCGGGAGGTCGCCGGCATATTGAGGCGGACCCGATCTCTCCGGGATGGTCCGGCCTTTTTCAGCCAGGTATTTTTCGCATTGCTGATCGATCGCCGCGTTCATAAAAAAGGCCAGCAGGATGGGAGCGGGCCCGTTGATCGTCATGCTGACTGATGTGCGGGGATCGCAGAGGTCGAATCCGCTGTACAGCTTCTTGGCGTCATCGACGGTGGCGATGCTGACGCCCGAATTGCCGATCTTTCCAAAGATGTCGGGGCGGTAGTCGGGGTCTTCGCCGTAGAGCGTGACCGAATCGAAGGCCGTGCTCAGGCGGATCGCCGGCTGGCCGGAGCTGACGTAGTGGAAGCGCTTATTGGTCCTTTCGGGCCCGCCTTCACCGGCGAACATCCTTGTCGGATCTTCTTCCGACCGTTTCAGCGGGAAGGTACCTGCGGTGAAGGGAAATTTGCCGGGGAAATTCTCCTGGACCCGCCAGCGAAGAATATCCCCCCAGTCGGAAAAGCGGGGAACTGCGATCCGCGGGATCTTCAGCTGGGAAAGCGATTCGGTATAGAGAGGCTGCCGGATGGTGCGACCGCGGACCTCATATTCGAAATATTCGCGTTTGTACCGGTTGCGGGTTTGTTCCCACTCGTCGATAAGCTTTTTACAGACGGGGAACAGGTGTTGCTCCAGCTTTTCGATTTGCTGTTGGAGCGCCTGATGGGCCGGTGAGTCTTTCGGGAGTTCGTTGAGTGCTCCGTTCAGTCGGTAAAGCCGGGAGGCGATCGCAGCCTGCTCGTCTGTCTTCTTGTTGTAGTCCCGAATGGCGGCGCTGATCTCCGAGAGGTAGCGAACCCTTGCCGGCGGGATGATGAGGGACTGGGTGGTGGTGTCTTTTACATGGTGACGGTGATGAGCAGGTCCGAAGTTGACGTTCAACTTTTTTTCCAGGGTTTCCAGCAGCAGATCGAACAGTTCATTGACACCGGTATCGTTGAATTGAGCGGCAATGGTTCCGACTATCGGAAGGTCTTCGTCTTTCGCCGACCAGAGGTTGTGGTTGCGTTTGTATTGTTTTCGGACGTCATGCAGCGCGTCCAGCGCGCCGGCTTTGTCGAATTTGTTGAGCACGATGATGTCGGCATAGTCGAGCATATTGATCTTTTCGAGCTGTGATGCCGCTCCATATTCGGGGGTCATCACGTATACGCTGAGGTCGGCATAGTCGAGGATCGAGACATCGTTCTGGCCTACGCCGGCCGACTCGAGGATGATCAGGTCATAGCCCGCTGATTTGCAGATGTCGATCGCTTCTTTCACGTGTGCGCTGAGGGTCCGGTCGCTGTCGCGGGTTGCCAGGCTGCGCATATAGACGCGCGGGCCCGGGATGGCGTTCATCCGGATGCGGTCGCCCAGGAGGGCGCCGCCGGTCTTTTTCTTGGAAGGGTCAACGGAGACTACGGCGAAGTTTTTGTCGGGGAAGTGGTTCAGGTAGCGGCGAATCAGTTCGTCGGTTACGCTGGATTTGCCCGCGCCGCCGGTTCCGGTTATGCCGATGATGGGGGCTTGCGCGGACTGCGCCGGGGTGGTGGGCTGCGCGGGTGAGGCACCGTTCTCCGCGTTGGAGATGGCGCGGGCGATCTTGCGGATATCTTTGGATTCGTCGAGTTTCAGCGGGCTGACGAACTGGTCAGGGTTGCCGTTGAGCGGGAAATCGCATCGCCGGACGACGTCTTCGATCATTCCTTCGAGACCCATTCGGCGGCCGTCGTCGGGGGAGTAGATGCGGCTGATGCCATATCGTTGTAGTTCTTCAATTTCGCGGGGAAGGATGGTGCCCCCGCCGCCGCCGAAGATTTTGATATGACCGCAGCCGTTCTCATCGAGGAGGTCTTTGATGTACTTGAAGAATTCGAGATGGCCGCCTTGGTAAGAGGTGATGGCGATACCCTGCACGTCTTCTTCGATGGCGCACTCCACGATCTCGGCGGCGGAGCGGTTGTGGCCGAGGTGGATGATCTCGGCGCCCTTTGACTGGAGCAGGCGCCGCATGATATTGATCGCTGCGTCGTGACCATCGAAAAGGGAAGCCGCGGTGACGAGGCGGACCTTGTTAACGGGGGTATAGGCCATCTTATAAGGATTTGGCGGACAGGCAAATTTACGCTAAAAAACTAATGAGTGTTAGTTTTTGGGGAAGGCGGTAAAATCGGGATAAATTATGCGGCCGCTTTAGGGATAAAGTCTTTTTTCAGATATGGGTTGAATAGTTCGAGCGGTCGGGGCAAGAAATATCCTTTTATCATGTCAGGATTGATCACGCAAACTTCAATATGACCCCTCATGCTGAAGTTGGAGCCGGCATAGGCCGCCTTCCCTTCGGCGAAAGCGCAGCGGACGGTATCATATTTGATCAGTCCTTCGTGCCTTGCAACTTCGTGCGCCATCTTAATGACTGCACAATCTAAGTTCCTCTTTGGTCCGTCATTCACTGGCAACGACTCGCCGGTATTTTTAAGTGTTTCCAAAAGGACAGCATGAGCTTTGACCACAATTTCCATTGCTTTTGGATCTAACAAGTTCAGGCAATTGCCAAGTTCAATGGTCGATCCGATTACAAAGGGGGTCCCTATTCGTTTCTTGTTTTTCTGTTGGCCATTGGCACATTCAATCGCGTACTGAACAGCTCGCTCCGGATTTTGTTCCCAAAAATATACGCCACCTCCCAGCCAATCCCAGGCGTTGTCGCTTGGGTTCAATTCCAACTCGCCGTTGAGTACCTTGATCCCAACCTCTTTATCACAACTGTGAAAACCGATAACCTGAGAAGGTTGGTGATAAGCCATTTATTTTCTCTTTTTCTTAATGGTTGCCTTTTTGGTGTCTTTTATTATTCCAGCATCAATAAGAAACTTCCTCGATGCCGCTTTGGACTTGAGAACTTTGGCGCCAACCCGGTCGATCGCGTCGAGCATATCCTGGATAGATGTTTGGGACATGA
>DATJMG010000029.1:0-31611 GCA_035508835.1 Puia sp.
CAAGGGGGGCAGTGGACTGGAGCTGGGGGAAAATGGCGTATGACAACACAAAAAAGAAGGCGCCGGCTACTCCGCCATACAGGTAGATAGGTATCAGTTTCCGGTTGCCCGTGAGGTCCTGGAGGATATAGCCAAAGCACCAGAGCCAGAACATATTCCCGACAAACCGAAAGACATGGCGGTCGGAGAACATATAAGTCAATACCGTCCAGGGGCGGGAAGAGAGCTTATCGATGGTGCCGGGCAGTTCGAACCAGCTTAGCACATTGGCATCATAGGCGGCCGGGTTCAGGTTATTCAGGAGGTAGACGATCCAGATGAATTTCAGGATAACGAACAACACCGCATTGGCCAGCACCAGCTGCACCAGCTGATTGCCATCCTGGCCCAGGACCATGTGTTTGCGATAGCTATCCTCCTGTACCCGCATAAGCTTGTTAACAATTAAGTACTGCAAAGAGTTCAATAAAAATTGCGCCGGTTGGTGCGATTCCAGTAGATGACCAGCAATAACCCGACCAGGCCGCCGCCGAGGTGCGCCCAGTGCGCCACGTTGTCACCGGCCGTAGCGCGGACGCCCGAGAACAGTTCCAGGGCGGCGTAGCCCAGAACGAACCATTTGACCTTTATCGGAACGAAGAAGTAGAGATAGATTAGGCTGTTGGGGAAAAGATAACCCATGGCAGCCAGGCAGCCGAATATGGCGCCGGAGGCCCCGACGGTAGGTTCATTGACGATAAAACGGGGGTCATTGACAAGTTCCTGCTGGTGCTCGATCGGGAGCGAACGGAAGTCATCCATATAGCTGGCCATTTCGGGGTAAAGGACCGCCAGATGTGCGATGGCGGCGCCGAGGCCGCAGATGATGTAAAAGGTCAGGAATCTTTTAGGGCCCCAGTAATTCTCCAGGATGGAACCGAACATCCAGAGGGCAAACATATTGTAGAGTACGTGTTCCCATGAGGCGTGGATGAAGAGATAAGTGAGCAGCTGATAATACCGGAAATAGGACGAATGGATGTCGTGCAAGCCAAACATCTCTTCTACCCTCTCCCTGAATGCCGCTCCAAGTGTGTACTCTGCAAGAAAAATCAAAACATTGATGATAACGAGATTCTTGATAACCGGCGGAATAAGTTGAAAGCCACCCGGACGAAATTCTGTCATACGCTATTTTTCCTTGATTACTTGATTAGGGGTGCAATTTACAATAATTATTTTGCTGCGGTCGCTCTGAGCTTCAGCTGCACGATATTCTCGATGTGATGGGTATGCGGGAACATGTCCACGGGCTGCACCCTGGTCACCGTATACCGCGGGTCCAGTCCCTGCAGGTCACGGGCCTGGGTGGCGGGGTTACAGCTGACGTAAACGACCGTGGGCGCGCCGATCTCCAGGATTTTGGCGACCAGCTTTTCGGTCATGCCGGCCCTGGGCGGGTCGGTGATGATAACGTCCGGCCGGCCTTCTGCTTCAAAAAAAGTATCCTGGCAAAGGTCAGTGACATCGCCCGCGAAGAACCGGGCATGGCCGATACCATTGAGCGCAGCATTCTCCCGGGCGTCTTCCACGGCTTCGGCGACAACCTCTACCCCAACGACCCGGGCGGCCCCGCGGCTGACGAAAATGCCGATGCTGCCGGTCCCGCAATACAGGTCATAGACGGTCTCTTTTCCGGTGAGCTCTGCAAATTCCCGGGTGATCCGGTAAAGTGACTCTCCCTGGCGGGTATTGGTCTGAAAGAAGGACTTGGGGCCGATCTTGAACTCAAAATCTTCCAGCCGTTCGATGACATATCCTTTTCCAAAAAGGACTTGCGGTTCCAGGTCGGAGATGCTATCGTTCCATTTGGGGTTGACGGTACATAAAAGCGTGGTCAATTCCGGGAATTGTTGCCGGAGGCGGGCGGCCAGCTTTCCGGTGAGGGTCTCGCCGGGGTATCCCACGACCAGGTTGGCCATGATCTCCCCGGTCGTGCAGATGCGCAGCTGGAGGTTGCGGAGCCAGCCCTGATGCTGCCGGATGTCGTAAAAGCTCAGGTCTTCTTCCAGTCCAAAATCACGGACGGCTTTGCGAAGCCGGTTGGTAGGCTCCGCCTGGAGGTGGCAGACATCGATGTCCACCACCTTGTCAAAAAGGCCTTTTGCGTGGAAGCCGGCCACCCGTTGTTCGGCGGAGACAGCGGGATCGTTCAGCTCATGAGGCAGCAGAAAGCGGCGGTTGGAGAAGGTATATTCCATTTTGTTGCGGTAATGGACGTTCTCCGCCGCACCGAGGATGGGGCTAATGGCCGGAAGGGCTATTTTCCCGATCCGCCGCAGGCTATCTTCTACCTGTTGTTGTTTGTATTGCAATTGCAGGGGATAGGGCAGCATTTGCCAGCGACAGCCGCCGCAGACGCCGAAATGGGCACAGAAGGGCTCCACCCGCCCGGGGGAATACTGCCTGAAAGCGGTGACGTGGCCCTCGGCCCAGTCCTTTTTGTTCTTTGAGAGCCGGATAT
Organism: Puia sp.; assembly: GCA_035508835.1. GTDB lineage: Bacteria > Bacteroidota > Bacteroidia > Chitinophagales > Chitinophagaceae > Puia. The sequence continues at coordinate 2,504 of DATJMG010000029.1, forward strand.
CTACGACATCCCCCGGCACCGCATTTTCGATGAAGATCACTTTCCCGTCCACGCGGGCCAGGGATTTGCCTTCTGCGGCATAATCCTCGACGCGGACGCCGGGGAGAGTGAGGTTCTTATTTTTTTTTCGCACAGCGTAAAGGTCTAATTTTACAGGCGTATGAGCAAAATCGTTCTCCTGGCGGCGTCCTGCCTGTTATTGCAAACACAGACCTTCGGCGGACCTGCTTCACCACGGTCCACCTCGGCCGTAACCTTCGCTTCGCCCGGTTATCCGCAGCAAAATGGTTATAATATCCGTCTCAGGCTGAAACCTTATACCAGCGGTAAAGTATACCTCGGTTATTATTACGGGAAGATCAAGGCGCTGGCGGATTCGGCGCAGCTGAACAGTACCGGCGACGGGTTGTTCCGGGGCGATAACAAGCTGCCCGGCGGGGTATATTTCATCGTATCGCCAAACCGGGCGATCCTGTTCGAACTGCTGATCGATTCCCAGCAGCATTTTTCGGTTGCGGCGGACACGACCAACCTGCCGGGTAGTATCGTCTTCACGGGCTCACCGGATAATACCGTCTTCCAGAACTACACGCGATATGCAGCCGGGAAGGGGCGGGAGATCACGGCAGATCAGGCCGCGATGGCCGCAGCCCGCAAGTCGGGTGATTCGGCGACCGTGCGGTCCGACCGGGAGAAGATCAGGCAGCTCGATGCGGAGCTCGTCAAATACCGGGAGGACCTGAGCCGGAAATATCCGACTACTTTACTGGCGACGCTTTTCCAGGCGCTTAAGGAGCCGGAGATCCCCCCGGCATCCAAACAGCCGGGTGGAAAATATGACAGCGCTTATGCGTTCCACTATTTCAAGGACCATTATTGGGACGGGCTTTCCTTTAGCGACGAGCGGCTGGCGCGGACGCCCGTCTTCGAGCCGAGGCTGGACAAATATTTCCGGGAACTGGTATCGCCGGATCCCGATTCGATCGAAAAGGAGGTGGACCATATGCTTCTGTATTCCAGGGTCAGCAAACCCATGTTCCAGTATCTCATGGTCTATTTCGTCCAGAAATATGTGAATCCGGAGTATATGGGGCAGGATGCAGTCTTCGTGCATCTTTTCGATAAATACATCAATGCGGGGGAAACCGGGTTCTTTACCGACAAATACCGGAAATATCTGAATGACAGGGCATACAGTATCATGGCCAACCTCATCGGGCAGCCGGCGGCCAACATGGAGATGGTGGACACGACCGGCGCGCTCCGGCCGTTATATGGGGTGAAAGCGGACTATACGATCGTCTGCTTCTGGGATCCTACGTGCAGCCATTGCAAGGAGGTCGTTCCGAAGCTCGATTCGATGTACAAGGCCAAATGGGAGAAGGAAGGGGTCAGGATCTATGGGGTAATGGTTGACGGCGGCCGGGATGCCTGGATACAATTCATTAAGGATCACAATTTAAGCGGGTGGACGCACGTTTATGAGACAAAGGAGCACGCCGAGGCGATGGAGAAAGCCGGTCAGCCCGGATACCGCCAGCTGTACGACGTGTACCAGACCCCGACTCTCTACCTACTGGATAAAGACAAGCGCATTATTGCAAAAAAACTCTCTTACGAGCAACTGGACCAAGTTATAAATTTGAAACTGCAGCATGCAAAATCCAAATGACAGCCGCTTTTTGTTGAACCGGATCCTTTTCCTTACGCTGCTCATCCTGCTCTTTTCTTCCGGCCTCTCTGCTCAGACCCTTTTCACGGTGGGTGGCACGCCGGTGAGTAAGGAAGAATTTCTGAAAGCCTTCTCGAAGAATAATAACGGGGTTGCCCCGACTGAAAAAGCGTACCGGGACTACCTGGATCTGTATATCCGGTATAAGCTCAAGGTCAGGGCGGCTTATGCCGCGCGGCTGGACACGCTGCCGGCGCAGCGGACCGAGTTACAGAATTTCCGGTCACAGGTTGCCGATGCCTATATGAAGGACCAGGAGAGCATGGACCGGCTGGTGAAGGAGGTCGCCGTCAGGGGTCAGAAGGACATCCGTCTGGCGCATATCTATATTGCGTTGCCAAAGAATGCCCGTCCGGCCGATACGCTGCGGGCGTATGAGCGGGCCATGACGGCCTATAACGAGCTCAGGAAAGGCAAAAAGTTCGGGGAGGTGGCTGAAGCGTTCTCGGATGATCCGAGCGCGAAGGTCAACAGGGGTGAGGTTGGGTATATCACTGTTTTCGCGCTTCCATATGACCTGGAGAACCTGGCGTATTCGATCGCGCCGGGTCATTGGTCGAGGCCTTACCGCAGCAAGGGCGGCTATCACATCTTCAAAAATGAAGGGGAAAGAAAGGCGTTGGGCCGGATCAAGGTGGCGCAGATCCTGCTGGCTTTTCCGCCGGGCGCTTCACCCGCAGCCCGGGAGCAGGTGCGGCGGAGGGCGGATTCCCTTTACCGGGTGCTGATGGGCGGGGGGGATTTTGCGGCGCTGGCCCGGGCCTACAGCAGCGATAATCTCACGTATCAGAATGGGGGTGAATTGCCCGAGTTCGGGATCGGCCGGTATGATTCCGCTTTTGAGGCAACTGCGTTTGGGCTGGACCGGGATGGCGCCATCAGCCGTCCGCTGGCTACGGAGTTCGGCTATCATATTATCAAGCGGCTGGCGCGAAAGCCTTTTCCGACCAAACCGGACGAGGCGTCGATGGCCGGGTTCCGGCAGCAGGTCCTCAATGATCCGCGGGTGGAGATCAGCAGGCAGGCGTTGTATAACCGCATCTTCCGGGAGACCGGTTTTCAGCGGGCGCCTATTCCGGAGGCTGAGCTGTGGGCCTTTACGGACAGCGCCTTTCGAAACCCCGGTTATTCCTCCAATGGAGATCTTAGCAATTCCACGATGGTATTCTCTTTCTCGCAGCGGGCCTATACGATAAAGGAGTGGCTGGACTTCGTGCGGGCGACCAGGCCGACGCGCGCGGGGATCGCGTTGTCGGATAAGGAGCTGTTCCAGCGGTATCTCGAGCGCACGGCCATGGACTTCTATCGCAATCACCTCGAGCAGTACAATAAGGATTTTGCTTTCCAGCTGAACGAATTCAAGGAAGGCAATCTGCTATTCGAGATCATGCAGCGCAAGGTTTGGGACAAGGCTTCTACGGACAGTGCGGGGCTGTTCCGGTACTACGAGGCGCATAAGGGTAAATATTGGTGGAATGCCAGTGCGGATGCGCTCCTGTTCACCTGCAACAGTACCGGGACTGCGGAAGCGCTGAAGGCCCGGCTCATGGCGGGGGCGGTCGGGGCGTGGCGCAATTACACGGACAGCATAGGGTCCGCGATCCAGGCGGACTCGGGGCGATATGAGGTTGCGCAGATCCCGGGCAGTGCGTTTTCGGCCCCGGCCGCGCAATCGTTCACGGAGTTCACGGGCAATAAGGCGGACAATACGGTCAGCTTTGCGTATGTGCTGACGGTCTACAATAACCGGGAGCCGCGCAGCTATCATGATGCGCGTGGGTTCGTCATCAATGATTACCAGGGGTTCCTGGAGGAGCAATGGGTGGAATCGCTGCGGAAAGAATACCCGGTCAAGGTGGATGAGCAGGTATTTAAAACACTGCTCTGACCACTTCTTCGATCACCTTAGGTTTCCCGAGTGTATAATAGTGCAAAACCGGAACGCCGGCCTTCTTCAGTTCGCGGCTCTGGCCGATCATCCATTCGGTGCCGACACGTTCCACTTCCGCGTCATTCCTGCATTTCAGGACGGCGCCGGACAGATCGGTGGGCAGGTCCACATGGAAGACCTTTGGCAGCATGGACAGCTGTTTCATATTGGTGATCGGCTTCAGGCCCGGGATGATCGGAACGTTGATGCCCTGTTCCCGGCAGATACGAACGAAGTCGAAATATTTCCGGTTGTCGAAGAACATCTGCGTGGTGATGTATTCGGCGCCCGCCTCGACCTTTGCTTTGAGGTACATCAGGTCGGTATCGAGATTGGGGGCTTCAAAATGTTTCTCGGGGTAGCCGGCGACGCCGATGCAGAAGTTGGTCTTGCCGCCGTTCTTGATATCTTCTTCGAGGTAGACGCCGTGGTTGAGGCAGACGACCTGTTTGAGGAGATCGATGGCGTAGCGGTGGCCGTCGGGCTCGGGCTCGAAGGAACTTTCGTTCTTCGCCGCGTCGCCGCGCAGGACGAGGACGTTATCGATGCCCAGGAAATGGAGGTCGATCAGCGCGTCTTCGGTTTCGCGTTTGGCAAAACCGCCGCAGATGAGGTGGGGCACGGCGTCCACCTTGTAATGGTTCATGATAGCTGCGCAGATGCCGACGGTGCCGGGGCGTTTGCGGACCTCTACTTTTTCAAATGTGCCGTCGCTCTTCTTTTTGAACATCGTTTCGCTCCGGTGGTAGGTCACGTTGATAAATGCCGGCTTGAATTCCATCAGCGGGTCCAGGTGGTCGTAGATCGAACTGATCGTTTTGCCTTTCAGGGGCGGGAGTATTTCGAAAGAGACGAGGGGCTCTTTTGCTTGCTGCAGATGCTCTATAACTTTCATAAGTTTGTCCTAAAACACGTATAAATTTACTCGCTGAGGCTTGCGGCATGCCCGGCAGAGCCTAAATTTGCGTGCAAAACTAACGAAAAGATTTGAGCATTATTATTCATTCTCAGGACCTGGTGAAGACGTATCACAACCGAACGGTGGTCAACCATGTGTCCATCAAGCTCGAGCAGGGGGAGATCGTGGGGCTCCTGGGACCGAACGGGGCCGGGAAAACAACCACTTTCTACATGGTGGTCGGCCTGATAAAGCCGGATGAGGGCAAGGTATTCCTGGACGGTGCCGATATTACGCGCCAGCCCATGTATAAGCGGGCGCAGATGGGTATCGGTTATCTGCCGCAAGAGGCATCGGTATTCCGGAAGCTGAGCGTGGAAGACAATATCAAGGCGGTGCTGGAAATGACGAAGCTGACCCGCGCCGGGCAGAAAGACAAGCTCGAGGCACTGCTGGATGAGTTCCATCTTCATCATGTGCGGAAAAATAACGGCGATTCGCTGAGCGGCGGTGAGCGGCGGCGTACGGAGATCGCGCGGGCGCTGGCGGTAGATCCGAAGTTTATCCTGCTGGACGAGCCGTTCGCGGGTGTGGACCCCATTGCCGTCGAGGATATCCAGTCGGTCGTGGCCCGGCTAAAATTCCGGAATATCGGCATCCTGATCACCGACCACAATGTGAACGAGACCCTTTCCATCTGCGATCGCGCCTATCTGCTGATCGACGGGAAGATCTTCAAGCATGGGACGGCGGAGGAACTGGCGGAGGACGAGCAGGTACGGCGGTTGTATCTGGGGCGGAACTTCGAGCTCAAGCGGAAGGATTATCTGCATGAGGAGGCGCGGCGGAAGGAGATGAATGAATTGAACCCATCCGATCCGTCCCTGAAATAAAGGCGATGATCTCTTGCTGCAGTTGGAAGCCAATGATCCTTAAGCCTTTAGGGCAATGTGAGGACAAAGGCTCATTTGTTTGAGTATGTCCCGCCGATTAGTTATTTTGCCGGGGATGATACGAGGTAATTCCTGATGAAACTATTGAGCCCGGCCATATCGAGACTTGCGCGGTTGCGTCTGGGTCGCATTGAGGAGTGGATCAATAACCCTATTGCGGTCCAGCGGGAGGTCTTGCAACATTTAGTCACCTCCGCTCAATATACCGAGTTCGGGCGGAAGCATAATTTTTCCAAAACCTTTTCTATCCGGGATTTCAAGCAGGCCGTTCCGATCCAGGAATACGACGATCTGAAGCCGTATATCCAGCGCATCATGAACGGGGAACAGAACATCCTCTGGAACACGCCGGTCAGCTGGTTTGCGAAAAGCAGCGGCACGACCAGCGACAAGAGCAAGTTCATTCCCGTAAGCGAGGAGAGTTTGCAGGACTGTCATTACAAGGGGGCGAAGGATGTGCTCACGCTGTATTATGACTTCAACCCCGATTCCGATCTGTTGACGGGGAAGGGGCTGGTTATCGGCGGGTCGCATACGATCAGCCAGGTAAGTTCGGATGTCCATTATGGTGACTTGAGTGCGGTGCTGCTGCAGAATTCACCGTTTTGGGGCCATTGGATCAGGACGCCCGAGCTGAGTATTGCCTTGCTGGATGAGTGGGAGGACAAGATAGAGCGGTTGGCCCTGGGGACGATTCAGGAGAATGTCACGTCTATCTCGGGTGTTCCTACGTGGACGCTGGTGCTGATCCGGCGTATCCTCGAGATGACGGGCAAGAGTACGCTGGCCGAGGTCTGGCCGTCGCTGGAGTTGTATATTCATGGGGGTGTATCTTTCACGCCTTACCAGGAGCAGTTCCGGAAGCTGATCGGGAAAGAGATCCATTACCTGGAGATGTATAATGCCAGCGAGGGATTTTTCGCGGCGCAGGGCAACCCGCATGATGACGGGATGCTGCTGTTCCTGGATCATGGCATTTTCATGGAGTTCATGCCCGTCGATGAATATGGCAAGGCGGCGCCCGAGACCATCGGGCTTGGGGATGTGGAGGTCGGGCAGAACTATGCGCTGGTCATCAATACGAACGGCGGGTTATGGCGGTATCTGCTGGGGGATACGATCCAGTTCACGTCGCGGTTCCCTTTCCGGATAAAGGTCAGCGGGCGGCTCAAGCATTTTATCAATGCTTTCGGGGAGGAGGTGATCGTAGACAATACGGATAAGGCGATTGCGGTGGCGGCGGAAAAGACGGGTGCTATCGTGAATGACTATACTGCGGCGCCGGTATACTTTGGGGACACAGGAAACGGGGCGCATGAATGGATGGTCGAATTCGAGCGCGAGCCCGCGGACATGGGGCTTTTTGTTACCGAGCTCGACAAGGCGCTGCAAAGCGTCAACAGCGACTATGAGGCAAAACGGCATAAGAACATTGCGCTCCGGCTGCCGATCCTGCATTCGCTGGAGAAGGGCGTCTTCACGGCGTGGTTGAAAAGTAAAGGCAAGCTTGGCGGGCAGCATAAGGTCCCGCGGCTGTCGAATAACCGGAAATATATTGAAGAGATCCAGGCTATGTTGCCTGGCCGGTTCCCGGGGCCGTTGGCGGCAGCCGGTCCCGCGGCGCCGGTGAATCCTGCGTCTTCGGCGAATCCTGCGGCGCCGGTGAATCCCGCGTCTTCGGTGAATCCCGCGGCGCCGGCGAATCCCGCAAAGCGAGCGCCAGGATGATAAGGCTGACGAATGAAGAAGTATAGAACAGATACAGGTAAGGGACGTCGATAAAGCAATAAAACACCACCAGGCTCAGCTTCAGCGCCGCCAGCGGAATGTTGGCGCGTCTTCGGAGGAAAGCGGCAATCGTAAAGACCATAGGCAGGCTGAAGCTAAGCACGATGAGCAGGCCATGCAGGATAGCGGTGCCGTTGCGACCGAAGAACCAGGCCAGGCCCGGCGCAGTCGAGAATACGTCGGGGCTGTCCTTCCAGACCCGGCCGGCAAAAGAGATATAGTTCTCCGGCAGATATGCCAGTCTGGTAAACGTTACCCAGCCCACGGGAACGAGGAAGATCAGCACGAAGCACAGGATACCCGTCAGTGATACGATCGACAATTGTCTGGTCCGCTTTTCCAGGATCAGCCACACGACATATGCGGGGATCCAGCCGATCAGCGCATAGCGGCTCAACATGCACAGGCAGATCGCAATACCCGTCAGCCAGGGTTTGCCGGAGACGAGGGCGAGGGTTAGGAGCGCATAATAGCCGATCACCACTCCTTCTTCCGATACGCTGATGATCCCGGGGGTATTGTCGGCGGCGATCCACCAGAATAGAAGAAAGGCCAGTACGCCGAGGTAAAAGGCCGGGCGGGAGCCGGAGGGGGGGTGGGATGCGGAGCGGGATGTCGAGCCGGATGCGGGGCCGGAGGGTTTGTAGAGCGCGATAAATGCGCCGAAGGCGAAAAGCAGGCCGGCGATGGCGACCCAGCGCATGTCGATCCCCAGGGCGATGGCCGGGACATAAGGAAGCCACATGGCCGGGAGATAGATAGGTTGGGCGCCGTGCCAGATCGCGGGGATGGGGTCATAGACGTGGCTATGTTGACCGGCGAGAAAGCGTTCGGCCATGACCTTTATGATGGGCAGCATATCGGCATTGGTGATGTCGATGGGAAATTCGTCGAACCAGTAGAGGCACCAGGAGTAGAGCGCGAGTGCTGTCAGTCCGATGAGGATGGCGCTGCGTTGAATGGCATTGCTGCGCCAGGGTTTCTTTCCGGGCGCGGGGAGGTGGAGTTCCGGCAGGCGGAGCAGGAACAGCGCGATGGAGACACCGGAGAAAAGATAGAGGATGGAGAAAACGGGTGTCCAGCCGTGGAGTTTCAGGCACCAGGTCGAGCTAAGTGTTTCCACAGCGAATGCGATCAAAAGTGCTTTTCGTGTTTTTCCAGATAGGTCCATGGGTGGCAATGAAGTACAAATAAATATATTTTTTCAACAACAATCGAATCAGTTTATATATTTGAAAGGGTTTTTAAGGAAATAATGCAGATTTTTGCGCCATGAGGATCAAAAGCTTAGAGCTAAAAAATTTTAAGCGGTTCACGGATTTGACATTACAGGGGATACCTGAGGATGCGAAGCTCGTGCTTTTGATCGGGAGTAATGGGAGTGGGAAGTCGTCGGTATTTGATGCGTTCGAGCTGCTGTCTGATCTAATTCGAAGAACAAGAAAACCTCCTGGCACTGTCGATTTTAACCGCGGGTACTTCCAAGGAGGGAAGGAATATTCTTACTATCATAAAAATCATAATCTCCTTCAAATAAATCTTGAATTTGCGGATAATAATTTAATCGAATGCAGATTCGACTCCACGTTCACCGGTCGGTTGACTACCAGCATGAACTTTGAGCCTTCCGTCTTTTACGGTAGAAGTGCTGTTAGATATTTGCCCAGAATCACGAGGACGAGTATTGGCCAATCAATTGATATAATACAGGATACTGACAGACCGCAGTATTTCATAGATGAGGATCATAGGTTCGAAAACGACATCGATTTGTTGATAAAGGACGTTGTACAAAATATCTTCAGAGGTATCAATTCGGATAACAATCAACAAATTCTGGAAGTAAGGTTCTTTCTCGATAAGATAAATGAGGCATTCCCCAGGATATTTGGAACAGGTGATGGGACCAATTTAGTCTTTAAGAGCTTCATGCCTCCTGCAGAAGGCAAACCTAGTCGTCTAATCTTTCAAAAAGGTAATTCGGAGCTGGATTATGATTTATTGAGTGCCGGGGAAAAAGAGGTTGTCAATTTGCTATTTAATCTCTTTGTCAGAAATAAAATATACAATGATACTATCTACTTTATGGACGAGATAGACACGCATTTGAATACTAAATTGCAAGGATCGCTGTTAAAAGAGATCACAGAGTACTGGATACCCAATAATTGCCAGTTATGGGCTGCATCGCATTCATTGGGATTTATCCACTATGCTCAAGAAAGTGAATTTGGAGTTATATTCGATCTTGACGATTTTGATTTCGATAACCGAGTGGAAATAGATCCGTCACCAAAGGATGATCCGGACATTTATGAAATTGCTGTCGGGAGAACCCTTCTACCTATTCTCTTTAGATCGTTCGTTAAAATATTTGTTGAGAATACGGACGGAGATAATTATTATTCGAATCTCAGTATCCAAAACTTCCTTTTTATAAAACGAAAGGATAAAAAATCCATTTACGATAACGTTCTTACCGGAGATAATTTAGGGTTGATCGACCGGGACTTTCTTTCTGACGAAGATGTTCTACTCCTTGAGAAGACGTATAAAAATCTAAGAGTTTTAAAAATGTACTCTGTTGAAAATTATCTGTTCTTCCCCGATAATGTTAAAGAATACTGCCAAAGTCACCATATTCGTTTCAACGCGGAGCAATATATAAATGAGATTGCAAAAGAAAAAGAAGCCATAAAGCACGAATTGTTTGCAAAAATCTCAGATGCACGCCAAACATATCCATTTGGAAAGGAAATTGAACCAGTTGACAAAACTATCCAGGTAAGGTTCAGCAAAAGTGATGAAAATAGAAACCAGATTACTTCTATTTTACGGGACATCGATAGCCAAATTTTTGATCAGTTTTACAAACATCTCCCTATGAAAAATCATTTAACACAATTGAATATTAGAAAAATCATACCTAAGACAGAATTATCCAAAACAAATTGGTTCAAACGACAAATCGAAGCAATAATAAAGCAAAAATGAAACTTTTAGACGGGAAAATTGCAATTGTAACTGGCGCCAGTCGGGGAATAGGGGAAGCTATTGCATTGAAACTGGCCGGGCATGGGGCGCATGTCGCTTTTACGTATCTGAGCAGCGAGGAGAAGGCGAAGGGGTTGGAGGATCGGTTAAAGGGGCTGGGGGTCAAGGCGAAGGCTTACCGGAGCAATGCGGGAGTGTTTGCGGAGAGTGAGGCATTCGTCAACGATGTGGTGAAAGAATTCGGAACGGTCGATATCTGTGTCAATAATGCGGGGATCTCGAAGGACAATCTGTTGTTACGGCTTTCGCCGGAGCAGTGGGATGAGGTTATCAATGTCAATCTCAAGAGTGTTTACAATGTGACCAAACAGGTTATCCGGCCGATGATGAAGGCCAAGTCGGGATCCATCATCAATATGAGCTCGATCATCGGGATCGGGGGGAATGCGGGTCAGAGCAGCTATGCGGCGTCGAAGGCGGGGATCATCGGGTTTACCAAGTCGATCGCCAAGGAATTGGGCAGCCGGAACATCCGGTGCAATGCGATCGCTCCGGGGTTTATCGAGACGGATATGACGCACTATCTGAAGGATGGTGAAGGGGCGAAGAAGTTTTTGGAGGATATTCCGCTTGGCCGTTTTGGGAAGGCGGAGGAGATTGCAGAAACGACGTTGTTCCTTGCCAGCGATATGAGTGCATACATCACGGGGCAGGTGATCAGCGTTTGCGGAGGATTGAATATATGACACCAATAGAAAAGCTGTTAACGGACAATAAAGACTGGGCGGCGGGGATCAAGGCCGGGGACCCTGAGTATTTCGAGCGGTTATCGAAGCTGCAGACGCCGGAGTTCCTGTGGATCGGATGTTCTGACAGCCGGGTGCCGGCAGACCGGATCACGGGTACGCAGCCGGGGGAGATCTTCGTACATCGGAATATCGCGAATATGGTGGTGCATACGGATGTCAACCTGCTTAGTGTTCTGGATTTTGCGGTGAATCAGCTTCAGGTCCGGCATGTGATCGTTTGCGGTCACTATGGCTGCGGCGGGATCAAGGCGGCGATGACCAATCACGACTACAAGTATGTACTGAATATGTGGCTGCGCAACATCAAAGATGTCTACCGGCTGCACAGCAGGGAGCTCGATGCGATCGCCGATCCTGAGGCGCGGGCGGACCGGTTGACGGAGTTGAATGTTCGGGAGCAGGTAATGCATCTCGCCAAGACTTCGATTATTCAGCGGGCGTGGAAGCAGGAGGGGCGGCCGCGGCTGCACGGGTGGGTATATGGATTGAAGGATGGGCTGATCAAGCCGGTCTTCGATATGGAAGCGGGGTCGCGACTGGACCCGATCTATGAGTATGATGATCTGTAAATGTGCGAGAAATTCCCGAGCCGGCCTCCGGCCGGCGATTAAAGTGAAAGGCGGCTCCATCGGCCGCCCTTCGTGTCTCTCATGTGTGTAGTGGTTATTGCGCTATCCAGATCTTGGTAGTCGTTAGGTCGTTCCCGCCTGTCTCAGCCAGCCAGTTGGCCTTGTTGTAGGTCTGTTCGGAAGACGGATATTGATACCGTTGGTAACTGCCGTAGGTATTGGTATAGAAGCCAGTGTTCAGGGGGTCCATCGGGGTCATGCCGCCCGTTCTCCGCATCAATGTCCACGCATCCCAGGGTTGGCGGAACATATCGATCCATTCCTGGGCATAGATCTGCTGCAGGGCCGTAGCGGGATTGAATTGGACGACCGGGTTGGTCAGCAGGGCGTTGATGGCTGCCTGGGTGGGCAGGCCCGAGGGTTTGTTAACGACCCATATCTGGGAGTTGATGGCCTGTTGGACCCAAAAGTTCACCGAAGCCGTAATGCCATTGTTGTATTCGGTCTGGGCCGTAGCCATGTTGGCCGCAATGCCGGCAAGACCTGCGGCATAGACTTCCGCCTTCAGGAAATGGACTTCGGCGGCTGTCATGAACAGCTCGGGGATATTGTAATCCACAGCCCAATAATAATTGAAGTTCGCGTAGAGATTCGGCGTGGGCGGGTTGCCATCCTTATTGGCCCAGTCGGTATTTCGCACGCCTTCGTCATATGGCGAGCCCTCCTCCGCCGGCGTTGAGTCGGTCGGGTTTTGGGGGAAGGGGTTCCAAAGCGTGTCGTTGTTCGGCTCAAAAAAGACGTTACAGCGGGGGTCGAAGATCCCGCTGCCATCTTCTGCCGTATCGGAGGACATCAGGTTCCACATTGTCGAACCCATGCGCAGGCGGCATTCCGTTCCGAAGGAGTACATCCGGGCCGAAAGGTCCATGTTGGGGATATTCGTTGTCGGATAGAGCCCGACGTTCGTGTTGTCGGCGTCCAGCAGCGGTTTGCTGAGCGCGTCGGTGATCTGCGGCGTGGCATCTGTCGGATCCTTCGCGTACATCGTCAGTGCGATGCGAAGCCGGAGGCTGTTGGCAAATTCGATCCATTGGGAGATGTTGTTCTCCAGCACCAGGTCGTTAGTGACAGCGTACTGCGAGGAGCTCGTGCTGAAATTATCGACGGCCCATTGCAGGTCATTGAGCACGGATACGTAGATGCTTTGCTGTTTGTCGTAGGCGGGCGTGAGCACCGTGTCATTAGCAGGGCTGTAATACAGCGACTGTCCCGCGGCGGAATAGGGCATATCGCCGAAAAAGTTGCTCAGCTTGATCGCCATATACCCCTTCAGGACTTTCATCATGCACTTCACATTCGTATAGATGGTCGTGTCCGGCTGCTGCGCGATCAGCGACATCATCGCGTCGTAGTTCGGCAGGTTGTGATAGAAGTTACTCCAATATTCGTCACCGTCGTTGCCGTAGGAGTAGTCTGCCTTGGTGTAAACGGCGCCGAGCTGGGTGATCGGATAGACCCAGCTGTTATAGCCCACCTGCTGGTCACCCTGGGTCATATTGGAGACGAAGGCGACATATAGCTGGCTAACGGAGGCGTTTGGAGATCCCTTCCACGGGGTATTGATACTTTTGAAGTTTTTGGTACAGGAGCTCACTCCGCCGAGCAGAATGACCAGAACTGTCAGAAGGGGGAAATATCGTCTTTTAATTATCATATAAATGAGTTGGTGTTAATGGATGAACAATTAAATCACATTAAAATCCCGCTTTAACGGTTAACCCATACGACCTCGTACCGGGCAATGAACCAAACTGGGTGGTTTGGTTGTTAGTGGTGCCGGTCAATCCTTCAGGATTGAGGCGGTCCGGGAGCTTCGTAAACAGATAGAACAGATCCCTGCCGATCAGCGAAACGGAAAGGTTCTGGAAGATCCCCGTGGCGCTGGTAAGTTTCGCCGGTAATTTATAGGTGAGCGCCACTTCCCGTACCTTACCCCAGGAATTGGTAAAGATGCTGTTGGTCCGGACGATCGGGATATTGTCCCAGGACTGGAAGTTACCCGCATATTTCCACCAGGAATTGACGACCGCCGTATTGGCTTTGCCATCGGGGGTCACGCCAGGCAGGATGACGCCGCAATTGCAGGTCGATCCGTCGGGGAAGGTGAAAGGCAGGCCGTGCCCGTCACGTTCATGCGTAGTCTCCGGGAGCTCGCCCTGGCCCATGAGGGAAGCATAGTCTCCGGACCAGATCTGGCCGCCGAGATGAAAGTCGGTCAGCACATAAAGGCTAAAGGCCTTATAGCGGAAGGTATTGCCGATGCCGCCGATCACCTTGGGTGTCGAGTTGCCGATCTTCACAACGCCGGGTGTCGTCGCATACTGGGCGCCGAGGACCGGACCGTTGCCCGTGTTCATTCCGTCGGCATAGATCAGGTTGACGACCTTTTGTTTCCCGAGATATTGATAATCGAGACCGTAGATGGTGCCGTACTGGTCCCCGACCTGAGCGTTGGTATTGATACCATCGCCGCCGAACCAGTTGCCGATGGGGATCTGCGTTACACCGGGCTCGAGCGCAACAACCGTGTTGCTGTTATGGCCGGCGTTGACCGCGATGTCCCAGGTGAAGTCCTTCCGGCGGAATACGGCCGCATTGATGATCAGCTCTACCCCGCTGTTCCGCAAGGCGCCGGTGTTGATGGTAAGATTATCCGACCCCGAGGAAGTCGCGACGTTTACCGGCAGGATCTGGTGATCCGAATAAATATTGTAATAAGTAAAATTCAGGTTGATGCGGTTGTTCAGGAAACCGAGGTCCGCACCGGCCTCAAACGACCGGGCGCGCTGCGGCTGGATGTTGGGGGAAGGCAGGGTCGTCGGTACGGAGAGGCCTGTCGTAAATCCCGCCTGCGTGACCGGGCTATAGACGAATTCCGTCTGATAGGGGATATAACCATTTGCGCTACCCGCTTCGGCGATCCGGATCTTGCCGTAGCTAAGCCAGTTTCCGATACTGCCTAATTTAAGCGCATTGGTAAAGACGAAGCTTAGGTTCGCAGATGGATAGAAGAACGACCATTTCGACGAAGGCAGGGTAGAGGACCAGTCATTACGACCTGAGCCTTCCAGGAAAAGGTAGTCCTTATAGGAGAGGTTCAGGATGCCATAGACCGAATTGATCTCACTTTCCTGCAGGTTCTCCGTCGGATTGAGCAGGGCCTGATTAGTGCCGGCATAGTTGGTCAGGGAATAGTCGAACGGCGCGTTAAAAGGGCCGGGGTTGGAAGCCGAGATGTCATAGAGCTTGTTATGGTAGTAGCTCGCGCCGCCGGTCAGGCTCGCGTTGAAGTCGGGGAACAGCTTATCCTTATGGAGGCTCAGCAGCGCATCGAGGTTCTGTGTCCCGACGGTAGAAAGATCATTGCTGTACAGGACCTCCCCGCCATATCCGGTCAGGCCGGCCGCGTCGATAGGCCGGTTCTTCGTCACGAACTGGTTGGTGTAATAGTCGAGGCCGCTATGACCGGTAAAGTTCAGCCAGGGTGTGATATCGGCAATCAGCTTGACAGAGCCGAGCAATTGGTTCTGGGTGAACGTCGTATTATTGACCAGGGTATTCCACCAATAATAGCCCGGCGCCCCATTATCCTGGGAAGGGCTTTGGGTGATGACGGTTTGATTCTGCGAGCCGTCCTTGTTGACGGCCAGCGCTCTTTCCAGCGGCTTGTAGTCCATCGGGATCATGTAGTCGGTGATATAGCCCACGCCCGAGGAGGCCGAAGATTCGCCGTATACATTGGGTACATTCTCGCGAACGAGATCCAGGTAGCTGATGGTCGCTTCCACTTTCACGCGGCTGCTGACATTGAGGGATGAACCCACATTAAAGACGTTCTGGTGGAAATTGCTGTTATAGGTTATCGCGTCGTTATCGGTACGGGTGTAGGATACGCGCACGGTGCCCACATCCCCGCCGCCGGAGAAAGAAACGTTGTGGGACATCGTATTCCCCGTCTTATAAAAGCTTTTGAAGATATTGGGGTTGCCGACATATGGCCGTACGGTACCGTCCCACCACAGGATCTGTTGACCTTCCATCTTCTGACCCCAGGAGGCGCCGTCGCCGGGGAAACCGATGTAGTTCCACCAGTTGCCGCCGCCGGGGATCACGGAGCGGGTGCCGTAGAAATCGTTGCTGCTGGTTTCCCGGGGCTGACCGCCGGAGGTCGTGTAGAAGCCCGGGTTAGCGGAATAAAGGGCATCCGCCATGCCCATGCCGTATTCATGCTGCATCTTGATAAAACGGTAGGGTTGATTCCAGCGATCGGCAAAATTATAATTGATGCCGAGACCTTTCAGCTTCGTGCCTTTCTTGGTTGTGATGAGGATAACCCCGTTGGCGCCGCGGGCGCCATAAAGTGCGGCAGCGGTGGGTCCCTTCAGGATATCGAAGGTCTCGATATCATCCGGGTTGAGGGTATTGAGAAAAGAGCCGTAGTCGACAGACTGGTTTTGGCTGAGGTCGGTATTCTGGCCCTGCAGGTTCTCTTGCGTGATGCTTTGGCCCTGGGGGAGAATGGGCTCATTATCGATCATGACCCCGTCCACGACGATGAGTGGTTGGTTATTGCCCAGCAGACTATTGTTACCGCGGATCACGATGCGGCTGGAGCTGCCTTCGACGCCGTTGGGCTCGGTGATATTGAGACCGGCTACCTTGCCGATCAGGCCGTTGGAGATATCGGGCGGATCTGCTTTCACCACGTCATTGCCGGAGACCTGCTGGGCCGAATAACCGAGGGATTTGGCTTCGCGTTTGATCCCGAGTGCGGTGACGACCACTTCGTTCATGGAGCGATCGCTTTTTGCCAGGGTGATATGGAGATCGGAAGCGGAGGCCGTAACGGTGGCTTTATAAACGTCGAATCCGATAGAGGAAAAGATCAGCACGTCCCCGTCTTTGGCATCGATGGAAAAATGTCCCTGCACATCCGTTGTAGTGCCCCGGGTCGTGCCGGAGATCGTCACGCTGACGCCTGCGACCGGGGCGCCGTCAGCGCCGATAACTGTACCGGTGATGGGCCGGAAGGCCGCAACGGCGGAATGACCGGCGGCGCCGGTTTGTGCGGCGGGTTCTTTTTTCAGGACGATCTGGCGGCCGATGACCTCATAGGAGATATGGAGGGGGGTGAAGATGCGTTGGAGCAGATCACCCAACCTTTCGTCGCGGGCGACTACGGTAATCTTTTGCCGGTTCCGAAGCACATCGTTGCTATAGGTAAAACCGACCTCGGTGGAGGCAGCGATCGCTTTGAGTACGGTTCGGATCTCTTTGGATGGCAGGTTCAGAGATACCTTTTTATCCAGGATCTCCTGGCCGCTCGCCGTACCCGGCAGCGCATAGCTGATATAGCTCAGGAGCAGGAAAAGTTGCAGTAAAGACACTCTCATAATGAATAAAACAGCTTGTTTAGGTTTTCCGTTTTTGTTCATATCTTGGGTGGGTTTTGTCAATTTGAGAAAATGCGGCAAAATCATCCCCTGATCCATGTTGAGACCTGAGACAGGGGAGGCAATTCAAATGGTGGTGTTCCAGCACCGCCATTTTTTTATTGATGTGAACCGGGCGCAGTCGGTGGGAAACGGGGATCTTTTGTTGTAATCATACTCAGTGTTTGGTTTACAATTTTATAATTAGCGGTCAGTAGTGTTTTTTATCGGCGGCGCTCCCTATTGGCGGCGCTCCCTATCGGCGGTCCTTCTTGCCTTCTTGCCGAGCGGGTCATTTGCAGGGCTTGCCTTCCAGGTAGACGCCGTCTTCCTTCAGCTCATAGCTGGCACCGATCGCTTCGCAAATGATCCTGATCTTGTCTTCCAATGATTCATCACTCATGGAGGTGGTCAGCACGCAATTGGAAAAGGTCGCTTTGTCATAATGAAAGGGAATGCCGTATGCATTCTCCAGGGTCTGGAAGATCTCGATTACGGGGGTTTCGTCGAAGTTAAAGCTGATAGCAGGGGCGGTCGGGATAGGGTCCGGAGCAAGGTCCTTCTTGCGGGCATTCAGCTGGACGAGGTCGCGGGTATGTCCTTTATACCAGGCGACCTGGTTGGTTGTCAGGATGAGGGGTTGACGCAATGGGCTCGTCTTGCGGGTTACGGCCACTTTGCCTGTCGTGACAAGAACGGTGATATCGCCGCTCTCCTTGTCGGTCGCCACTTTAAAGCTGGTGCCCAGTACTCGGACCACGAGATCGCCCGAGTAGACATAGAAGGGGCGGTGGGCATCTTTGGCCACGTCGAAGAAAGCGTTCCCTTGCAGGTATACTTCGCGTTTGTCCTTTTGCAGGAAGGCGGCGTGGCGGATACCGGAACCCGGTTGGAGGATGATCCTGGTGCCGTCCACGAGATAGACGGTCTGGCTGCGGTCGGTCTGGTTCACCCGGTCCAGATCCTGGCGGACCAGGAGGTTGGCGACCCCGGGCCCATCGCCGGGCAGTGGGGAGTGCCGGGGTTGGTGCAGCCGGATAATCGCGCCTGCGGTGACGGTCAGCACAAGTATAGAGGCCGCTATCGGCCCCGCCAGGCGCCGGGTGGGCCTGACCGGGGCTTCGGCGGTGTCAGTCGATCCCGTGTCCAGCCGGGTCGCTATGTCAGACCAGATCGCATCGGCCAATTGCCGGATCTCCTCCGGTCTTTCGGTATATGCCTGGTCGTCCTGTAAAAGTTTTCTGGTCTGGTCGTCAAGATTCTCCAAATGGGAATAAAAATTTATCGGTCGGGCCGGGCCTCCCGCCGGCCATTGGGAAGCAGCTTTGCCGCTCTACAACAAAGTGAACGATTCCCCGAACTTATACTCAGGAAATAAAAAATATTTTTAGCAGGACCAGCAGGAGCATTGGCGGGACGGGCGTTTTGAAGGCCTGTTTGAGCCGGAAGAGGGCCCGATGGAGGAGATTACTCACGGACTGGTAGTTCAGATCCATGATCCCAGCGATCTGGTCGTGGGTGAATCCCTGGAAATAGCGAAGCTGGATCGCTTCCTGCTGGCGCAGGCTGAGGGACTTTATCGCATGGCGAATGGAGGCGACCTGAGAAGCGCGGAACTCCTTTTCGATGATGCTGGTTTCGATGGGGTCCTGGAGGCGGTTATCGAGACTGAGGGCGATCCGGGCGGAGTGCCGGCTGAGATAGCGATCTTTTTCCAGCCGGACGAGTTTGTATCTAAGGGCTTTGAAAAGGTAAAATTTGACGGATTGGACAGGCGCCAGGTTGTTGCGGGAATTCCAGAGCTCGACAAAGAGCTCCTGGATCTGGTCTTTCAGCAGGTCCTGATCGGGGCAGAGTCGAAGTCCGTAGGTAATGAGCGGCAGGATATGCTGCCGGTAGATAGCGGCAAATGCTTCCCGGTCGCCCGCTTTGAATAGGGACCAGAGCTCCGTATCTGCCTGGGACATCCTTTCCATCGCGGTAAAATATTACTTTTTCCTGATATTATGAAGGGCCTTCCGGGAGAACTCGCTTAATATCAACCGGCCGCTGATCGCCGCGCGTTCGACGAGCAGTTGATCCCAGTGCTCGGTGCCTTTCCAGAAGGCGGCTTTTAGCAAGGCCATGGCTTCGGGGCTGGAATGGGCGAGGCAGCGGGCGAGCCGGTCGATGGATTCGTCCATTTCGCCAAGCTGGCTGTGCAGTTCGGTGTACAGGCCGCGCCTCCGGGCCCATTCCGCGTCGCGCCACATGGTTGCGTCGATGGCAAGGCTGCTGAAGGCGGAGAGGCCGATCTTTCTTTCCACGGCGGGGCCTACGACGAAGGGGCCGATCCCGAGGGCCAATTCGCTGAGTTTCACGTCGGCGCCTTGAAGGGCGATGGAGTAATCGGCGGCGGCGGCGATGCCGACGCCGCCGCCCACGCACTTGCCATGGATGCGGGCGATCACAAACTGGGGGCATTTGCGCATGGCATTGATCAGATGGGCGAAGCCGCTGAAGAACAGGAAGCCCTGGTCGGCGTTCTGGATCGCCAGAAGCTCGTCGAAGGAGGCGCCGGCGCAAAATGTTTTTGCGCCGGCAGAACGCAGGATGATGACCCGCGTATGCGGGTCATTCCCGGCGCCGTGCACTTCATGGGTGAGGGCGTCGAGCAGCCGCCCGGGCATGGAGTTGCTTTGGGGATGGTAAAATTCGATGGTGGTGACGCCGTCGTGGGTTTCCGTTCGGATGTGCCCTTCGCTGATCTCTCGAAGCATATGATAGGTTTGGTTAAACTACGTTAATGGCGCATTTCAACCATCGTCAGGATGGTTGCGATGGCTACGCTCTCGCCCGTTTCGTCATAAACATCCGCATACCACTTTACGATGCCGCGGGGGATGTCGGTTGCCTCCTTCTGTTCCTGGGCGATCTTCTCTTTACAGGTCAGCCGGACGCCGATGGTGCTACCGGCATAGACGGGTTTGAGGAACCGGCATTCTTCGAGGCCGTAGTTCAGCATGACCGGGCCTTTTCCGGGATCGACAAAGAGGCCTGCTGCCGCGCTGAGAATAAAGTAGCCATGGGCGACCGGTTTTTCGAACAAGGTGCCTTTCAGGGAAGTGTGATCGGTGTGGGCGTAGAAATGATCCCAGCTGACATTGGCGAAATTGACGATGTCGGCTTCGGTGACCGTCCTTTTATGCGTTATCACGGTGTCGCCTATGCGTAGTTCCTCAAAATATTTCCGGAAGGGGTGTTTGTCCGCGGTCGACTGGCGGGCGTGGGGTTGCCAGGTATCGGTCAGGGCGGTGATCATCGATGGGGAGCCTTGTACCGCCACGCGCTGCATATAGTGCCGGACGCCGCGGATGCCGCCCATTTCTTCGCCGCCGCCGGCGCGGCCGGGGCCGCCATGGATCAGCAGGGGCAGCGGGCTGCCGTGGCCGGTGCTTTCCCTGGCGCATTCGCTGTTGAGAATGAGGATGCGGCCATGCCAGGCAGCGGCGCCCAGGACATATTCGCGGGCGATGGCGGGGTCGGCGGTGACGATGGAGCTACAGAGGCTGCCTTTGCCTTTTTTGCTGAGCCCGATCGCTTCCGCCGCATTTTTATAGGGCATGAGGGTGCTCACCGGCCCGAATGCTTCGATGGTGTGGGGCGCTTCACTGTGGAAGGGGTCTTCATTCAGCAGCAGCATCGGGGACAGGAAGGCGCCTTTTGCCGCATCGGCGTCGATGACCTCCACGCTGTCGGGCGAGCCATAGATGAGCCGGGAAGATTCGAGCAGTTGCCGGACCCGGGCGCGGACCTCTTCGCGTTGGGATTGGCCGGCCAGCGGGCCCATCCTTACCTTTTCGTTTGCGGGGTTGCCAATGGTTGTTTGCGCCAACGATCTTATGATGGCTTTCCCGGCATCTTCCATTTTATCTTCCGGGACGAAGGTGCGCCGGACGGCCGTGCATTTCTGGCCGGCCTTGACGGTCATTTCCTTCCGCAGCTCTTTTATAAACAGGTCCCATTCGGGCATTCCCGGTTCCACGTCCTCGCCCAGGACCAGACAGTTCAGCGAATCGGCTTCCATGTTGAAGGGAACATTTTCCGCCAGAATGCGGGGATGCGATCTCAGCTGATGGCCGGTCGAAGCGGAGCCGGTAAAGGTCACCACGTCCTGGGCGCCGACATGGTCCAGGAGGTCGCCGGCGCTACCGCAGATCAGTTGAAGGGCGCCGGGCGGAAGGATGGCGGAAGCGGCGATCTCGCGGACGACGGCTTCGGTCAGGAAGGAGGTGATGGTAGCGGGTTTAACGACGGCAGGTACTCCTGCGAGCAGGTTGACGGCGATCTTCTCCAGCATTCCCCACACGGGAAAGTTGAAGGCATTGATATGGACGGCGACCCCTTCTTTGGGGACCAGGATATGCTGGCCCATGAAGGTATTGCCTTTACTAAGGTTCATTCCTTCCCCTTCGGGACAAAATGGGGCGTCGGGAAATTTGCGGCGGAGGGAGGCATAGGAAAAGAGGTTGCCGATACCGCCTTCCAAATCGATCCAGCTATCGGCCCGGGTGGCGCCCGTGAGAGAACTTATGCGGTAGAATTTTTCGAGATGTTCGCGGAGATGAAGGGCGAGGGCGCGCAGCATCCGGCCGCGTTCGGGGAATGTCATGCGGCGGAGGGCCGGGTTGCCGGTGTTTCGCGCGTACTCGAGGATTGCGGCGAAGTCGAGGCCTTTGGTACTGGCGTGGGCGATGAGGTCGCCGGTATATGCATTATAGAGAGCCTGGCCTTCACCGTCGCCTGTGATCCAATGTCCGGTGATATAGTTTCCTAGCTTAGGCATAGAGCACAATCATTGATGCGCGAATGTACTGAAAATTCGGGGGTGGTGTGTGCCAACCTGACAGGCGGGAAAGATTGGTCAACCTTTTGTGCCTGGAGGAGTATGGAAAATAAGGAGTTTACTTTTATCGACTATGCTCCGCGGGCCGATGTTGGCGATGTAGAACTGCTGGACAGTTATTCCCGGACGATCACTTCGGTGGTGGGTCAGGTAGCGGAGGCGGTCGTGCATATCCAGGTGCAGAAGCGGGCGGCTGATCCGCGCAGCCGGGAAGCGCGGCTGATGCCGGGTTCGGGGTCGGGTTTTATTATTTCGACGGACGGTTTTGTGGTGACCAATCACCATGTCATTGAACAGGCTGAGGACATCAGGGTGTCGTTGGCGGATGGCCGGACGGTGAATGCGGAGTTAAAGGGGGCAGATCCTTCAACAGATATTGCGGTGCTGAAGATCGATGGGATGGGATTAAAGGCGCTGGTGTTTGCGGACTCCGAGGGTTTGCAGCCGGGGCAGATCGCCATTGCGATCGGAAATCCGCTGGGTTTGCAGCATACGGTGACGGCCGGGGTCGTGAGTGCGCTCGGACGGACGCTCCGGGCGAATAACGGCCGGCTGATCGACGACATCATTCAGACGGATGCATCGCTAAACCCGGGCAATTCCGGGGGGCCCCTGGTCAATTCGCTCGGGCAGGTTATCGGGGTCAATACGGCAACGATCGCTTCTGCGCAGGGGCTTTGTTTCGCGGTCAGCTCGAACCTGGCTGCGTTCGTAGCCGGCAAGCTCATCATGGAAGGGCGGGTCAAGCGGGCCTACCTCGGGATTGCGGGTCAGGTTGTGAATTTGACGGAGCGGATGGTGGCAGCCAACCGGCTCGGGCGGAAGACAGGGGTATATGTGTATGAGGTCGTAGCGGATCAGCCGGCTTACAATAATGCGATCCGGACGGGTGACATCATTGTATCTTTCAATGGAAAAGGGGTCGGTTCGGTGGATGAGCTCCATCAGTTGTTGAATGCGCAGGTGATTGGGCGGACGGTGGAGATGGAGGTGTTGAGGGGCGGGCATAAGGTGGCGCTGCGGGTGACGCCGGGGGAGATGCGATAGTGGGGCTTATGGGGGGGCGAGGGCTTATGCGTGGGGAGGGCTTATGCGCGGTCGCGCTGCTCGATCTCGCGGCAGAGGGAATGGAAGATCTCATCGACGTCGCCTTCCCCGTTGACATAGACGACCTTACCGTACTTCTTATAATATTCGGCGACGGCGGCGGTCTTTTTTTCGTATTCGGCGTGGCGGGACCGGATCGTTTGTTCGTCGCGGTCGTCGGACCGGCCGGAGGTCAGGCCGCGGTTCAACAGTCTTTTGGTGAGCTCTTCTTCTTTTACGACGAGGGCGAGGACGAGAGAGATGGAAGTGCCCTTGTGGGCCAACAATTTATCCAGCGCTTCGGCCTGGGCGGTTGTCCGGGGGAAGCCGTCGAACAGAAAGCCATGGGCGTTCGGGTTATTATCGAGTGCGGAGCTGATGATCTCGATAACGACTTCATCGGGAACCAGCTGGCCTTTATCGATGATGCTTTTTGCGGCTAATCCCAGCGGTGTCTGGCCGGCTATCTCGGCGCGCAGCAGATCGCCGGTGCTCAGGTGCTTCAACCCGTACCTGGCGATAAGTCGTTCAGACTGCGTCCCTTTTCCGCTTCCCGGCGGCCCAAACAAAATGATGTTAAACATAATATGTACTACTTACCCTTGTCTATGAAACAAATATAGTATTTGGTTTAAAAATTCTTTAACATTTTTCACTATTCCTTAAAACTATGAACACACCGCGGTGTTTTGAAAGTATGTGTTTTGAGGGGTGCACCGATTCAGCGGCGAAATCGAAAATCAGCAGCATGGATACCAATAACAAAAACAACAATCCGGTCTATTCGCACACCGATGCTTCCCCGGTGAACCTGACCGATGAGCAGTGGAAGAACATTCTCCCGAAGGATGTTTATTCTATTGCGCGACAGAAGGGGACGGAGCGGCCTTACAGCAGTCCGCTGGAAGAGAACCGCGAGATCGGGACTTATTATTGTGCGGTATGCGGCAATCCGCTGTTCCGAAGCGATACCAAGTTCGAAAGCGGCTGCGGCTGGCCGAGCTTCTATGAGCCGATCAGCAAGGGCAGCGTTATTTATCTGCCGGATCACAGTCATGGGATGGAGCGGACGGAAGTGGAATGCGGGCGGTGCAGATCACATCTTGGTCATGTCTTCCATGACGGTCCCCCGCCTACGGGCCTCCGATATTGCATTAATGGGGTTGTCCTTGATTTCGAGAAGGCGAGGGATGCGGAAAAAAAATACAATGAGGAACATGGGAAATAAAAGAATCGGTTGGATAGGATTGGGAAATATGGGGACCCCGATGGTAAAGAACCTGGTCAGGGGAGGATTCGGGGTAACGGTATACAACCGTACGGCGGCGAAGGCGGCTCCGTTAGCCGAGGCGGGGGCGAAGGTGGCGGCCAGCGCGGCGGCGTTGTGGGAGGTGGCGGATATCCTCATCACGATGGTGGCGGATGATGCGGCGTTGCAGGCGATCTATGCAGGCGGGTTGTTGGCAGGGGCGCGGGCGGGAAAAATGGTGATCGACATGAGTACGGTGTCGCCGGCAACCAGCCGGGAATTGGCGGGTGAATTGGCGGCAAAGGGGGTCGATTACCTGGATGCGCCGGTTGCGGGTAGTGTCAAGCCGGCGGAGATGGGTCAGTTAGTGATTATGGTGGGAGGTAAAAAGGAAACTTATGAATCGGCGCTACCGATCTTCGCGAAGCTGGGGAAAGCGAGTTTCCTGATGGGCGGGCACGGGGCAGGGAATGCCGCCAAACTGGCGATCAATACCTTGCTGGCTTTTAATATGCAGGGCCTGGCGGAGGCTGTGCTTTTTGCCGCAGAGAAGGGGATCCGGCCCGAGTCCCTGTTAGCGGTTATCGGGGAAAGTGCGGTGGCCAATGGGGTCACGAAGATGAAGACGGCTAATATCGTGGAGGATAATTACGGCGCGGCGTTCGCCTTGAAGCATCTGGCGAAGGACCTGCGATTGGCGCTGGGCCAGGGAATGCACACGCCGGGGGCCATTGCGGTGCACGATAGTTTTCAGCAGGCCCTGAGTGCGGGTTGGGGGGAGAAGGATATGGCGGCGATCTATCCGTATTTGGCTGGGAAGAAGTTGGAGAGCAGGAATGTTTGATGTATTTTCGCGTCCCGAATCCCGGTGGGGAGAGAGCGTGGAATCGGGGTCGGGAGGTGGGATCCGGGTCGCGAGATGGGAGATCCGGGTCGGGAGATGGGGATCCGCCAACTTAGCTCAGCTGGTAGAGCATTTCATTCGTAATGAAAGGGTCGTCGGTTCGATTCCGATAGTTGGCTCACTGTTATGCATTTATCTGTCCTTTCCGAGACCCTGATCGGGTCCGAGATCGTCAAACTCGGTGGTGAGATCCGCGAGAAGATCCGCCGGGGGGAAAAAATTTACAATTTTACGGTAGGAGATTTCGACCCCGCAATCTTTCCGATCCCGAAGGAATTGGAGGATGGGATCGTCGAGGCGTATCGGAAGCATTTCACCAATTATCCCGCAGGGGAAGGCAATCTGGATCTGCGGGAATCCATCAGCAATTTTATCAGGGACCGGCAGCAGCTGGACTATTCGACGGCAGAGGTGTTGGTAGCAAGCGGGGGCCGGCCGTTGATCTATTCGGTGTTCCGGACGGTTGTCGACCGGGGGGACAAGGTGATCTATCCGGTCCCATCCTGGAATAATAATCACTACACCCATCTGAATGGCGGCGAACATGTCGTGATCGAAGCGACGGCGGAGAATAATTTTATGCCCACGGCGGAGGCGATCCGGCCGCACCTTGCGGGTGCAGCATTACTTTGTTTGTGTTCGCCGCAAAATCCGACCGGTACAACTATTTCGCGTAAGGATCTCTCGGCCATTTGTGAGCTGGTGCTGGAAGAGAATGCCCGGCGGGGGCCGGAGGAAAAAAAGTTGTACGTCCTTTATGACCAGATGTACTGGCAGCTGACATCCGGGGATATCGTTCACTATGATCCGGTAGGGTTGTATCCGGCCATGCGTGAGTATACGATCTTTATCGATGCGATCAGCAAGGTCTTTGCCGCGACGGGGGTCAGGGTTGGCTGGGCGATGGGGCCGGCGCCGATCCTGAAAAAGATGAATGCGATCATGAGCCATATCGGCAGCTGGGCGCCGATGGCGGAGCAGAAGGCGGTGGCGGCGTTCCTGCCGGGGAAGGAGGCGATCGATGCCTATCTGGCAGGGTTCAAGGCGGGGCTATCGGAGCGGCTGCACCGCATCTATAGTGGATTCCGGGAGCTTAAGGGTGAGGGGTATGATGTGGATGCGCTGGCGCCGGAGGCGGGGATCTACCTGACCATCAAGGTTGACCTGGTGGGGAAACAGATAAAGGGGGGAGCGGCGATCCGTAATCAGCAGGAGGTGACGTCGTTTTTATTGAATGAGGCGCGTTTGGCGGTAGTGCCTTTCTCCGCCTTCGGTGCGCCAAAGATCTCACCCTGGTACAGGCTTAGTGTAGGTACCTGCCGGTTGGAGGATATTCCTGAGATGTTCCTTAAATTGAGGGGGGCGTTGGAAAAGTTGGGTTAGTTCTTATTGCAGATAAAGAAGAAGGGTCTTAGTTCTTTTTCGCGGATGATGCGTTGGATATTATCTCTTTTGCAGAGTGTCTTATGGCGGTTGATATCGAAGATCTCATGAGCGATGCAAAACGATTCCACTGTCTCGAACCGGAACAAGAGGTCATTCAATTGCTCCAATTCGCGCTCCATGGACTTTTCGCTCATGTGTTCATCTTTCACCAGAACAAGCAGATCCCTGTTACAAGCTTTCATTTCTATTAGATTTTTGACATCGTTTATGTCTGCACTCCGTGCAACCGGGCTGCGACCGGTTAATAACCCACCATGCCTTTATTGATCCCACAGCCGCATTTCTTGCTGCTTCCGCCGATACTGCGCTGCGAGGTGCACCCGGCGTACGCAATGGTACTAAATAATAATAAGAGAATCAATACCGCTTTTGTAGTTTTCATGATCCAAGTTCCTGACAAATTAACTATTTTGGTTAAAAAATAGTATTGCTATCCTCCCTGCGCTCAAAAATTAACAATCCGGCTGCTAAAATGCTAAAAGTTCTGGTGGCGCCGCTCGATTGGGGACTTGGACACGCAACCCGATGTATTCCAATAATTAAAGAATTGATCAATCAGGGGTGTACGGTCATCGTCGCCGCGGGTGGTGCACAAAAGGCGCTGTTACAGGAAGAATTTCCTGAACTTTCCTTTGTCGAATCGCCCGGATTCCGGCTAAAATATGGCAAAAATCGTGCCTTTACGCTGCTAAAAATAATCTTCGCGCTTCCGAAAATCTTGATCGGAATCAAGCGGGAAAATGAGTGGCTGCGCCGGTTTGCGGGCCGGGAGGGGTTAGATATGGTGATCTCGGACAATCGTCCGGGGCTTTATGGGGCGGGGTGCTTTTCGGTTTTTATTACTCACCAGCTGGCGATCAGGAGCTCTTTGGGGGCGGTGGCCGATTGGTTTGTTGGGCGGTTAAATTATTCCTATATCCGGCGGTTTTCGGTTTGTTGGGTGCCGGATGTCGAGGGGGTGGGGAACCTGGCGGGAAGGCTGTCGCATCCTTTGCGGATGCCTGTTATACCGGTTCGGTATATTGGTTGGTTGTCGCGGCTCGAGGCGGTGGAGGCGCCGGAGGTGGAGGCGGCGGCGGCGGAGGTGTTCGATCTGTTAATCCTGTTGTCCGGCCCCGAGCCGCAGCGGACGATATTGGAAGCGATGTTGGTGGGGCAGTTAAAGGCGGACATGGGGAGGATTGTGCTGGTAAGAGGTTTGCCCAAGGGTGGAAGTGCTTTGATTGCGTCGGAAGGAGTTGTCGTCTTCGACCATTTACCGGCGCGGGAGTTAGGACGTGTCATTTGTCAGAGCAGGGTCGTGGTCGCGAGGTCGGGGTATAGTACGGTGATGGATCTGGTTCGCCTGCGGCGGAGAGCGGTTTACATTCCCACGCCGGGACAGCCGGAGCAGGAATACCTGGGGCGTTACCTGGAGGAGAAGGGTTGGGGGATTTGCAGGCGGCAGCGGGGGTTTGTGTTGACCGAGGCGATGGAGGCTGTAAGGGCGGGGAAATCGGGGGAGGTGACAGGTGGGGCCGGGGCGGCGGGGCGCGGCGGCGAGGTTGCAGGGAGCGGCGGCGGGGCGGGCGGCGGTGAAGGCGGTGTGGGCAGCGGTGGAGCGGCGGGCGGCGGTGCGGGCAGCAGCGGGGTTGCAGACGATGGGCGGTTGCGGGAGGAAATCCGGCGGGTCTTGGCTCAATCCGCGGCACTCGATTTGGGGTAGTCGAAAAAGAGGAATTCGCGATCTCCGGTGAAAAATTCGCTCCATGACGGCGCTTGACTTTTAAGTGCAAAAACGGAGCAGGTGGGCATATTGTCGAGGCGGACTGTGGTAAGGGTATTAACAAAAGCGGTGATGCCGGGGTTATGGGAGAAAAGGGCGACGGTCTGGTCTTCATCGTCGAGGCCGGCGACGACCTGTTGAAAGGCCGCAGGCTGTGCGTGGTAGAGCTCGTTCCGGATGACGATATCCTTTTCCTTCACGTCGAATACACCGGCGAACAATTCGGCGGTGTGCCGTGCCCTCCTGGCGGGGCTGGACACCAGGCGGTCGGGGTGGATGCCGGCCTTTGTGACCCTTTTGGCCATGGCGGGGGCGTCTTTTTTACCGCGGTCATTCAATGGGCGTTCGATATCCGGTGTATTCATGTTATCCCAACTACTTTTTGCGTGTCGGATGATCAGAAGTGTCTTCATGTGACGTCGGCTGCTAGATATCGAAGGCTTGCGAGTTGATGAAATTGATCAGTGATACCGTATTTTTCAGCTTTAGTTTCTTCAGGATGTTATGGCGATGCACTTCGACCGTCTTGAGGGAGATGTTCAGGTCGGAGGCGATCTCCTTGGAGGATAATCCTTCCTTGAGGGCCCGAACGATCTGCATTTCACGAT
>DATJMG010000030.1:0-30308 GCA_035508835.1 Puia sp.
AGTTTTTTTCTTGCCACACCATTCATGCGCATAATTCGAAAATATGCGCATGAATTCCCATGGGGGAGCCCAACAGGGTTGCCTGCGCCCCGCTCAAATCGCCGACACCCCATTCAAAAAATGAATCTCCCTACCTTCGCCCCATGCAATTCACTTCCACGATCCAAAAGATCATGGTCCCCCTTTCCTTCGCCGCCGGCCTGCTACTGATCACCCCTATCGCTCAGGCAACCGACGACCCTATCCGCCAGGCCGTCCCCCCCAAACCATACCCCACCTCCACCATCCAGCAAGCCCTGGACTACCTCAACACTACTCCCCTTCCCGATACCAGCACCTGGTGGCCCAATATCCGCCGGAGCCTCTTCCTCGAAAACCTCAAAGCCAACCTGCTCGCACCGTCCCGCCTCTACCAGGGCACCAACACGAACTTCTGCGGCTACGCCGCCCTATCCTGGCTGCCCCTCCACGACGACCCGCTGGCATACGCGCGTTTCCTGGTGGCCCTCTATACCAACGGCCGCGCCACCTGGGGCTCCATCCACTTCACCCCATCCAAAGAGATCTGTCGCGCCGCAGGAACCCTGCGCTTCAAAGGCATCCTGGACATCCGCCCGGCAGACCAGCTCTGGTTCCTGATCCTCGCGGACCACTTTAAGAGTTACCTCAACTTGTTTTTCCGCCGCTTCCACCCCGGCTCCGAAAATACCTTCTGGGCCGCCGTCAACTACGGAAAATTCAACCGCATTATCCGCGATATGCTGGGCTACCATATCCGGGCCACCGGCTCCGACCTGCTGCGGCCCCATATCCCCGACCTCTTTGCCTATCTGAACCAGTGCCTTCAAACCGGTCTGACGTATCTTTATGTCAACAACACCTACCTGCACAAGAAGAACCACAACAAATTCAAAGGCCGTTTCCCCACTCATTTCATCATCCTGGACCAGATCCGCCGCATCCCGGACCAACCCGACAAAGTAGATATTATCTACTGGGACTATGGCGGCCGTACCCTCCGCCAGGTCAGCCTGCGCTTTCTGAAGAAGATCACGTTCGGCGTCACCGTCTGCACCAAACCCGTATCCCCTAATCCATGAACCGCCAACCGTCATACCTGCTCGTCGTGGTCACCCTGACCCTCTCATCCTGCACCAGCCTTAACATCACCAACTACTACCGCAAACACCACTATACCCTCAACGGCATCGCTGAGGTCTACTCGAAAGCCTGGCGCCCACACCACTTCTCGATCGAATTCACCAACCGCTCCTTTGACCACGTGTCACTCGAATTCGATACCGACACCCTTGCTTATATCTACGAATTTGCTGTCGGCGAACCGCGCATGCAGGACAGCATCCTGAAATATGGATACGACACCGCAGCCATAAATAATCTGATCTTCAACATGCAATCCATGGAATGTACGTGGATCAACAACCTGGACTATTACACCGATACTACCCGGCATTCCCTGGTCTATATCTCCCTCTGGCCAAAAGCCATCAACCTGCCCTTCGTCGAAAAAAAATACTACATCCTCACCTACTTCTCCCAGCCCCAGTATTTTGACGCCGAAGGCAACCTCCTGACCGGCCGCCGATTACGCCGCATCCGTAAGATCAACGGCGAAACGTTCAAAAAGATCAATGATAAAGTCTGCTATACCATCTCGTCGGAATTCCGGTGATCAGCTTCTCAATTCGAGCACCACATTGATCGCAAGCGCGACGATCACCGTATTGAAGAGGAAGGAGAGTATCCCATGCATCAACGCCACGCGGCGTATCGTCCGGGAGGAGATCTCGATATCCGAGACCTGGAACGTCATGCCGATCACAAAAGCAAAATAGGCAAAGTCGAGGTAGTCGGGCCATAACTCATTGGGCACCTGTAACCCTACCGTATGTAGATCGGGGTCCAGCGGATGATCACCATAATATAATAACGCATACCGGTAGGTGAATATCGTGTGGAGCAAGAACCAGCTGCAGATGACCCCGGTTATATAAATAAACGTCTCCAACCCCTTGCCCAGCAAAAACTCCTTACTCCCCAAAAGCACCATCACCCCCATCAGACTGCCGATTGTCGTGGCGAGCACAATCCCGAACACCACGAGCCGGCCGGCGTCTTCCTGCTTGGCCAAAAGCCTGATCTGCCGCGGCCGCATGCTGGTGAAGATGACCACGCTGATGATGAGCATACAAATACTGAAAATATCCCAACCGATCATTACCCTCGTTATCGGCTCCATATGAACGGGCACCAACGCCGCCGATGAAATCGTCGCAACACAGAAACTTATGATCAGCTTATATATCGACGGCAGCCGGTGAAACCAACCCGGACATTTGATGTATTCGGCCATAGTGCAATTTAAAGTATATTTATCCTAAATTCCCTTCATGCGCCTGGTTATTATATCCCTTCTCCTCCTTCCACTCACCCGCACCGCTGCCCAGTTATACAACCCCATCATCGACGTTCAACACTCCGACTTCTCCCTTGCCCTCAATGACGACAGCAACAGCATCCGCGGCACCGCAGTCATTACCGTCCTTTTCCGCACCGCCACCGCACAGTTCAACCTCGACCTGACCGAAAGGAACAGCACCGGTAAAGGTATGACCGTTCTTTCCGTCACCGAAAACAACCAGCCGGTAACCTTCTCGCAGGACAGTACCCATCTCACCCTCCGGACACCAGCCACCGCACGTTCCCAGCATACCTATACCGTCCGCTACGAAGGCATCCCGGCCGACGGTCTCATCATCTCGAATAACAAATTCGGTCACCGCGGCTTCTTTGGCGATAACTGGCCAAACCGCGCCCATAACTGGCTGCCCTGCGTGGACGACCCCTCGGATAAAGCCACCCTCGACTGGCGTATCACTGCCCCCGACCACTATCAGGTCGTAGCCAATGGCGCCCTGCTGGGGGAACGCTCCCTTCCCAACCACCTCAAACTTACGCACTGGAAGGAATCTGCCCCCATCGCACCCAAGGTCATGGTCATCGGTGTCGCCGCCTTCGCCATCGACCACCCCGGCGACGCAATGGGCGTTCCGGTCTGGAACTATGTATTTCCCGAAAATAAAGAGATTGGCTTCAAAGCCTATTCCTTTCCCCTGCAAATCCTGCCCTTTTATATCACCCATATCGGCCCCTATCCCTTCGAAAAAGAAGGTAACGTGCAATCCAAAACCCGATTCGGCGGCCTGGAAAATGCCAGCGCGATCTTCTATTTCGAGAACTCCGTCAACTCCCCCGGCATCGAATCCCTTATGGCCCATGAGATCGCCCACCAGTGGTTCGGCGACTGCGTGACGGAAACCCGATGGCAACACCTCTGGCTGAGCGAAGGCTTTGCCACCTATATGACACATTGCTACCTGGAAAACAAATACGGCCCCGATACGCTGAAAAAAGGAATGGCCAAAGACCGGTTAGTCACCATCGCCGAAGAGAAAAACCGCATGACCCCCGTTGTCGACACGAGCGTCACTAAAGACTACATGGAATTGCTAAACGCCAACAGCTACCAGAAAGGCGGCTGGGTGCTGCACATGCTGCGGCGCCGCCTCGGCGACAGCCTTTTCTGGAAAGGGATCTCTACGTATTATACAACCTGGCGGAACAAGAACGCGAGCAGCGAAGACTTCGAAAAAACCATCGAGACCGTCAGCGGTCAGAACCTGGACACCTTCTTCCACCAATGGCTCTATACCCCCGGTCATCCCCACATCCGCATCAACTGGAAGTATGACATGGACAAAAAGGCCGCCATCATCGATTTCACCCAGACCCAGGATCGATTGTTCGATTTCCCCCTGGAATATTCAGTCGGCGGTAGCCTCTATCACATCGATATCCACGATAAAACCACCCACGTCGAACTCCCACTGCCCGAACCGCCCAAACACCTGACCCCCGACCCGAATGTCAACCTCCTCGCGAGCTTCGAACTCGTCAAAGCGCCGTAAGCCCTGGTCAGCCCGCAAACTCCGCGCCGGATTGACCCGGGCAGCACGAGCGCAAGAAATAAAGATCGCGATCATCGCAAACCAGGCCACCAGCCTGTTGAGGTTCTCCTGCACCTTATACAACAAATCGATATCTTCATCCAGGAAATTGTATTCAAAGATCCGCTGCGGAAAATACTTGTCCCATACTCCCTGTATCGCCGCTATCGTCCCCGGAACATGATCAGGGCTGACCCGGACCGCAAACAGATTGAACCACGAGGGTCAACAGACAACAACACATCCCGATCGACAGCCCCGACAGCTTGATCAGGCTCGCGCCCCTGTGCCGCAAGAGATTCCGATAAGCAGATTTGAGATAGTTTTGGAACATATAAAGACCATTTATTTTGGTACCAGCTTCGGCGCCATGCGCATCAATACCCCCGGCGCCCACCTGCTCATCCACAAGGCCATCCGGTCCGCCCCCATCTTCCCGATATACGCCTCGAACTTTCCCCTGCCGATCACCCGCACGATCTGTGCAGCCGCCCGATCCGCCGCCAGCCCCTTCTCGATATTGACCGAAGCCTTGCCCAGCGGACTGCCATCCTTCGTTACCGCATGCTGTGAAATATTCGTCCGGATATAACCCGGCGTCAGTATCGTTACCCCGATCCCCAGTGACCCGACCTCCGCCCGGAGACAATCGAAATACCCGTGAAGCGCATGCTTCGCCGCCGCATACGCCGACCGCATCGGGGTGCCGATCTTCCCCATCACACTGCTGACCACAACAAACCGCCCCGACTTGCGCTGCGCAAAATGCGGCAATATCGCCTGCGTCAATGCGACATAGCTGAAATAATCCACTTCCATGACCTTCCGCTGTACATCCATCGAAGTCTCAACAACGAGCCCGCGCTGACTGATCCCACCATTGTGGACCAGTATGTCGACCTGCCCGAACGCCGCGATCGCCTCGGCTGTTTTGACCCCAAACGAACCATTATCCAGCAGGTCCAGCGGTATCACCTTGATCCGGTCAGGTTGAGCACACGCGAGCCGCACCCGCGCCAACTCTTCCGCCCGGCGACTCGACAAGATCAACCTTGCCCCCCGGCCCGAAAACGCATAAGCCAATGCTTCCCCGATACCCGAAGACGCCCCCGTGATCCAAACAACTTTGCCATTGAAATCATAGCGCATGCAAGTAACTTTATGGAAAGTTATGCACTACTATGCCAATTGCCAATGCCGCTCATCCCGTAAATACCCACGCCATCGGCAGCAAAAAAGCCCCGCCATCGCGGGGCCTTCAACCCGCTATCGCGGGCCCTGACTTTTAATAGGTACAATTAACAACTAGTTCGAATACTCAGGATGATCCGGGTCATTGCCTGAATTGCCGTTATTTCCGCTGCTCGGCCCGGGCTTCGCATTCTGCGGCTGATTATTATTCTGCGGCTGCCCGTTGTTATACCGCTGCGGCTGCCCATTATAATTCCGCAATTGCGAATAGAAGAAATCATGCCTTGCCTGCGTGATCGCGGCATCCCGCTGCTTTTCCAGGTCATTGATCTTTGCCTCTTTATCCCTGTGCGAAAGAGCCTTATCATGTTTCACATCCTTGATCTGAGCCTTATAGTCGCTCTTGATACCATCGATCTGATCCTGTAAGGCCGGCGGATTAGGTCCATGACCATAATAGTAAGGAGGATAGCCATAGCCATAACCCCATGGACCCCAGGGACCATACCAACCCGGTATACCCCACCCTAAGCCCCACCCAAGGCCAAGCCCCCAGCCCCAGCCCCCATAATAGGCAGGCGCATAAACCCGCGGAGCAAAATACGCATGGTACCCGCCATGGAAACCACCCCCTGCATATCCGTGACCAACGTAGCCCCGCTGAGCCGAAGCGCCATAGGCGAGGCCAAGCGAGAACAATATGATGAACAGCCTTTTGCCGATGCTCGCATATGTCCTCTTTCTTTTTTCATTCATCATCGTTTTCATATCTCTAAGTTTTATTTATACCTTATAGACGCAAAAACCAGGCAATAGTATAATCCGAAAATCGCTTATAACTTTCCTATAACATTGTCTTTACCAACAGATAACGCAACGAAATGTTAAAACAACAACCATAATTTCTAACTACTTATGATTAAGCGGGTTCCATTTTTGCCTGCTCCTGCCAACCCACCATTTTACCCGGACAGGCCACCCCGCCTTGTCCTGAGAGAGCTAACAAGGCCAACTACTTAGCTCACAGACGGTTTGGCTTATAAATATAAACCCTTAGTCAAACGGAAAAGGGCCAGTGGGTATAAAATACATCCGTATTGCAACCGTTTACACCAAGGTTGATCTTTTTCGTTAAGCTCTGAAACCCAAGCCGATGCTATCCTTACCCCTTTCGACGTGGTTCGCATCCCTGCTCGGCACCGCGCTGATCATCGCCGGTGCGTGTTTTTACTATGCCCGGCTGCGCATCCGCCGCTGCTCCGGCAGGATCGCCCTGCTCGAACAACAAGTAGAATATCGCACCCGCCAGGCCGAAGACGCCCATCATATCAAAGACCTCTTCCTGGCCAATATGAGCCACGAGATCCGCACCCCCATGAACGGCCTCCTCGGTATGGCCTCCCTGCTCGCACAAACAACACTCAACAAGGAACAAAACAACTACGTCGACAATATCCGCTCCTGCGGTGATACCCTCCTCACCGTTATCAACAATATCCTCGACTTCTCTGCCATCGAGACAGGGAAAATAACCCTGGACGAAAAAGTGACGGACCTGCGGAACCTGATAGAAGAAGTGATCGAGATGTTCATCAGCCGCACAGCAAAGGC
Source organism: Puia sp. (assembly GCA_035508835.1). Classification (GTDB taxonomy): domain Bacteria; phylum Bacteroidota; class Bacteroidia; order Chitinophagales; family Chitinophagaceae; genus Puia. Next base: position 6,831 of record DATJMG010000030.1, read on the forward strand.
CGGCATCCAATTGCATTACGAACTGTCACCCGACGTCCCCAACCGCATCATCACCGATAAAGGCCGCCTCCGCCAGATCCTGATCAATCTCGTGGGGAACTCCGTCAAATTCACCACGGAGGGCGAGATCAAGATCCGGATCGCACACGCCGACGCCGGCTCCATCCAGACAAAAGGTGAACAAATCGGCCTTGACTTCGAGGTGAGCGACACCGGCAGCGGTATCGACCCCGAACCCCTCGACCAGCTGAAACAATTCTTCGCCCGCCCCGACCCGGCCACCCGGCCCTACGGCGGCACCGGCCTCGGCCTCATCCTCTCCGACCGGCTCGTCCATCTCCTGAACGGCCGCATTCGGATCGCAAGCGAGCCCGGAAAAGGCTCCCGCCTGAGCTTCACCATCCTCGCCAAACCGGCTCCGCAAAAAGCCGCACCACCCACCGCCGAACCTCTGCCCCGCCTGGCGGAAAAATATCCGCTTCGCATCCTGCTGGCAGAAGACAACCCGATCAACCGCCAGCTGGCCGTCATGATCCTCGATAAAATGGGCTACTCCTGCGGCGTCGCCGAGAATGGCAAAGAAGTCCTCGACCAACTGCAAAAAGAACCTTACGACCTCATTTTTATGGATATCCAGATGCCCGAAATGGACGGCCTGGAAGCTACCCGCCGCATCCGCCGCGGCCGGGGCAAACAACCTGTCATCATCGCCATGACGGCAAATACCACTCGCCAGGATCGGGACGAGTGCCTCACAGAAGGAATGAACGACTTCCTCAGTAAACCCGTCCACCTCGACGAGCTTATCCGCATGATGGAGAACTGGGGCCAGACCATCAACGGCGCCCGGGAACTCGCCGCTTCCTAACCCCGCCAACCCCGCCTCACCCTCTATCCCCCGCCAACCCCCGCCTCGCGCCCGACCCCGCCGCCAACTTAATTTTTCTTCATCAATTCTTTCACCGCCGCCTCGATCTGCTGGTCCCGGCCCATCGTCACAACATCCGGCTCATCCCTCACCAGGATGTCCGGCTCTAACTGATGCCCCTCCTCGAAATACCCTTCCGGAGCCCTCCATCCCCCCATGGGATTCCCATACACCAGCCGCGGATCGATCTGCTCCTCCCACCACACAAACGTCCCCGTCCCCGGTACCGGCATCCCCAGCGTCTTGCCCACATTCTTCAACTTATACGCAGCCGGGAACAAATGCGCATCCGAATAATTGGACTCGCCGATCAGGACGATCGATGGCTTTATCCACTTGTCCCCCGGCTCATATCCTACAAATTGCCCATGCGGAATAATATCGAAATACTTTTTCCCATTCAGGAAATCCGATAGCTGCTCATGGATATTCCCGCCGCCATTGAACCGCGTATCCACAATGATCGCATCCTTGCCGATATCCCGCCCCAACGCCTCCTCAAAGACCGTCCGCATACTCTCATCATCCATCGCCCGCACATGGATATACCCGATCCGGCCACCCGATAGCGAATCCGTCTCCTTGCGCCTCAACTCCACCCACCGCTTGTATTGCAGCTCCCCTTCCTCTCCCAGGCTGATCGGCTTGGTCGTCTCCTCCCATCGCTCTCCCGTATGCGGATCATACAACGACAACAAAACCAGCTTTCCCGCCTTCCGGTTGAGATACTTATAATGATCTACCGAATCCGTGATAGCCTCGCCGTCTATCTTCTCGATGATGATCCCCGGATGGATCCTCTCCGAATGCTTGTCGAGCGGCCCGCCCGCAATTACCTCGGCGATCTTTAACCCCGGTCCCGTATAACCGTAATCATAATAGATCCCCAATGACGCCGTACGGTCGCTCGTCGCCTGCCCCGCACCGCGATAATACATCCCCGTATGACTGACATTGAGCTCTCCCAGCATCTCACTCATCATCTCCGCAAAATCATAGTCATTATTGATATACGGCAGGAACTTCCGATATACCTTGTAGTAATAGTCCCAATCCACGCCGTTCAGATTGACGACATAGAACTTCTCCTTGATCTGTCTCCACGCATGATCGAAGATATACGCTTTCTCCCCCGCATCGTTGAGCACCATCTCCCCGCTGATGCCTATCGGTTCTGTCTTGCCGCTCTCCGCATCTATCCTGGTGATCCGTCCTTCCGCCAGCACAAAGATATTTTTCCCGTCTTTCGACATCTCCATGCCCGCATACTGCGCTCCCAGCTTGGCAAACAACTTCGTCTCCTTTGTCCTCAGTTCCGTCATCCACAGATCATACCCCTTTTCGAACCGGCTCAAATAATACAGTTTCTCCCCATCCTTGGATAAAAGCCAGTCCCCGGCATCTGAAGTGTGCGTCGTCAACCGGAGCTTCCGGTCCGTCAAATGATCCCAATCGATCGTAATCTGCCTCACCCCGGTATCCTTCTTTTTGTTCAACGTATCCTTCGCCTCTGCCTCCTTCACCAATGCCAGCTCTTCCTTGGTTAACTTGAAGCGGTCGAACGCATCCTTGCTAAAGAACATCCCATACACATCGGCCGTGACCGGATATCCGGCCTGCTGCCTCGCCCCTTCCCGGTCCGAGCCCCAGATCATCATCTTGCCATCCATAGCCCACTTGGGCGCATAATCATCATAACCGCTCAACGTCAGATTGATCACCGCTGATTTCCCATCCGCTGCCACGAGCCCGACCTCGGGAGTCTGCACCCGCTCGGGCGGCCCGAACTGCACCAGGAACCATTTACTATCCGGCGACCACTGGTAATATTGGTCCCCATCCGAATAGGAGTAATTCTTGTCCGCCGGAAGGATGACCCTGCTCTTTCTCGTTGCAAGATTGATCACCTTCAACATCGTCCGGTCCTGGAGGTAAGCGACCTCCTTGCCATCCGGTGAAAACGCCGGTTGAAACTCCTCCGCCGGCGTCGCGACCACCGTTTCCTCCTTCAAGACCGTGCTCGCATAAAAATAAGGCTCCTCTTTCCGGCTGATACTCATCGTATAGATGTTCCAATTCTTATCCTTCTCTGCCGCATACACGAGCGTCCGCCCATCCGGGCTCCAGTCCACACTCCGCTCCTGCCATGGCGTATTGGTGATCCGCTTCGTAATACCCCCGTCTACAGAGGTGACAAAGATCTCACCACGGAAAACAAACGCAATCTCCTTGCCGTTCGGACTTACCTTCATCTCGGTCACCCCGCCGTTAACCGGCAATACCTTGTCCAGCGTGGTCCGCCCATCCTCCGCAATCCGGATGTCCACCTTATGCGCATCCCCTCCCGGCTTCTGGGTGTAGATCTCCCCGTCGTACCCATAACAAAGGGTGTTGTCTTTCGCTACCGTCAGGAACCGTACCGGGTTACGGGCAAAATGGGTCAGCTCCGCAGACTTATCGGGCGCCGCAAGCGAGCTTTTGTACACATTCATCGTGCCATCCTGCTCACTCAGATAATAAAAGTCCTGGTCATTCGCCGCAATCACCGCATTCCGGTCCTCCCCCTTGAAAGTTGTGAGCTGCTGATACTTGCGCGAATGCAGATCATACAACCAGATATCCCGCGTAACAGACGACGTATGATGCTTCCGCCAGTCACTTTCATACCCCTTGCGGTCAGTATAGATCAATTTGTCCCCCGCCGGATTTACGGTTGCCTCCACCGCTGGCACCGGCAACACCTGATCCACCCGACCCCCGCCGACAGGCACACTGTATAGCTCGCTCATCACACTCACCGGGAACTGCGCATTGGTCACCAGGTCCTGCCGGTTCGCCCCGAACAATACTTTCCTGTCATCCGCCGTGAAGCTGCTGGGTATCTCATTGCCCGAGAAATACGTGAGCCTCCTCGCCTCGCCTCCCGTCGCCGGCATCACAAAAACATCAAAATTTCCATACCGGTCCGATGCAAAAGCAATCCACCGGCCATCATGGGACCAAACAGGCGCAAACTCATACGATTCGCTGATCGTCAACGGCACCGCCAATCCCCCTTTCGCCGGGACCGAATAGATGTCCCCCTTGTAACAGAACAAAATCGTTTGACCATCCGGAGAGATCGCGGGATACCGCATCCATAAAGGGTTTTCCTGCGAATGACCTGTCATGGCGCCCGCCATGGCAACGAACAGGATCAGAAAAATTCTTCTCATAAGAAATACTTATTTGGGGTTTGGTTATCATTCCGGATTGCAATTTAAAAAATTGGCTATCAATAAACTAATCCATGTTTTGATGGGCTTGATATCATGAAATCGCTTCCAAATATGTTTGTATGCCGATTTTATAGGCTATACTTTTGTATCGTCTTACTCCACTCCATTGCTTCCCATCCCCGACCAAGCCTGCCATTGACAAAAATTTAGCCTGCCATTAACAATTTAGTCATTTCAATTTTGTAAAGTATAAAAAAGTATAATCATGAACACGAAGACGAAAAACCACGCATTTAAAGTAATCGCAGTCGCCCTGACCGCTGTATTGTTCCTCTTTGGAAGCCCGCTGACAAGCAAAGCAAACGGCGGCAACACCGGGAAGGTTGCCACGATCAACGAAGCCCAGGTTTCCGTTACCTACCAGGGTGTTAGCGATAATAGCCTTGTTTTCAAAGTAGATTATGAGAATGTATCCGGCGAAAAATTCTGGCTGATCATCAAGAACGATAACGGGGACATCGTTTATCAACAGCATTTCAACACCCCTCATTTCTCGAAGACCATCTACTTCCAGAACACCGACACGGATATCAACCCGACCTTCGTTATCCGCACCGGCAACAATGAGATCGTTCGTCAGTTCCAGGTGAACAAGATCATCACCGAAACGACCGTCGTTAAGGGTCTTTAATCATAAAAAAGCTCGACTAAGAAAAAAACTCGACTAAGGGCCGCGCAATGCGCGGCCTTTTCTTTTTTGCACCATTCACCGCCTCCTTCCCCCCACTCACCGATCCGACGGATAAAATGACCGCCGCGCTCTTGCCCCGCCGGGACGAACCACCTACCTTAGCAGGCATGAATACGTCAACCGACCATCCCGTCCTGCAGCAAGCCGCCTACCGGCATCCCGTCCTCCAGGTCGAAGATCTGGATATCTTCTACGGTAATTTTCAAGCCGTCCGGAATGTCTCCTTCGAAGTCCGGCCCGGCGAGATCTTCGGCCTGCTCGGTCCCAACGGAGCCGGCAAGACCAGCACGCTGAGCGCCGCCGAAGGCCTGATAAAGGCATCCTCCGGAACCATCAAGGTCGCCGGCTACGACACCCGCCGCCAGTCCCTCCACGCCCGTGCCTGCATGGGCGTTCAACTGCAAGCCACCAGCTTCCAGCCGGAACTGACGGTGGGCGAGATCATCACGCTTTATGCCGGCCTCTACGGTATCAGCCTCGCTGCCGATCAACTGCACTCGATCCTCACCGATATCAAGTTACAAGACCAGGTCGGCAAACGTTTCGGCCAGCTGTCCGGCGGCCAGCAACAACGCATCTCACTCGTCATTGCCACCATCCACAACCCGCAGCTGGTCCTCATGGACGAACCCACAACCGGTCTCGACCCCCAATCCCGCCGCCAGCTTTGGGTCAGGATCGAAGCCATGCGCGACAGAGGCCACGGTATCCTCCTGACAACTCACTCGATGGAAGAAGCCGAATCCGTCTGCGACCGCATCGCCATCATCGACCACGGCCGCATCATCACGACCGGCACCCCCCGGGCCATCATCGATGACAACCGCGACCGACCCGAAGTCATTGCCGCATCCAGGAAAGGCAAGATCACCCTGGAAGACGTCTTCATCGGCCTGACCGGCGCCGCCCTCAGAACCTGACCAAACTCAACTGCACCCGCAAAAACAAATGCATCCAAATAAATAAGATCACATCCAAATAAATAACCTGTTATGTCAACGACTTCAGCCACGACCTCGCCTTCCACTTCATCCACACTGACCATCACCCCACCCGCTGCCCGGGCGTTACCCTCCACAGGGTTCGTATTTTGGTCGCTGTTAAAGGCAGACCTGACCACCCAATGGCGTAACCGCCGCGCATCCATCATGGTTGTCCTGCTGCCTGTCGTTATCGTCATGTCCTGGAAAGCGCTGATCGTTAGAACAGGCGGAGCTTTCGTTCTCTCCAATGCCGTCACGCTCGGCCTCAACGCCATAGGGCTTATGGGTTACACGAACTCCATCGCCCGTGACCGCGAAAAGGAGATCTTTCAACGGCTGCGCGTAGCCCCCGCAGCTAATTGGACCATCATGGGCAGCCGCCTGACCGTTCAACTGATTATGATCATCCTCATGACCGCGATCGTCATGATCGTCGGCTACCGCTACGACCATATCGTCCTGTCCGCAACAGGCTATATCGCAGGGATCCTGACCGCCATCGCCGGCGGCGCCGTCTACCTGGCCCTCGGTCAGGCCATCGTCGGACGCATCAAAAATCCCGAAACAGTCAACGCCACCAGCCGCCTGATCTATATCGCCTTCATTATGGTGGGAATGTTCGGCGAGTTGCGTATGCTGGGCGATATCATTGACAATGCCGTCAAATATACCCCTTACGGCACCGTGAAGTCCATCGTCTCCGGTGCAATGACCCCTTCGACCTGGAACAGCGATACCACGCTGGCCCTAGCGATCACCCTGGGCTACACCGCCATATTTGCCTACCTGGGCATCAAATGGTTCAAATGGTCCTCACGCAGCTAGATCCTGAGCACCTACTACATGCTCAGCTTCCCGCCAATCGTGTAATACCGCCGGTCATCCGGCAGATCGGAACTCTTGCTGCGCGCTAACCCGCGGCTCTCTATAAATAATTCGAGGATCCGCGCCCCCTGCAGCTTCCATCTGTTACCAGCATAAATGTTGGATAACAGCACCGAATTTAACCTGGGGCCGTTGAAATAGCTGCCATATGCCGTCCACTGCTCCGTTGCTTCCCCAAAACGATACATCAGGTCCAGCCCCGCAGAAAAATTCCCGACATTCCACCGGTTCACCCAGCCGCCGGTATAAGAAAAATGGGCCGGATAAAAATCACCCGCTTGCGGAAATTGGTACGATCCATAAATGGATGAAAAATTGACGTCGGGGAAAGAAAAATATGACTCGCTTCGCATCAGGGTTAGATGGAGCCCCGTCAGCCAGACCAATCCCGTTGAGTCCGTTACCCTGAAACGGAGATCGGCATGATGCATCGTGCTCTTCCATACTGGCAATACTGTCGTACCCAGCCCCATCGCAGGCAAATAGCTTATCCCGCCGGATGTCACCAGGTTTCGCTTTTCGAACGTATACCCGAACTGCATCCTGCTGCCTGCCGTAGTAAAAGAAGCCCCTGCCTCCCAGGTCCAGAAGACCGGTCTCGGCTCATTGGCTGACAGAATCGTTTCGGAGATCGTTCCGCCGGTCGGGCTATAGGACGAAAATACAAACGATGTAGTAGCCGGCGGGTAAACACTCGCCAGCGAATAAGGCGCGCCCCCGCCCTCGAAATCATAGAGCGAATAGTCATCTACAAAGACCAGCGGCCGCTCGGCATAAGACCCGTAAAGTTTCAGGCTCGGAACACTCCTGCCCGCAACATCCCTGCCCGGAACACCACTGCCCCGAACACCCCCGCCCGGAACACGGCGTCCGCCGCCAAACTGCAGCACATCCATCCCCAATGTCGCAAACGGGTACGCCTGCTGAGATAGGTTCTCCTGCCTGGAACTCATATCTATTTGCGCACCCAATTGCAGATCCAGCAACCGCGCCAGCCGCACATCGACCGCAGGCGTTAGAAAAAGCAGATCGCCCGTCTGCTTTTGCCACGGACCCAGCGGTAAATCGAAGACCACAAACTGCCCGCCGCCCCCAACGCCGCCAACGAACGCAACACTGTCCATCGTCGAAACCGTCTTTTCAGTAATATGATCATAGGAGAAATTCAGCGAAGGCACGAAATGCCACCCGCCGGCCGAAACTTCATAGCTCAACCGCTCGTGCACGTAAAGATGATTGACCCTCGCTTCCGCCGTATCCTCTAAATCACCAGAGTTGATCAGGTTCCACGCCGAATACGATGAGGCGCCGGCATCCGCAACCTGCAATTCATTGTTCAACCCCCGCCACAAGCGGCGATACCAGCGAGCCTCGGGCACCACCAAATGCGAATGCATCTCCGCCGTAATCTGCGATTCACCGGAGGTGAGATTGGAATCCAGCCCCTCTTCGACCCATTGCGGCGCATACCCGACCCGCAGCTCTATAAGATCCGATGTCGTCGGCTTCCACGTGAGATACCCGTTGAACCTCAGTCGCTGCAGGTTCTCCGGCGTGTTTACCTGGTATTCCGGACCGCTGGGCATCGGCACCACATCCCGGACCCAATCGGCCGACCCGCCGACGCTTAGCTTGTCATAGTTGCGATACCCGCCCACATAATACTGCTGATAGAAATTGATGTCTGTCTTGATGCCATCACCGTTCGAATTGACCGCACCACCCTGCGCCGCGGCCCGGATCCCGCTTTTACCCTTCTCCCCGGCCGGCCCCTCCCCACCCCTCCGCGTCGTAATGACCACCAATTCCTGCTGCGTGCCGCCATAAGCGGCCCCCCCGACCGCCGACTCCACCAGCGTCACCTCTTCAATATCGAAAATAGGATAGCTGTTGACATCAGTCACCGGGTTACCGTCGACTACATACGCCAGCGTCGCAGGCTTCGTATAAGCGCCATACAACCACGCACTGATCGCATCGCCCAGGTTGACAAACGGCATTCGCTCAAGGTCCGACCCCTTTATAGAGATCGTCTGCGTAAGCCCTCTGTCCAGCACCAGCCACCCGATATCCAAATGGGAAGAATCTTTCTGCGCCCGTCCGGTTAGGGTGAGAAGGCCCGGTAGTAACAATAAGCAGGTCTTTTTCATATAAATGGTTAACGTTTAATGCACCTCCGCCACACTCCCATCTACCTTCGTGTCCTTGAAATCCACCCCCTCCGGTTCATTGCCAACCACCCCGAACATCGCATTGCCCGCCACCCCCGACATATCACAATTTCATAACACTTTCCCATCAAACCGGTCGAAAATAATCTCATAATGAATTTAAAATCAATTTGCTAATTAAGTATCCCACCCGAACCGCCCCCGCCTCTTAACAGAACACACCAAACCACCGAACCATTTCATTCGTTTATTTTACAGTAAAATAAGAAGAGAAATGAAAAAATCTGCATTCCTTTTATCAGCCGCCTTGCTGCTCATCTATTCGCTCCCCGCAGCAGCCCAGTCAAACAAAAACAAATATCCCGATCCTAAGGAGGTCGCCCGGGACACCAAATACCCCATGACCTTCACGGACGCCCAATGGAAAGCACGCCTGACACCCTCCCAATATTATATCCTTCGCGAAGCCGGTACCGAAAGAGCCGGCAGCGGTAAATACGACCATTTTTTTCAAAAAGGAACTTACTATTCCGCAGCCTCGCTGCAACCCGTCTTCAGCTCGGATACCAAATTTGACAGCGGCACCGGCTGGCCCAGCTTCTATGCCCCGATCAACCCCGACGCCGTCCGCCTCGTTCTGGACAATAGCGACGGCATGACCCGCTGGGAAGTGGTAGACAGCAAAACCGGCTCCCACCTCGGTCACGTATTCGATGACGGTCCAGCCCCGACCGGCAAAAGATATTGCATGAACTCCGCAGCCCTGATCTTCGTCCCCGCAGGCGGCGCACCTCCGACCAACCCCAAAACCGCCGGCAATTAACCGCCCCCGATGCTACACAATAATTTGTCATCAATTCATCCATTTCGCAACATGAAACGCTTCTTCTTCACCTTCTGCGCCATCTTCCTCCTGGTCGCCTGCGGCAGACCCCAGACCGATATGAAGGTTCCTACCAAAGACCCCGGCCCTGCTTCCCCCGACGAACAGATCGCCGACTTCGCCGAAGGCTGCTTCTGGCACGCCGAGATCGTCTTCAAAAGCCTCGCCGGCGTCAGAGACGTCGTATCGGGCTATGCCGGCGGCAACGACCTGCACCCGGACTACGAGAAGGTGGAGACCGGCACTACCGGCCACGCCGAAACCGTCCAGGTATATTATGACCCCGCCAAAATATCCTTCGCCACCCTCGTCGAAGCCTTCTTCGCCAGCGTCGACCCCACTCAGCTCAACCGCCAGGGAAATGACGTCGGCACCCAATACCGCTCCATCATCTTCTATCGCAACGCCGGCGAAAAAAAGATCATTGACGACGAGATCGCCAAACTCACCGCCTCCCACAAATTCTCCGGAAAGATCGTCACCGAAGTGAAACCCTTCAAAGACTTCTACCCCGCAGAAGCCTACCACCAGGACTATATCAAAAACCACCCGGACAACCCATACGTCGAGAACGTCTGCATCCCCGAATACCAGGAATTCCGCAAAACCTTCAAAGGCCCCTTCAAACCAAATTCGTAATCTCACCTCACCACCCAATCCCATAATCCAACCCATAATTACTGCTGCCACCCCACAAAGTCCCATGCTTCGCATCCAGGAAAATAGCATTCAGCGGCCCGCTGGTCCTTTCCCCATACATGGGAATATACCCCATCCGCAACAGATCCCGCCGTACATACGGCGGCGTTTCATTGTTCAACAGGATATGCCCCGGCCTCGGCCGCCGATCCATCATTTTGTCCCCGCCCAGCGACAACCACAACTGGTCGGTATTGATATTGGGTGCCTCCGTCGCCTCCTGCACCGTCATCCCGAAGTCGACCACATTGAGGAAGAATTGCAGGAGGTTCTGATCCTGCGTATCCCCGCCCTGTACGCTGAAACAGTACACAGGCTTGCCATCCTTTAGCGCAAGCGTCGGCGTCAGCGTGACCCGCGGCCGTTTGTGCGGCTCGACGACATTGAACGGATCGATGATGGAATCCAGCACGAAACTCTGCATCCGCTGACTCATCCCCACGCCCGTATGCCCCGCAATAACAGAAGGAGGCCACCCGCCGCTGGGCGTGACCGAGACCACCCACCCATCCTTATCCGCCGCCTCTATACTCGTTGTTCCCCGCCACAGCCGGTCATGATACAAATCCTCATCAACCGCCACATCTCCCGCCAACGGCCCCGCCCCGCTGGTCATCGCCCGTCCGCCCCCACCTACCATCGCCGCCCGCTGCCGCAACAAATCCGCAAAAGGATTCGTCCTGCCCTCATACGGATACGGATCACCCGGCCCGACCGCGGGATCATTATGATCAGGCTGGATCAACGCCGCCCGGGCCTTCGCATAGTCTTTACTCAACAAACCCTTCATCGGCTGCGCCGTATTCATATAGGGATCACCGTAATAAAAGTCCCGGTCCGCAAAAGCCAGGTTCATCGCCTGATATACCGTGTTGATATATCGGGTGCTGTTGTATCCCATCGACTTCAGATCGAAATTCTCGAGGATGTTGAGTGCCTGCAACATCACCGGCCCCTGTGTCCACTGCTGCAGCTTGTAGACTTCATACCCTTTGTAATTGACATGCAGCGGCTCCTCCTCGATCGGCTTCCACGCTGCCATATCCTCCATGGTGATCAACCCGCCCTGCTCCTGGCAGCCCCTGACGAACTCCTTCGCAATATCCCCCTTGTAGAACCGGTCCATCGCGGCATAGATGGCCTCCTTGCGCGTCTTCTTATGCTTGAGCGCATCCTGCTCCGCCTCGACCATCTTGGTCAACGTCCCAAGCAAGTCCTTTTGCACGAAGATCTCACCCGGCTCCGGCGCCTCCCGCTTCTCCCCCAGATGGGGCAGGAACACCGCTTTGCTGTAAGGCCATTGCTTGAGCCACCGCTTGCCGGATTCGAACATATTGGCGACCTGCGCGTCGATAGCTTGCCCCTTGGCCATCTCCATCGCCGGAGCCAGCACCTCCTTGAGACTCATGGTCCCATATTCAGCCAGCATATAACAAAGGCCGCCCGGCGTGCCGGGCGTCACCGCCGCCAACGGCCCATATTCGGGCGGAAAATCATACCCCTTGCTTTTGAAAAAGGCCGGCGTGGCCCCCGTCGGCGCCCAGCCAAGCGCATTGATCGCAATCACCTTACCCGTATGCGGATTGTAGATGAGCGCCTGCGTTTCCCCACCCCAGGTTAACACAATGTGCATCGTACAAACCGCCGCCAGCATCGCACACGCAGCATCGACGGCATTGCCGCCCTCCTGAAAGATCTGCGCCCCGGCTTCCGCAGCCAGCGGCCTGCCCGTGATCGCCATCCAATGATTGCCATGCAGCGGCGGTTTCTCCGTGCGCTGAGCCCGCGCCTCCGTCACAACCAGCATCAGCGCCGAAACGCTCAATATCAGAATCCTGCGGCCTAACATCAGAACCCTGCAGCCCAACATCACGCCCCCGCACCGAAGGCGCATCTTAATGATTCGCGTCCACATCGTTTAAGAATTTTATAAGTCCTGGAAAATAATGTTCCTGATCATCCCACATATCACAGTGACTGCCGTTCGGACAGTACAAATACGTCCCATGCTGAACCTGCTTGCTCATCCATTCCATATACTTCGGATCCATCGTATCGAACTTACCCCCGATCGTCAGCGTCGGTACCCTGATGCGCCCCAGATCCTTCGACCGGTCCCACTTGATCAACCTTCCCCCGGTCTTGAACTCACTCGGCCCCTGCATGCTGACATAAATACCCTTGCTCAGATGCTTGAACCCCCGCATCACCGGATCAGGCCACGGTACCACCCGGCACAAATGCTGGTTGTAATACTCATTGATCATTAACGTCTCATATACCGGGTCGTCATACTGACCCTTAGCCTCATACGCTTGCAGCGAATCCACCAGCGTCTTGCGCATCTTCGACCGCAAAACCCCATTGTATTTTTCATACTCGGGCATGCTCGCCATCATGTTCGATATGATCAACCCCTTGAGATTATCCTGGTATTTCAACGCATACTCCATCGCCAGAATACCGCCCCACGAATGCCCCAGTAAATAGAAGTTATCCTTGTTCAATCCCAACGCCTGCCGCACCTGCTCCACCTCCTCAACAAAATGCTCCGGCGTCCAAAGACTGCTGTCATTCGGTTGATCACTGTAGAACGACTCCAGTTGATCATAATAGATGAATTCTATCCCCTCCTGTGGCAAAAAATTCTCGAATGACTCGAAGAACTCATGCGTACCCCCCGGCCCCCCATGCAACAATAGGACCTTGATCCGCGGATTGTACCCGAAACGCTTCGTCCACACATGAAATTTACCCTTGGGAGTAGTGATCTCGACCAGCTTGATGTTCCCGGTCTGAACGCCGGAATCCTGCCGGATAAAATAATCGGCCAGCGTAGGACCCGGACCCGCAGGCATGGAGCAGCCCGCCAGCATCCCAAGTACAAGTAAAACGAACAGCATTCTCATAAGCAGCACAATTTGCAGGCTTTAAGATACACTACCTTCTCCATATCGGTCACTCACTTTTTGCGTAGTCTTGGCGAAAGGACGGGACTTCGATACATTCACTGGCAAAAGACCGCCGTCAAACAAAACCGCCGTCATGAGATACCTCCTCATCCTCCTCGTCGCCTTCACCTCCCTCACCCAACCCCTGCAGGCACAGCAAACCCCCGCCAAAACCTACCCTAATCAAACCGAAGGTGATTATAAGATCCGAAACTTCCCCTTCCAAAGCGGCGAAACCACCCTTCCCGAGTTGAATATCCACTATATCACCCTCGGCCGGCCGATTAAAGACAAAAGCGGAAAGGTCATCAACGCCGTCCTGATCATGCATGGCACCACCGGCAGCGGGTCCAACTTTCTTTCGCCGCTCTTCGCCGGCAACCTTTTTGGGCCCGGTCAGCTGCTGGACGCCGCCAGGTACTTTATCATCCTGCCGGACGGCATCGGCCACGGCCATTCAAGCAAACCCAGCGACGGCCTCCACATGCGATTTCCACGATATACCTATGACGATATGGTCCTGGCAGACTATCGCCTCCTTACCGAACATCTAGGCGTCAACCACCTGCGCCTTTGTATGGGTACCTCGATGGGCGCGATGCACACCTGGGTCTGGGGCTACACCTATCCCGACTTCATGGACGCACTCCTGCCCCTGGCCAGCCTGCCCGTGGCCATCGCCGGCCGTAATCGCATCCTGCGCAAAATGGCCATCGAATGCATCGAAGCCGATCCCGTCTGGAATAACGGCGAATATACCAGGGCCCCCGAAGTCGGCTTGCGCGGCGCCTACGGCCCCTTATTCTTTATGACGAGCAGCCCCTGGCACCTGCAACAGCGGGCCCCGACCCGCGAAGCCGCGGAGAAACTGCTGGATAACGGCGTCGCAGCCTTCATCAGTCACACGGACGCCAACGACTTTATCTACGCCTTCGACGCCTCCCGGAACTATGACCCGTCGCCATACCTGGAAAAAATAAAAGCTCCCCTCTTTGCCATCAATTCTGCCGACGACGAAGTCAACCCGCCCGAACTGGGCATCATGGAAACCCAAATCAAAAAAGTAGCAAAAGGAAGATACATCTTACTGCCCTGGTCCGAGAAGACCTCCGGCCATGGCACCCACTCCAACCCCACCATCTGGGGCGACTACCTGAAAGAATTGCTGGCCATCAGCGCACCCGCCCGCCAGGCCCGCACCCGCCAGGCCCCAGCCCGCTAAGCCCGCGCCGCCAGACCCGAGCCAGCCAGGCCCGCGCCCCCCACTCAGTTCGGTGGCCCATTGAGCTCGACCACCGCAAACCCCGGCCGGTTATACCGCTGATACGGGATCACGATCTGATCCTTCGCCACCTGCCGCGCCTCCTGAAAATTCAGCGGCGCCTTCAAGCCCCAGAACATCACTCCCTGATCCGTTACCAACTGCCCCTTCCGGTTGAGCACCGTCGACGCCGCATACAACTGATCATTCTTCACAAAACTGTTATAAAGACAAAACAACCTGTCCTGAAGCGGCACGATCATATACGACAGATTGGGCGAATTCAGCTCCGTGATCTGCTCCTCACTGATCATCCCGCTCCACGTACTGTCCCCCCGCATCGACGGAAAATAATACAGGCTCAGATCCCCCCGGTCATGATATGGAATATTCATCGGCGACGCATACCGCGCATACCCATAATGCGGCGGCGGAACCTTGACCTTGCCGGAAGAAGGACCGGAATCCGGAAAAGAGATGTTGTTTTCCGCAAACATGACCATCGGATCCCACCCGTCATCCAGCGTCACATCGTCGATGGGCTCCTCAAACAACCGCCCGTACTCCTTTAACAGCAGGAATCCCCCACCCGGCATCGCCATGAAATTCTCCTTCACCAGGTTGCTGTTCCTTACCTTGCCGGCCCCAAGCGTGGTCAGCCGGAACGTCGTATCGAAATCGAACTGCCGCAGCCCCATCGAATAATGAACGATCCGCACATTCTTCAGCGGAGCATAATGGAAATCCGACAACACCCCCGCAACCGCCTCACCATGAACATTGTCGATCGACAGGCTGATATCCTCCGTCTCCGCAATACTGGGCAGCCAGATCTCCTCATACCTGAACCCCGTGTCCGCACCGTTAAAATGGGAAAGCAGATAGTTGTTGTCGGTCCGCGAAGGCGACACCATCAGCCATTCCCCGTCATTCGCCAGCTTTACCGTCCCCTGATCGAAATCCTCCAAAGGATAGCCGATATCGTCATCCTGGATCATGGGCTGCGTGAGGAACGGATGATTATATACCCGCGAAGACACAATCCCCCAATCGGAATTGAACAACATCGCATGGATCTTCGGCGCTCCCCCCGGAACAAACTGGAACCCCAGCAACAACATCAGGTTCCTATCCTCCGATCGCACCAGCAAAAAGCTGTTCCCGGGCTCTTGAAAAGGCATGGAGCCGACTTTCCGCCCATTTCCCATCAACTGCCCGTCCGGCGCATACCGCTGCACCCAGAGATCCACCTGGTGATCCACATTCTCCGACAGGTATAATTGATCGAAATGATCGGAGTTAAGGATGAGATATTCCTTCAATTCCGTCCCCGGACAGGAAAAATGACTGATCTCATTCACCGGCTTCATCCGGAAATCATAGATCATAAAGGTTCGCTCCTCCGACGGGCCGGTATTATGCTTCGTCGGCCGCTGCCGGCTGACCATGGAGATCCAATAATACTGCCCGATCTTCCCCAGCATCTCTTCCCGGATCGTAAACCGGTCACTATAAGGTTCACAGAAGGTGACCTCCTGGGCAATCAGCCGATGCCCGGACAGGAGCAGAAAGACACCCAAGCATGCCATCATCCTTGGTCCCATATAACAGCCTTTTTGAATTATAAAGTGTAGAAAAAAATAAACGCCGGTTTTCGCCCTACGGTTTGCCGCACCCCTCTTTAAGTTACGATTTTTTGTAACATAATTATCACTTCATGTAATGATAATATTGTAACTTGTTTCAGTATGCTCCGACTGCACCAACCCGACAAACAGGCGGACACGGACCCCAATGACATCCAATCCGTTGAGGTGCTGAAAGACGCTTCCAGCGCCGCCATCTATGGCGCCAATTAGCCCACGACACCGCTATTTATGATTTCAATCACCAGACAACCTATCGCACCATGCGCAACGCTTATGCCAACTAGACCATTTTCCCGGCGCTGGCCTTGCACTCCAAAGCGACGCTAACGGTCAGAACTATCCGTCGGAAGCCATCGAAAATCTCACCGGCGCCACCCATATCACCACCGCCGCGTATACCAATGGCAACACGACCCTGACCCAAAACCCCGGGTACTAAATTCCACATCGCCCGGCGCAAATTCTACACTGGCCCCCGGCCATTCCATGCCTGGGAAAAAGTTTCCAGCCGCGGGACGAAAAGCGGCATCCAACCCTTCAATTACCTTCGGGCACCGTCGAAGGTCAAATTTGCAATAAAGTGATATTCAACAACTTACCAAACTATTACCCTATTCCTTCAAAATACCCCCCCTTCCGGCACGTACCTTGCCTTATATACTTCGGTTTTTCATAGGATATTGGATTTAAAAACGGGGCTGGATTTCTATCCTGGCCCTTTTTTTTTAACTTTGATCCGCCACCCAAAAACCCCTGCATGCGAACCGGTTTATCCATTATCCTATTGCTAATCCTGGCCCTACCCGCCTTCCCGCACCCTGACATCCCGTACCCCAATGTCCCCTGTCCCAATGTCCCACGTCCCAACGTCCCGCAACCCAATGCCCCCCTTCCCAACATCCCGCACCCCGACGTCCCCCGTCCCAACATTCACACCGGCGCCTTGCCCGGTTGGCTCGTAGCCATCCATCCTGACCTTACCCGCCAGCCATCCCCGGAAGAGATCAGCGACGGTTACTATTACGAATTACAGGACGAGCAGACTAACCTCCTCCGCAATACCGAATACACCCATTTTATTAAACATATTATTAATGCAACGGGCGTGCAGGGGGAATCCGAGGTCTCCGTCACATTCGCCCCTCAATTCCAACAGGTCGTTTTCCACCGCGTTTGCATCCTGCGCGACGGCGCCACCCTCGACCGGCTTGAGCCCTCCCATATCCAGGTGGTCCAGGAAGAGACCAACGCCGCAGATTTTGAATACAATGGCCTTCAGCGCGCCTTCATCACGCTGACCGATGTCCGTAAGGGTGACCGGATCGAAGTAGCCTACTCCATCATCGGGTTCAACCCGGTTTTCGGAAAGAAATTTGCCGCGCAACACTATTTCACTCGCACCACTGCCGTTTGTAATTATTTCCACACCATCATCAGCAGCCCCGACCGGCCCCTCCATTTTATAACGGCCAACGACGCTCCGGCGCCAGAAGAACAGCTCCAGGGGAATACCCTGATCTATCGCTGGATCAACCCGCCATTGAAAGAAAATAACGATGACGACGATGTCCCCGCCTGGTTCAACACCCTCCCATTCGTCAGTATCACCGAATACAAAGATTGGCACGAAGTCGTCGACTGGGGGCTCAGTACGTTCAATCACTACCGGTTCCCCCTGCCTCCCGCCTTGCTGCAGAAGATCTCGGAATGGCAAAAGACCGCCGCCGGCAACAAAGACATCTTTGCCAACCTCGCGGCCCGCTTCGTACAAAACGATGTCCGCTATCTCGGACTGGAGATCGGCGTGAACACCCACCGGCCACACCCGCCCGCAGCCGTCTTTGCCGGCCGGTTCGGTGATTGCAAGGATAAATCCCTGCTGCTTTCCGTCATCCTCCAACAGGAAGGCATCCCGGCCTATGTCACCCTGATCAATACAACCGAAGGCCGCAACCTGCCGAGCATAGCCCCCTCCCCGCACATTTTCGATCATGCCATCGTAGCCATCCGGCGGACCGGAGGTCAGTGGCTCTTTATCGATCCTACGATATCAGGCCAGCGGGGCGAACTGACCGACCTCTTTATTCCCTCCTATGGCTATACGCTCATCCTCCGCGATGGCGAAGACAGCCTGCACCCGGTACCGCCTGCAAAGAATTACAACTATTACATCCGCGAAGACCTGGATGCCCGGTTCTACGATACCTCCCGCTTTACGTGCACGACCACCTATACCGGCGGCGCCGCGGATAAGACCAGAAGCCAGTATGAGGAGGAAAGCCGGAAAGATATCGAAAACGACTACGTCAAATATTATGGCAGCTGGTTTACAGGTATTCAACAGGACCGGCCCATCGGCTATTCCGACGATAGCCTGAAAAATGAGTTGACCATCAAGGAATATTATGCCATCCCCAATCTTTGGAAGATCGACAAGGAAGGTAAACGCTCCTTCGACTTCGTCGCCAAAGCAGTCCGGGAATATCTCCCCCGTCTTTCTGAAGCCCGGTCCACCCCCCTTTCCCTCGCATACCCCTTACAGGTCCATTATACCCTCCATCTCCATCTGCCGGAGGAATGGGACTTTAGCTCCGGTCCGCTCCATATCCGGAACAAGGCCTATCAGTTCGACTTTACGCCGGAGATCAGCGGAAAAGAAATGACCCTGCTCTATACCCTGACTACATTCACCGACCATATCGACGCAGCGGATTTTCAACAGTACAAAAATGACTTCAGCGAAATGGATGACCGCATCTCCTTTTCCCTGTATAAGGAAACGGACGAAGTCGCACCCACCCTCGACCCGCCGCCCGCAAAGCCCGGGCATACCGCAACCGATGACGGCCACCCCTTCCAGCCATGCTGGCCGGCGATCTGGTTGAGCTTCTTCTACGCCCTTCTTGCTTCGCGGTTATTCATCTATCTCAATACCCGCAGCGTAACGCCATTCTATACTCCCGGTTCCGGCTACCCGATCGGCGGCTGGGTCCTCGTCCTCGGCCTGTTCATCGGCGCGGGCCTCCTGCTGGATGCCTGGCAATTCTTCAGCGCCAACTACTATAGCCGCGCCAACTGGACCGCCTGGTCAAACGCCGGCGGTACCGGTATGCAATACCTCTATCTTGCTCAACTGATCATTCAATTGAATTTTATCGCAGGCGCGTGCGCCGTCTTCTACTGGTTCCTGAAAAGACGTGACATCTTTCCCCGCATGTTCTTCTGGTATGCCGCTATCGTTCTCGGCGGGCGGCTTGCCCTGGTCGCCCTCTTCTATACCATCCCCATCCCCGCAGCATTGACAGCCTACCGGGCCGACCTGCCTTGGGCCGTCATCCGCACCGGCATCTACGCCGCCATCTGGTTGACTTTCGTCATGCGGTCCGGACAGGTAAAAAGCACCTTCCTCGAGCCATTCAGGTAGCGCATCCCCTGCTCCCCGAGATTTATGAGCGGGAGTTACCTATAGTTCTCACGACACCGCGAAAGAATCCGGCCGACTCGGCGATACCCGGCATCGGATCATTCATATCCATTTCATGTTCAATACTACATACACCTGCATAGCGGTTCTTTATCAACGCCCTTAACAATCCCGGGATATCCAGCACCCCCCGGCCGAGCTCGATAGGCTGCGCCTGCCGGCTGATAGCCTTCAGGTCTTTGATATGCAGATCGAAGATCCTGGGCGCATAGTCATTCACCACTTTCACGATGTCGGCACCGGCCCTCGCCGCATGACCGACATCCAGACACAATCCGATCCGCTCGTCCAACCCCTTGACATGCTCCCAAACGTCCACCGGCGACGGATACAGCTTGTCCTCCGGTCCATGGTTGTGGATCGCTACCCGGATCCCGCTGGCCTTCACCTTCTCCTCCACCTGCGGCAGGAGCTCCGGGTTCGGCGCCGCAACGATCAGCCCAATCCCTAACACCCGCGCATAATCGAAAGCCCGGTCAACCTCGGCAGGCGTCTTCATATAGATTACCCCTGCTGCATAGATCCGGATACCCGCCGCCTGGAACCTGGCATTTACCGCATGAATGGTGTCCGGCGGACTGTCCAATGGCAAAAAGAAATCCTTGATGGATAAATTACTCACTCCTACCCGATTCATCATCGCAATCGCCGCATCCATCGGGACATGCAGGAACGAGTATCCCGCAATCCCCAACTGCAGCGTGTCCAATGGCATCGCCGCCAAACCCTTCATCCCCCCTCCTCCCATCACCGGAAACCCCTTCATCCCTTCTCCCATCACCGGCAACCCCATCATCCCCAACAACCCCGATTGTAAAAACTTTCTCCGAGAAGTCATAACAAACAATTTTGCTCCCCGAATATAGAAAGAATTTTCCCAAACCCCATCACCGGTGATGCTCCGGCTGACGAGGCGCCTCATGCGGCGCAGGATGCAGAGCCGGGTGAGCCGCCGGCCTTGAAGGAGCCGGATGAGCCGCAGGTCGCGCTGGAGCCGGATTGTGATGCACCGGTCGTGTCACCGTATGATGCACAGCCGGCGTCGTAGTGTGATGTACGGGCGCAGAATTATGGTTCACCGGAGCTCGGTTCACCCGAGCATGATTTGCCGGAGCATGATTCGCCGGAGCATGGTTCACCGGAGCATGATTCGCTTGAACATGATTCACCGCAGGCGCATGCGTACGATTCATCGCCGTCGCACGCGCAAGCCCGGCGGTCGTATTGGCCGGATGATACGCCGTTGGCCGCGCTACCGCCGTATGGGCGGGCCGCCCATGATTGACCGACGCAAACTGATTCCGGTCGATGCTGGCATTATGCTGCTGCGACATCTGCGCCGCAGTAGCCTGTACATGCCGGTCATGCGCCGCAGCCTCCTCGGCCGGAGTGGGCCGCGCACTGACCCCGCCGGGACCGCCATTATAGCTGACCCGGCTGACGCCCGTGTTTCGCACAACCGTACGGTCAACGTACGTGTTGTGGACGATCGTCGTGTTGACGTTGACTACCGCCGCATTGTACCGGAAATGACCGCCTACCCAATTACCACCGACAAACCCCGAACCGTAATAGCCGCATCCATAATTGACGCCGCCGTAGAAGCCGACATGCGGTCCCCAATAACCGGCATGCCAGGAATAAACGCCGCCGGCATAACCCCAGTAACCCGGCGTCCATAAAAAGCCGACTTCGGGCGGCTCAGCCCAATAACCCGGAACCCAATAATATCCATATTCATCGTCGTAAGCCCAGTACCCCGGGACCCAAAGATATCCATCTACCGGACAGACTGGCTGCGTATACACAGGAATAACCGGTGGACCGACATGAATGGCGACGCCCACGCTGAATACCTGAGCATCGGCCCGCTTAACCATCAGCCCGCTGACAGCTAAGATTAAAATGAGAAAGGAAATGGTCTTCTTCATAAATTTGGTGTTGTGCTGGTGAACTAATTTTATTCTTCGGGATGTAATGCAAGATTGCAGCCAAAATGTTATTAAAAAGCCGCATATCTTGCAAAACGTTTGTTAAACTCAATCGCATTTTGCAATTTAAGAACATGACTATCAAATACTTGTCTCACCTCGTTTGCCATTCATTCTTTTTTGTCGCCATGATGACCAATGCTGCCCTGGGGCAAAAAATTCTACGCGTAGGCGTCGCCGGTCTCACGCATGACCATGTGCATAACATCATGCATCAGTTCAAATCCGGAGAGGTCATCATCGCCGGGATCGCAGAATCGGATCCGCAATTGATCGCCCGCTATAAGAAGACATATCAGCTGCCCGACAGCCTCTTCTATAATAATTTATCCGACCTCATCGATCATACCCACCCCGATGCCGTCCTTGCTTATAACGCCATCTCCGAACACCTCGGCGTCGTAGAAACCTGCGCACCCAAAGGTGTCTCCGTCATGGTGGAAAAACCACTCGCGACGACCGTGAAAGACGCCGAGCGCATCGCCGCCCTCGCCAAACAATACCACATCCACGTCCTCACCAACTATGAGACGACCTGGTACAACACCAACCAGCAGATCTTTGAAATGGTACTCGCACAGCACGCCATCGGCGACGTCCGTAAAATGATCGTTCACGACGGCCATCAAGGGCCTAAGGAGATCGGCTGCAGCCCCGACTTCCTCAACTGGCTGACCGATCCCGTGAAAAACGGGGGCGGCGCCATCCGTGACTTCGGCTGCTATGGCGCCAACCTCATGACCTGGCTGATGCACGGCCAGGCGCCCATCGCCGTCAGAGCAGTGACCCATCAAATTAAACCCAACCTCTATCCCAGGGTCGACGACGATGCCACCATCCTGCTGGAATACCCAGCCGCCACCGGGATCATCGAAGCCTCCTGGAATTGGCCCTTCAGCATCAAGGATTGGGAAGTATTCGGCACTACCGGCTACCTTCACGCGCTGAACGATAAAGTGTTGATAGAAAGAACCCGACAATCCTACGACAGCATCCCCGTCCACCGCGCTGCCTATCGCGACAATATCAGCTACCTCGCGGATGTCCTCAGCGGTAGAACAGATCCCGCCGATGACCTCTCCTCCCTGCCTAATAACCTGATCGTTGTCCGCATCCTCGAAGCAGCCAGCCGCTCGGCCCGTGAGGGGAAACGTATTACGCTATAACCCATGTATCAACTTCCTGGCCGGCTCCCGGTATCGGGAATAGCCACGCGAAAGCTCCCGGGCCAACTCCAATGCTTTGCTCCGCGCCTCCCCGGGATCCACATCATTCCTTTTCAACCACGCCAGCGCCAGATACCACTGCGCCGTCTCATAGAGGATCTCACCCGGCTTTGTTCTCCGCACCACAGCCCCCAGCTCGGCTACCGCATTCCGCGCATCGCCGGTCGCCAGATAGGAAAGACCCACATAAAGCCGCATATAATCCCGGATCAACACGGCGCGTTGTCCAAGACCCACCGCCGGAGAATCACCCTTCGCCAGCACGGCCGCAAAATTACCCGTCCTGTAATCTTCATAATACGGCCTCAGCTCCATCGGATCATCACCGCGTGCATACGGTTGATATAACTGCGCATACAGACTGTCCGCCGCTGCGCTTATACCCCCGCCTGCCCCTG
>DATJMG010000031.1:0-8112 GCA_035508835.1 Puia sp.
AGCCGCCCGGCTGCTGAATATCGGGTTGACGACCTTATACCGGAAGATCGAGGAGTATAAATTGAGTTATGAGGCCTGACCTGGTTGGGGGTGCGGTCTTCATTTTGGTTGGAGTATGGTTTCGATTCCGGTTGGGATGCGGTTTTCATTTTGGTTGGGGGTGCGGTTTCCATTTTGGCGTATCTGTTTTTCATTTTGATAAGGTTGGAGGCGGGGCCGGGGCAGCGGGACGGGCTGCTGATGGGGATCCGCCGATCCGGCATCCAATTTGGCGTTATGCGGGGAAATCGCACATTATGCTGACAATTATCCTTTTCGCGGCCGGGCTTGCCTGTTTCGCCCTCTTCTTCAAATCCATCGATTATTTTGAAAAAATCTAGCCTTAACCGGACGTAGTCGGTTGGCAATTTTCGACCGATCGGGAAGCGAGCGTACCCGAGCGGATACGAAGGGTGCGAGGGAGGAAAGGCAGAAGGGTACGAGGGAGGAAAGGCAGAAGGGTACGAGGGAGAAAAGGCAAGGGACGAGCGAGGAAAGGCAACGGACGAAGCCTTGGCGAAGCTTTGACGAAGTTCATCCGGCCGAGGAGGACTGGGCCCGCCAAGGGCCCGACCGGGAACGCACCGGTGGTTCGTTACGAAGGTCCAGGCAGGTTCGACGAAGGCCTGTTGCAGACATTTATAATGTTGAGTATGATGTTGAGAAAAAAATTAAATTTTCTAAAATTTTTTATTGAAATCTTTATGATGACCCTATTGTTTATCCTTTCTATCGCCGTTTTCGTATACCTTCTGTACGTGCTGGTAAAACCCGAAAAATTTTAATCTACTATTCATGAACACGGAAATGATCGGCGTGGTGTTCACCTTCCTGCTGACGGTGGTTTTGGCTTATCCGTTCGGGAGGTATATCGCCACGGTGTATAAGGGAGGGCGGACCTGGCTGGACTTTCTGGCGCCGGTCGAGCGCCTGATCTATCGCATCTGCGGGATCGATCCCGCGCATAAGATGAATTGGAAAGAATTTCTGAAGGCGATGCTGACCATTAACCTGCTGTGGTTCGTCTACGCCTTTTTTCTGTTGATCTTCCAGGGCAAGCTGCCCCTGAACCCGGACGGTAACCCGGGCATGACCCCGGACCTGAGCTTCAATACCGCGATCAGTTTTGTGGTCAACTGCAATATGCAGGCCTATTCGGGCGAGACGGGCGCCACTTATCTCACGCAGACTTTCGTCCTGATGTTCCTGCAGTTCGTCAGCGCGGCGACGGGTATTGCCTGTCTGGTGGGTCTTTTCAATGGGTTGAAGGAGAAGACGACCAGGAATCTCGGGAACTATTGGGATATATTTACCAAGACGATCACGCGCATCCTGCTTCCGGTCAGCCTGGTGATTGCGATCCTGCTGGCCTTCCATGGGACACCGACGAGCTATGCGGGTCATGATACGGTCATCACGATGCAGGGGGATACGGTGCAGGTTTCGCGGGGTCCTGCCGCGGGAATGATCGCGATCAAACATCTGGGGACGAACGGCGGGGGGTACTTCGGGGCCAATTCGGCGCACCCGTTCGAGAATCCGGACTACTTCACCAATATCGTGGAGATGGTTGCGCAGGTGCTGATCCCGATGGCGATGATCTTTGCACTGGGCTTCTATATCAACCGAAAGAAGTTTGCGGGCGTGACGTTTGCGATCATGACGATCGGGGTGTTGTTGCTGGTGATCCCGACGATGTGGTCGGAGATCCATGGCAATCCGGCGATCACGCGATTGGGCGTTGCGCAGCCGACGGGGGCGATGGAGGGGAAAGAGGTGCGATTCGGGCCCGCGGCATCCGGATACTGGAGCATACTCACGACCGTTATTTCGACGGGTTCGGTCAATTCGATGCATGACAGCTCGATGCCGCTGTCGAACCTGATGCAGCTGCTCGCGATGATGGTCAATGCCTTCTACGGCGGCTGCGGCGTGGGGATACTCAACTATTATATCTATATCATTATCGCGGTCTTTATCGCAGGGTTGATGGTCGGCCGGACGCCGGAGTTCATGGGCCATAAAGTGGAGGCGCGGGAGGTGAAGATTGCGGCGATCATTACGTTGCTGTCGGCTTTTTTGATCAAGGGATTTACGGCGCTGGCCTGTCATTTCCTGCAGCCGGGCTGGCTGGGCAATCCGGGCTATCACGGCTTTACGGAGATGCTGTACGAGTATACCTCCGAGAACGCCAACAACGGCAGCAACCTTGCCGGGCTGTCGATCAATAATGTCTTCTGGAACGTGACGGGGGGCATCGTGATGATCCTGGGACGTTACCTGCCGATCATCGGGCCGCTGGCTATTGCGGGACTGCTGGCCGGGAAGAAATACATCCCGGAGTCGGCGGGCACCTTGAAGGTGGACAGCTGGACGTTCGGGGTCATGACCTTTGTAGTCATCATCATCATTACTGCGCTGTCCTATTTCCCGCCGCTGGCGCTGGGGCCGATCGCAGAATATTTCAGCATGAAGTAAACAAACCGGCCGGGGCCGGCTGACATTTTAAAACGGAATTAAGTATGAGACAAAATAAATCACTATTTCCAAGAGAGATCGTAGCGGAGGCGCTGAAGCAGTCGTTTGTGAAGCTCAGGCCGGCGACTATGTTCCGCAATCCGGTGATGTTCACGGTCTGGATCGTGACGATCATCATGGCGGTGGTGTGTGTCTGGATCGGGGCGGGCGAGCGGTCGCAGGGCGGGCTTGGCTATAACCTGGCGATCTTCCTGGTCCTTTTCGTGACGTTGCTCTTTGCCAATTTTGCCGAGGCGATCGCCGAGGCGCGAGGTAAAGCGCAGGCGAACAGCCTGCGGAAGACGAGAGAGGATACGCCGGCGAAGAAAGTGTTCCCGGTGGGTGAGATCTTTGTGGGCGAAATAAAGATCGTGCCTTCGTCACAGCTGCGGAAAGGGGATGTCTTCATTGCCGAGGCTGGGGATACGATCCCGATGGATGGGGAGATCATCGAGGGGCTGGCGACTATTGATGAGAGTGCGATCACGGGGGAGAGCGCGCCGGTTATCCGGGAGGCGGGCGGCGACAAGTCGAGTGTCACCGGCGGGACGAAAGTGCTGAGTGACCGGATCAAGGTTCGCGTGAG
The DNA here is from genome assembly GCA_035508835.1 of Puia sp. Taxonomy (GTDB): domain Bacteria; phylum Bacteroidota; class Bacteroidia; order Chitinophagales; family Chitinophagaceae; genus Puia. Next base: position 3,143 of record DATJMG010000031.1, read on the forward strand.
CACGGAACCGGGAGAAAGCTTTCTGGACAAGATGATCGCGCTCGTCGAAGGTGCTTCGCGGCAGAAGACGCCGAATGAGATCGCGTTGACGATCTTGCTGGCGGGATTCACGCTGATCTTTTTGATCGTATGTGTCACGCTGAAGCCGTTTGCCGATTATGCGAATACGCCGATCACGATTGCGGCATTTGTTTCGCTGTTCGTTTGTCTTATTCCGACCACGATCGGCGGGCTCCTGAGTGCGATCGGGATTGCCGGGATGGATCGGGCCTTGCAGGCCAATGTCATCACCAAGAGCGGCAAGGCGGTGGAAACGGCGGGAGACCTGGATACGCTGTTGCTGGATAAGACGGGGACGATCACCATCGGGAACCGCAAGGCCACGCATTTCTGGCCGGCGCCGGGGGTGGATGAGAAAGCGTTTATCGATGCGGTCGTGCTTTCGTCCATGGCGGATGAGACGCCGGAGGGCAAGTCGATCGTAGAACTGGCGGGGTTGAACCCGGCGGCGGCGCAGCTGAATGGGGCGCGGTTCGTTCCGTTTACGGCCGAGACGCGGTGCAGCGGGGTGGACCTGTTGGAATACAAGATCCGGAAGGGGGCATTCGATGCCATCCGGTCGATCGTGACCCGGGCCGGCAATACCTTCCCGGCGGAGACGGAGGCCAGGGTCAAAGAGATCGCGTCGAGTGGCGGTACGCCGCTGGCGGTATCCCGGAACGGGGTTGCGCTCGGGGTGATCGAACTACAGGATATCATCAAACCGGGTATCCAGGAGCGGTTCGAGCGGCTGCGGAAAATGGGGGTAAAGACGGTAATGGTAACGGGTGACAACCCGCTGACGGCAAAATATATCGCAGAGAAGGCGGGAGTGGATGACTTCATCGCCGAGGCCAAGCCCGAGGACAAGATGAACTATATCCGCAAGGAGCAGCAGGGCGGCAAGCTGGTGGCGATGATGGGTGACGGGACCAATGACGCACCGGCGCTGGCGCAGGCGGATGTGGGGGTCGCGATGAACAGCGGTACGCAGGCGGCCAAGGAAGCGGGAAATATGGTCGACCTGGATAATGATCCCACCAAGCTGATCGAGATCGTGGAGATCGGGAAGCAGCTCCTCATGACGCGCGGCACGCTGACGACCTTCTCGATCGCCAATGATGTAGCCAAGTATTTCGCGATCGTGCCGGCGTTATTCATTACTTCGATCCCGGCCTTACAGGCCATGAACATCATGCATCTCAGGAGCCCCGAGAGCGCCATCCTGTCGGCGGTTATTTTCAATGCGATCATTATTCCGATCCTGATCCCGCTGGCGCTTCGGGGGGTGCAGTACCGGCCCATCGGGGCCAGTGCGCTCCTGCGGCGAAACCTGCTGGTCTATGGGGTCGGGGGGATCATTGCGCCTTTCATCGGGATCAAGCTGATCGATCTTTTCCTTGGACTAACACACTTGACGTAGGCCGGTGTGGACATTAATGGTAGGGGACACGCGATTCTTAAATTTTTGACGATGCGAAAATATATTTTGGTTTCTTTAAAGCTGACGGGCGTGATGATCATTATATGCAGTGTGGTCTACCCGCTCCTCGTAGCGCTGGCAGGCAGGCTTACGCCCGGGCAGGGGAATGGGCAGACGCTGGAGTATAACGGCAAGGTGGTGGGGTATGCGAATATCGGCCAGAAGTTCACGGAGGACAAGTACTTCTGGAGCCGGCCGTCTGCGGTGGGGTACAATGCGATGGGCAGCGGCGGGAGTAATAAAGGGCCCAGCAATCCCGATTATCTGAAGGATGTACAGGCGCATATCGACACCTTCCTGGCGCATGATCCGGGGGTACGGGCGGCGGATATCCCGGCCGAGCTGGTGACGTATTCCGGCAGCGGGCTGGACCCGGACCTGTCGCCGGCGGGGGCTGAGATCCAGGTCAGGCGGGTAGCGGCGGTGCGGCATTTGCCGGAGGATAAGGTGAATGCGTTGGTGGAGCGGTATACGGAACGACCTTTATGGGGTATTTTTGGGCCGGCAAAGGTAAATGTGCTCCGACTAAATATTGCGCTGGACCGCGGGGAGGCGGACTAAATGGCCGATCAAAATGTACAGCATTTCCTCGAGCTGATCCGACAGTCGAGGCGGGGTAAGTTCAAAATCTATATCGGCATGAGTGCCGGAGTGGGGAAGACATTCCGGATGTTGCAGGAGGCGCAGACGCTGATGCGTAACGGAGTAGATGTGAAGATCGGGTATATCGAGACGCATGGGCGGAAGGAGACGGAGGCCCAGCTGCAGGGACTGCCGGTATTGCCGCGGCGCAAGCTGTTCTATAAGGGCAAGGAGCTGGATGAGCTGGATGTCCAGGCGGTGATCAATCTGCACCCGGAGGTGGTGGTCATCGATGAGCTGGCCCATACGAATATCGAGGGCAGCAAGAACGAAAAGCGCTGGCAGGATGTGATGGATATCCTCGATGCGGGGATCAATGTGATCAGTGCGGTAAATATTCAGCATATCGAGAGCCTGAACGAAGAGATCCGCCATATTACGGGGATCGAGGTGGCGGAGCGCATCCCGGACAGCGTGCTCAAGGAGGCGGACGAGGTGGTGAATATCGATCTGACGGCGGATGAGCTGGTGACGAGGTTAAAGGAGGGAAAGATCTATGCGCAGGATAAGATCGCGCTGGCGCTGCAGAATTTCTTTCAGCCCGAGAAGATATTGCAGCTGCGGGAATTGGCGTTAAAGGAAGTGGCCAGCCAGGTCGAGCGGAAGATCGAGACGGAGTTGCCGCGGAATTCGACTTTCCGGGCGGAGCGGTTCCTGGCTTGTATCAGCAGCAATCATGAGACGGCGCGGAAGGTGATCCGGAAGACGGCGCGGCTGGCCAGCTATTATCAGTCCCGGTGGGTGCTGCTGTATGTGCAGACGCCGAAGGAGGATGGGGATAAGATCGGGCTGGCGGCGCAGCGGCATCTGATCAACAATTTCAAGCTGGCGATGGACCTGGGGGCGGAGGTGATACGCGAAAAACAAAGTAATATTGCCAAAGGTATCATGGAGGTGGCCACCCGGTACAAGGTCACGACGATCTGTATCGGCAAGCCGCATCTCAACCTGTACAATGTGATCATCCGTACGGCGGTATTCAATCAGCTATTGACGAAGCTGGCGGAGACGGATATCGACGTGGTTATCCTGAGCTGAGGCGGACCTGGTCCGAAAAGTTATATGAGCATTCGACTTAAAACCAAATTGTCGCTGGGACTGATCTTTCTGTTCGTCGTGATCGTCTTGTTTGGCGTCCTGGGCCTCTTTTATATCAACCAGCTCAGCAAGGAGGGGCGGCAGGTGCTGCAGAACAACCAGGAGTCGCTGCTTTATTGCAACCGGATGTTGTATTCACTGGAGGACATCCCGACGCACAAGGATGCCATAGCTATTTTTAAAGAGAATCTCAAAAGGCAGCAGGGAAACATAACGGAGGTCGGGGAGAAGGAGGCGACGGATGAGCTCACGAGGAATTTCAATGAGATGCTGGTTGACCCAAAAGATCCCAGCAACTATGTAGATATCCGGCGGTCGATCTATCGCATCCAGGATCTGAATGAGCAGGCGATATTGCGAAAGAATACGATCGCGCACCAGACGGCGGAGAATGCGGCGAATGTGCTCACTATGCTGTTCACGATCCTGACGCTGGTATCTTTTACTTTTATCTTTAACCTTCCGGGGATTATCTCGGGCCCCATCAGCAGCCTCTCGGAGGGCATTCTGGCGATTGCCGGCAAAAATTATAAAAAGCGCATCTATCTGAAGCGGGGGGATGAGTTCGGGGATCTGGCGAATGCCTTTAATATTATGGCGGGCAAGCTGGATGAGTATGAGAGCAGCAACCTGGCGAAGATCAAGTTCGAGAAGAGCCGGATCGAGACGATCATCAACCAGATGCGGGATGGGATCATCGGGCTGGATGAAAAGCGGAATATCCTGTTCCTGAATGCGGTGTCGGAGAAGCTGTTGGGGTTGAAGGAGGGGGATATCATCGGGCAGTATGCGCCGGATATCGCGTTGAAGAACGATCTGATGCGGACCTTGTTGCGGGATGATCCGGAGAAGAAGGACCTCAAGATATTTGCGGACGACAAGGAAAGTTATTTCAGCAAGGACGTGCTGGATGTCCGCAACAATACCGAGACGATCGGGCAGGTGATCGTGCTGCGGAACATCACGCTTTTCCATGAATTGAACGAGGCCAAGACGAATTTCATTGCGACGGTATCGCATGAGTTGAAGACGCCGATCTCTTCGATCAAAATGAGCGCGCAGCTGCTGACGGACCTGCGGGTGGGAGAGATGAACGGGGAGCAGCAGGAGCTGATCCGGAGCATTACGGATGATGCGGACCGGTTGCTGAAGATCACCGGGGAATTGCTGAATATGTCGCAGGTGGAGACCGGCAACATTCAGCTGAAGCTGCAGCCTGCCGATCCGGTCAAGATCGTCGATCAGGCGGTCCAGGCGGTGGCATTCCAGGCGCAGCAGAAGGGGATACGCATTCAGCCGTCGGTTGCGGAGGACCTGCCGCTGATCCAGGCGGATGTGGAGAAGACGTCGTGGGTATTGATCAATTTCCTGACTAACGCGATCAAATATTCGCCTGATCAGTCGGTGATCGAGATCTCGGCGTATCGCAATAAGGACAAGGTGGAGTTTTTGGTGACGGATCATGGGCGGGGGATCGATGAGAAGTATCTGCCGAGAATTTTTGAGCGCTATTTCAAGGTGCCGGGTACGCATGACCGGAATGGGACGGGGCTGGGGTTGTCGATCTCGAAGGAGTTCATCGAGGCGCAGGGCGGGAGGATCTGGGCGAGCAGCCAGTTGGGTGCGGGGAGCAGGTTCGGGTTTACGTTGACGGCGGCGTAGGGGGGTGGGGGCAATTTGGGGCGAGGGCGATTTTGGGGTGAGGGTG
>DATJMG010000032.1:0-12161 GCA_035508835.1 Puia sp.
TACCGCTGCGAAAAATTTGTATTCCACCTGGCTTGGCAAAACGTCGATATTATCTGGCATAACATAGTTTTTATAGTGAACCGCTACCCGGTGGTGGCCTATTTACCACCCTTTTCCAGCCGGCTGATCTTCCGGTCCAGCCGGATAACATACGCAATAATCCCGATAAATATTGTGAGCAGCACGGCAACGACCACATATATCTTGCCATCCGCCCTCAGCCGGTCGGCCATTTCTACCGGTCTGCCGGCAGCCGAATCCTGAGCGCGAACCATCAGCCCGGTCAATAAAAACAGCGGCATGAGGTACCACGAGTGAACTTTACGGCACCGAACCTGAACTTTCTTATGCATGCGAGAGTTTTTTTTCAGCCAGCAGCTGCAGCCGGATCCGAAGCGTCGTTATCCATACGCCCAGCAGCGCCCAGCCCGGAACCGCACCCGGCCAAAAGATGATTTCCATCCGGGGGTCGATATCCTTGGTGTCCATCGCCGGATTACCCATTCCCCCAGGATGCAAGCTATCCACCATCCGCGGGATAATGAAGATTGTCGGGAACAACATCGCATAGGCAAAAATGTTGTATACCGCACCGATACGCGCCCGCTTATCCATGTCCGTCATCGAATTCCTTAAGACGAGATAGGCAAAATAGATGAGCAGTGCAATCGCCGCACCGAGCTGTTTAGGGTCATTTGACCAGAACGCTCCCCAGGTATAGCGCGCCCAGATCGAACCCGTCGCAAGCCCAAGGCAGCCGAACAGGATACCCCCCTTTGCATATTCCAACGCATAAAGATCATGGACCGGTTTGCCCGTCCGCAGATACAGCACCGAATAAATTCCCGATACGGTAAACAGCACCATCATTGCAAACCACATCCCCACATGAAAATACAGGTTCCGGATCGTCTCATTGAGAATAGGCTTCGCGGGAACAGTGCCCAGGAATCCGGCTGTAATTGTATAGGCCAATAAGAGGATACAAAGTATTTTCCACCAGCTCTTGCGAATCATTCCTCCGGGTTTAGGCCGCAAAATTAGGGAAAATCAGTCTTTAAAAAGAAAATCAGTCTTTCCAAAGAAAAGGAAACAGGATGAGCGACAACACCACGATCATGACATCCAACGCCACCAGCACCACGATCATCCATCCTAATCCTCCTTGCAGGACATCGAACGCAATATTCGAGATCTTGCTCAGCAACAACAGCTGCGGGATCACCAGGGGAAAACCGAGGATCGCCATCAGCGCGGCACTCTGCTGGGCACGCGCCGCGATCGCCGCCAGGAAGGTAAAGACCAGGCTTAAGCTCACCCCTCCAAGCCAGCTGATCCCGACAAACCGAACCGCGTCCGGCATCGGATCACCCAGCATCAGCACGAACAGCCCCAGGCTTAGCAGACTCATCAGGAGCATCAGCAGGGCATTGAACAACAGCTTCGACAGAATGAAGTTCGCCGCACCGGTGATCGAATAAAAATACAGCAGCCGTCCCCGGCCCTCCTGCAAAAAACTCTTCGCCACCGCGTTCACACACACAAACAACTGGATCATCCAGAATAACCCCTTCCAGACAACTCCGTCCGGCTGCCCCATCGCCAGATAGAGCACGAAGATCGTCGATGCCACGTAAAGCAGCACCCCATAAAAGCTATACTGCTGCCTTACCTCCAACAGCAGATCTTTCTTGAACAGCGCCCAGATTTGCAAAAAACTCCCCTTCATAATTAAATGATTCGTTAAAGTTTGCCCCTCTTCACGGCAGCGTATAGAAACAGTGCCTGCATCGCGGTTCATATAATTCCCTTTCACCCAACGCCACTTGCCCGCCCGCCACCTGTCCGCCGGCCGGTCTTTTGCGATACGAATAGTTGGCGATATTTCCACATTTGACACAAATGGCATGCAACTTGGTGATATATTCTGCTTTGGCGAGAAGGTTAGGTATCTGCCCGAATGGTTTGGCCCTGTAATCCATGTCCAGGCCTGCAACGATCACCCGGATGCCGCGAACCGCAAGCTGGTCGCAGACTTCAGGGAGCTGATCATCAAAGAACTGGGCTTCGTCTATCCCGATCACACCCGCTTCGCCGGCCAGCAGGAGAATGGCGGTAGAAGTCTCGACAGGGGTTGATTGGATGGCATTTTCATCATGAGAAACGATCTTTTGCTCATGATACCGCGTGTCAATGGCCGGCTTAAAGATTTCGACCTTTAGATTGGCAATTTTAGCACGTTTTAGCCTTCTGATCAGCTCTTCCGTTTTCCCGGAGAACATGGATCCGCAAATGACTTCGATCCACCCTCGTTTTTCACTTGTTAAATGCGGCTCAATGAACATAGATACATATAAATTAGGTTCGGAATTTGTTGTAAATTTATACGGAGTACTAACAGACTAGACTTACTAACCCATACGACTCTATAATGTACCTGGCATGGAACGACTGAAAGAACTGATATCCCAGCTGTTGGAGCAGGTCGACCGTAAGGCCGAGCCATCCCAGATGCTCCAGACCACTCAGCTATTGGAAGCCGAACTCCGATTTTTGGCCGCCCAACCGCCTCCGGGCCGGGTAATGCCGACGAAGATAGCGGTTATGATGCCATCTGCCGCAAGAATTACTCCTTCACCCGGCGAAGCCCCGGCGAAGGCTGGCCCCGCCCAGGCCCCATCCAATGGAACCCCGGCCCCCATCGCCGCCTCCAACGGGGTCGCCAACCCCAACGGAATTGCCCCGCCCAACGGGGTCGCCGCCTCCAACGGGGTCCCGACGCCCAGCGGTGTCGCCGGCCCCAACGGAATTGCCGCACCCAACGGCGCTTCCAACCCCAACAGCGCGTCCATCCCCAACGCAGCTCCGGTCCCCAACGGTACCGCCGTCGCAACCGCAGCCCGGCCCAAAGAGCCCGAGCGTGGCGTCTGGCCCTTCGACCCCCTGGCTGAAAAGCCCACCGACCGCTTCACCCTCTCCCAGAAAAGCCGGGAGATCAACGATATCATCGGCGGCGTCGCCGGATCCTCCCTCAACGAAAAACTCAAGCCCGAGATCGTCGACCTCCGCTCGGCCCTCAACGACACCCCCGTCCGCGACCTCAAGAAGGCCATCGGCGTGAATGACAGGTATGTGTTCGTCAACCAGTTATTCCGGGGAGACGAAGCCATGTACGAACGCAGCATCAAGACGATCAATGGCTTCCGTATTCTCCCGGAGGCCGAATACTGGATGGAACGGGAACTGAAGGTCAAGCTTGGCTGGGACGAGAACAGTAATATCACCCGCCATTTTTATCAGCTCGTGAAGAGAAGGTTTTCTTGAACCAAACCGGACATCGTCCGGTTCAAAGACATTAACCGGTTGGAGCAAAAAATTACTTTTCCAACATTTTTTGCGACAAGATAAACCGGATGATGGTCCCGGTCGCCCCCCTCCTGGAATAAACATATTCCCTGGCCGCGCGCCCCATGTCTTCCCGCTCCCGGGCATTACGGAGGAGCCGGTCGAACACTTTTTCCGCCTCCACCGCGCTATCGATCACGATCCCGCCGCCGCTTTCCGTCAATTCCACCGCCTCGATATATTTCTCGATCACCGGTCCGTATACCACCGGTCTGGCATATACCGCCGCCTCCAGAACATTGTGAACCCCGTCATCCCCAAAACCGCCCCCCACATAGGCTATACTCGCATACCGGTATAATTTCGATAACATCCCGATATTGTCGATCAGGAGTACATTCGGCTCGGGCCATCCCGGCCTCGCAGCCATCCCGGAGCCGCCATGGCCAACCCAAACAGAAAAGCGGATACAATGCCGGAACAACCGCTCCACTCCCGCCAGCCTGTCCTCACCGACCTCATGCGGCGCCAGAATGAACCGGATCTCGGGATGCGAATTCGCATAGTGATCCATTTCCTCTTCGTCTTCCACCCAGGTGCTCCCCGCCACGATGACAGGCCGGTCCCCGCAGAACGCATCCACCGCCGGCATCGCCTCCGCCGCCTCCGCAATCTCGATCACCCGGTCAAACCGGGTATCCCCGCTGACAGTTACATTTTCCGTCACCTTCAGCCGCTTTAACAACAGCCGGGAGGCTTCCGTCTGAACAAACAGATGAGTAAAACACTCGAGCATATACCGGTGCAGCCGCCCATACCAGTGGAAGAAGGGCTGATCCGGCCGAAACATGCCCGAGACCAGCAGTACGGGAATATTCCGCTTCTTGAGCTCCGCCAGGAAATAATACCAATAATCATATTTCACCCACAACACGAGCGATGGCTTCACCAGGTCGATGAACCGCCGCGCATTCCCGGGACTGTCCAGGGGTAGATAGAAGACATGGTTCGCCCCCGGATATCCTTTCTTCGCCGAATAACCCGAAGGCGAGAAGAAGGTCAGCACGATCCGTACTTCCGGCGATACCCGGCGCAACGCCTCGATCACCGGCCGGCCCTGCTCGAACTCCCCCAGCGAACTGCAATGCATCCACACCACATGCCCCGCAGGCCGCACTCCATCACCGCTCACTCCCGCCGAAGCCATCTCTGCCGCCATCTCCGCCCCCATCCGCGCCAGAAGTTCCTTCCGCCCATCCAGCCACGCCCTCGCCTTCACATTCCACGGCGCTACCAGCCGGATACCGATCTTATAAAGCCACAGAAAAACATGATAAAGGAAAATACTCAAGTTCGATCATTTAATGTTAAAACCACAATTTTGCAGTAGGTTTGTGCCCCAATCTTAGCACACTATGCGGCCCATCCAAATGGTAGATCTAAAGCAGCAATATACAAAAATAAAGAGTGAAGTCGATTCCGCCATCGCCGCCGTTATCCAGAGCGCTGCATTCATCAACGGCCCCGCCGTAACCGAGTTCGCCAACGGTCTCGCCGCCTACAACGGCTCGCGGCACGTCATCCCCTGCGCCAATGGTACCGATGCGCTCCAGATCGCAATGATGGCCCTCGACCTGCAACCCGGCGATGAGGTGATCACCCCCTCCTTCACCTATATCGCCACTACCGAAGTCGTTGCCCTGCTGAGACTAACTCCCGTCTTCGTCGACGTCGACCGCAGGACCTTCTGTATGGACCCGGCTTCCCTCGAAGCCGCCATCACTCCGCGCACCCGGGCCATCGTGCCCGTTCATCTCTACGGTGACTCCGCCCCCATGGACGAGATAATGGCGATCGCCAAACGCCATAACCTCTACGTCATCGAAGACAACGCCCAGGCTATCGGCAGCACCTATACGTCAAAGGACGGCAGCCGCAGAAAGACCGGCGCCATCGGTACTATCGGCTGCACCTCCTTTTATCCCACCAAGAATTTAGGCTGTTATGGCGACGGCGGGGCAATATTTACCGACGATGACACGTTAGCTACGCGGTTAAAAATGATTGCTAACCACGGACAGAATAAACGCTATTATCACGAAATGGTAGGTTGCAACAGCCGCCTGGACTCCATCCAGGCCGCACTTCTGAACGTCAAACTGAAACGCCTGGACGATTATATCGAAGCCAGACGCGCAGCCGCTGACTTTTATGATAAAGCGTTCGCCAACCACCCGAAGATTGCCACCCCCTTCCGTGCGCCTTACAGCCATCACGTCTTTCATCAGTATACCCTGATCCTCGACGGTGTCGATCGCAACGGCCTGAATGAATACCTCGCCGCGGCTGGCATCCCGTCAATGATCTATTATCCCGTACCCGCCCACCGGCAGCAGATGTTCGCAGCTTCCGGCGGCAGCAAATACCAACTGCCAACCACCGACTGGTTGACGGAACGCGTTATCTCACTCCCTATGCATACGGAACTCGACGAAGAACAATTGCATGCCATCACCACCGCCGTCCTGGAATTCGTAGACAAAACTGAGTAAAATCTAAAGAAAGCATCATTATGAAAATTGCAGTAATTGGGACCGGATACGTTGGCCTGGTAACGGGAACCTGTTTTGCCGAAACCGGCAACGACGTCTGCTGCGTCGACATCGACAAAACCAAAGTAGAACGACTATCCACCGGACATATCACCATCTACGAACCCGGGCTCGAGAAACTCTTTCTGCGCAACCTGAAAGAAGAACGTCTCAAATTCACTACCGACCTGGAAGAAGGCATCCGTGAAGCCCAGATTGTCTTTCTGGCGCTGCCTACGCCTCCCGGCGAAGACGGCTCAGCAGACCTCAAATACGTTCTGGGCGTGGCAGACCAACTCGGCCGCATCCTGCAGGATTACAAGGTCGTCGTCGATAAAAGCACCGTTCCCGTCGGCACCGCCGAAAAGGTCAGGAACACGATCGCCAGAAATGCCCGGGTCGAATTCGATGTCGTCTCCAACCCTGAATTCCTTCGGGAAGGGGTAGCCGTAGACGACTTCATGAAACCCGACCGCGTCGTCATCGGCGCTTCTACAGAACGCGCCCGCAAGGTGATGGGCGACCTCTATGCCCCCTTCGTCCGCCAGGGCAACCCCATCATTTATATGGACGAACGCTCCGCCGAGCTGACCAAATATGCCGCCAACTCCTTCCTCGCTACCAAGATCACCTTTATGAACGAGATCGCCCTGCTTTGCGAACGCCTTGGCGCGGACGTGGACATGGTCAGAAGAGGCATCGGCAGCGATGAACGTATCGGCAAACGCTTCCTCTTCCCGGGTATCGGCTACGGCGGCAGCTGCTTTCCCAAAGATGTCCAGGCCCTCGTCAAATCCTCCGAAGAGGTGAACTACGATTTCAGGATCCTCAACGCGGTTATGGACGTCAACGAGAAACAGAAGCTCCACCTCCTTCCGAAGATCGCGAAGTATTTCAATGGCAGCCTCAAAGGCCGCCGCTTCGCCCTCTGGGGCCTGGCCTTCAAACCCAATACCGACGACATCCGCGAAGCTCCGGCCCTCTACATGATCGACGCCCTCCTGAAGGAAGGCGCCACCCTCAGCGTCTTCGACCCGGAAGCGATGAACAACGCCCGCAGCCTTCTCGGTGACAAGGTCGCCTATGCCGAAAGCCAGTACGACGCCCTCGAAGGCGCCGATGCCCTCATCATCGCCACCGAATGGAACGAATTCCGGACGCCCAACTTCCTCAAGATCGTCACCTCGCTGAAGAATAAAGTGATCTTCGACGGCCGTAATCTGTTCGATATTGCCGCCATCCGCGAGCTGGGATTCTATTACGAAAGCATCGGCCGGGCGCCGGCTGACAACCATATCCCAAAACGTTAACTTTCGATAACATGACCAAAGAGCGCGTATTGATCACCGGTGCAGCAGGGTTCCTGGGGTCCCACCTCTGCGACCGCTTCATCAGGGAAGGATTTCACGTTATCGGAATGGATAACCTCATTACCGGCGATCTGCGGAATATCGAACACCTTTTCCGGCTGGAGCACTTCGAATTCTACCACCACGACGTAAGCAAATTCATCCACGTTCCCGGTGACCTGAGATACATCCTCCATTTCGCCTCGCCGGCCAGCCCCATCGATTACCTCAAGATCCCCATCCAAACCCTTAAGGTAGGCTCCCTTGGCACGCACAACTGCCTCGGTCTTGCCAAGTCCAAACGCGCCCGGATCCTCGTTGCCTCCACCTCCGAGATCTATGGCGACCCCCGTGTCCACCCGCAGCCGGAAGAATACTGGGGTAACGTCAACCCCGTCGGCCCCCGCGGCGTGTATGACGAAGCCAAACGCTTTCAGGAAGCCATGACCATGGCCTACCATAACTTTCACCACCTGGAGACCCGCATCGTCCGCATCTTCAATACGTACGGCCCGCGGATGCGCCTCAACGACGGCCGCGCCCTGCCCGCTTTTATCGGCCAGGCACTCCGCGGTGAAGACCTGACCGTTTTCGGTGACGGCAGCCAGACCCGTTCGTTCTGCTATGTGGATGACCTCGTCGAAGGCGTCTACCGCCTCCTGCTCAGCGACTATCACCTGCCCGTCAATATCGGCAACCCCTCCGAGATCACGTTGAAACAATTTGCGGAAGAGGTCATTGCCCTCACCGGGACGAAACAGAAGATCGTCTACCGGCCCCTCCCCGAAGACGACCCCAAACAACGCCGGCCGGATATCTCCCGCGCGCGAGAGATCCTTGGCTGGGAGCCGAAAGTGGAGCGTAAGGAAGGCCTGAAGATCACCTATGAATATTTCAAGTCCCTGCCCCCGGAAGAATGGGCACGGCAACCCAAAGAATTTATCAGCAGAAGTTAGATCCAATATGCACCACGCAAAGATTTACGACGACCTGACGACCGGCAAGGCAAAACTCGCGGTGATCGGCCTCGGCTACGTCGGTCTTCCCATCGCTCTCGAATTCGCCAGACAGATCTCCGTGATCGGCTTCGACATCAACAGCCGTCGCATCGAAATGATGCGGAACCACCTCGACCCCAGTAAGGAAGTGGACGCCAAAGAATTTCAAGGCCGCGACATCGTGTTCACCGACGACATCGAAGTCCTGAAGCAGGCTCGATTCTTTATCGTCGCCGTGCCTACCCCCGTGGATAAATACAATGTCCCCGACCTGAAGCCGCTCATCGGCGCTTCCACCACCGTGGGAAAAGCCCTCAAGAAAGGGGACTATGTCGTCTACGAATCCACTACCTACCCCGGTTGCACGGAGGAAGACTGCCTGCCCATCCTGGAAAAAACCTCGGACCTCAGCCTTCTCAAAGGCGACTTCAGTCTCGGTTACTCACCCGAACGCATCAACCCCGGTGATAAAAAGCATACCCTCCGGACAGTGATCAAGGTCGTCTCGGGCAATAACCCCGTTGCGCTCGACGAGATCGCAAAAACCTATTCCCTCGTCGTAGACGCGGGCGTCCATCGCGCCCCCTCCATCAAAGTCGCCGAGGCGAGCAAGATCATCGAGAATACGCAACGCGATCTGAACATTGCCCTGATGAACGAATTATCGCTTATTTTCGACCGGATGGCTATCAATACCTACGATGTGATCGAAGCCGCGGGCACCAAATGGAACTTCCTCAAATTCCAGCCCGGCCTTGTCGGCGGACACTGCATCGGGATCGATCCTTACTACCTGACCTATAAGGCGGCTGCCCTCGGCTACGAATCCAAGGTCATCGCCTCCTCCCGGTATATCAACGACGATATGGCAAAATATGTCGCCCGCAAGATCATTACCCACGTCCTTCGCATTTCCAATGAGCCTAAGGTGTTGGTGAAAGGCGTAACGTTCAAGGAAAACGTCAGCGACATCCGCAACTCCCGCATCGTCGACGCCGTAAAAGAATTGCTGGCCTTCAATATCCATGTCGATGTCGAAGACCCCTATGCCATAGAGGAAGAAGTACACGAAGAATATGGCCTCCACCTGACCCGTCAGACCCGGAATGACTATGACGCCGTGATCGTCACCGTCCCCCATACGCAGTATAAGGACCTCGACGATGCGTGGTTCACGTCCGTTACCCGCGAAGGCGCCATGATCGCAGATCTTAAGGGAACCTATAAGAACAAAATTGTAAATCGAAAATATTGGAGCCTATGACCGACTCCCCCAAAATTATTGCGCCCCCGAAAGTCATTATGATCACCGGCGGAGCCGGCTTCATCGGCTCTCATGTTGTCAGGCTTTTTGTCACCAAATACCTCCAATACCGGATCATCAACGTTGATGCCCTCACCTACGCCGGTAATCTCGCCAACCTCAAAGACATCGAACATGCCCCGAATTATCATTTCGAGAAAGCCGATATCACGGTCGAAGCCCGCATCCAGGAACTATTTGCCAAGTATCAATTCGACTCGGTGATCCATCTCGCCGCCGAGAGCCACGTCGACCGTTCCATCATGGACCCCCTGGCCTTTGTCCGAACCAATGTTCTGGGCACTGCCGTCCTCCTCCATACCGCCCACGCCGCCTGGAGAAAAGACCCCGCGGGAAAGCTCTTCTATCACGTCTCCACCGATGAAGTATATGGGTCTCTGGGCGCCGAGGGCTTCTTCACCGAAGAGACCCCCTATGACCCCCGTTCCCCCTATTCGGCTTCCAAAGCCGCCTCCGACCATTTCGTGATGGCCTGGCATCATACTTACGGCCTGCCCGTCATCCTTTCCAACTGCTCCAATAACTATGGCTCCAACCACTTCCCGGAAAAGCTGATCCCCCTTATGATCAACAATATCCTGCATCATAAGCCGCTCCCGGTCTATGGAAAGGGCGAGAACGTCCGTGACTGGCTCTATGTCGATGACCATGCCGCCGCGATCGACACCATATTCCATAAGGGCAGGGTAGGGGAGAAGTACAATATCGGCGGCTTCAACGAATGGAAGAACATCGATATCGTCAACCTGCTTTGCGGGATCATGGACCGCAAGCTGGGACGCGCCCCCGGCGAGTCAGCAAAGCTGATCACGTACGTCAAAGACCGCCCCGGCCACGACCTTCGCTATGCCATCGACGCCACCAGGCTCAATAAGGAGCTCGGCTGGAAACCCTCCCTTCAGTTTGAAGAGGGGCTCGAAAAGACGGTCGATTGGTACCTCGCCAACCAGGACTGGGTGAAAGCGGTCACCTCCGGCGAATACCAGAACTATTACACCGAGCAATACGTTAAAAGATAGCCATGCCATTCCTCCCCACCGATATCCCGGACCTGCTCATTTTTGAACCGGTGATCCATACCGACAACCGGGGTTATTTCTTCGAATCCTATAACGAACAGACATTTTTCAAGGAAGGGCTCCATCACCGCTTCGTCCAGGATAACCAATCCTATTCCATCTACGGCGTGATCCGCGGCCTTCATTATCAACTCGAGCCTCACCCTCAAACCAAACTCGTCCGCGTCCTGCAGGGCAGGATACTCGACGTGGCCGTCGACCTTCGCCGGTCTTCCAAAACATTCGGCAAAAGTTTTGCCGTCGAGTTATCTTCCCACAACAAACTTCAACTCCTGGTCCCCCGCGGCTTCGCCCACGGCTTCTCCGTTCTCAGCGATACCGCCGAGGTATCCTACAAATGCGACGGCCTCTACAACAAGGAAAGCGAGGGCGGCATCCGCTATGATGACCCCCGGCTGCGCATCGACTGGCAGATCCCGGCCGGAAAAGCGATTGTCTCCGCAAAGGATCTCGCCTTACCTTTGTTTGCCGAATGCCGGAATAATTTTGACTAGCATGCGGCCAACAACTTTGACGAACATGCGGCCAACAAAAATCTTTGTCACGGGCGCAAACGGCCAACTGGGCCGTGAGCTGCAGGTCCTCGCGGGGGATTCCCCCGAAAATGATTTTTTCTTTTTCGACCGCGCGACCCTGCCCATCGAAGACCCCGATGCCTCCCTGACCTTCCTCGCGCGCGAAAAGCCCCAATGGCTCATCAACTGCGCTGCCTATACCGCCGTCGACAAGGCCGAGACCGAAAAGGAGACCGCTTTCCTCATCAACGGAGATGCGCCGGGCTATCTCGCGGCCGCCTGCCGAAAGACCGGCACCCGCCTCATCCATCTCTCTACCGACTACGTGTTCGACGGGAACTCCGCGATACCGCTCAAAGAGACCGATCCGACCGGCCCGATCAATGCCTATGGCGCCTCCAAGCTCCAGGGCGAGCAACAGGCACTGCATGACAACCCCGACGGCACACTGATCATCCGCACGGCCTGGGTCTACTCCGAATTCGGCAACAACTTCGTAAAGACGATGATCCGGCTAATGAAGGAACGCTCCAGCATCAACGTCGTCAACGACCAGATCGGCTCCCCCACCTATGCCGCGGACCTCGCCGCCGCCATCCTCCACATCATCGGCCGTACCATCTCCGCGCCTGGACAGCCCCCCCACGCCACATTCACCCCCGGGCTCTACCACTATTCCAACGAAGGTCAGATCAGTTGGTACGACTTCGCCCTCGCTATCCGCGACGCCATCCGCAGTACCTGTACCGTCAACCCGATCCCGACCGCCCAATATCCCACTCCCGCCAGGCGCCCCCGCTACTCCCTCCTCGACAAGACCCGCATCCGCGGCACCTACGGGCTGTCCATCCCCGAATGGCATCCCAGCCTCCTCGCCTGCCTGCAGCGACTTGGGTATCCGACCCGCTAGCGCCCCCGCCCCGGCCCCCCCAGCCCCCCCCGCCCCCAACCCCGTCTTCA
>DATJMG010000033.1:0-9599 GCA_035508835.1 Puia sp.
GTTGGGCCGTGGGGTGATGGTCTCGGGCCGGATGTCGGTACTGCGAAGGAGGTGGAGGAACTTTCCGATGGTGCCGGGCCACCCGGCGTCCACCAACAGGGTCGTCTTTTCGCTGATCAACAAAAAGTAATGAGTGGACAAGTAGGTTAGGGTGAGGATCTTCATGGGGTTGGGAGTTGTTTGGAATAGTGGAGAACGGCCTTGATCTCGGCATAGGAGTAATCGTCACCGAGCCGGCTTTTCATGGCGCCGAGGGCGGAGCCGCCGATCTCGCGAACAACGGTCAGGATGGGGATGACCTTATGTTCGGGCACTAATTCTTTGATGTCGATCTCTCCGGTTGGGATAAAGGAGGCCAGGTGGCCTTCGATGGTGCCGATGGTGAGGTTGCGGCGTGCGGCGATCCCGGGGATGGGGATGCCTTCTTTATAGAGTTGCAGGGTAATGTGGCGGGTGCTGCCTTTTCCGGGAGGGGGTTCTTCTGCGGGCCGGGGTGAGGCGGGTTTATGGGGGGTGGGGTTGTCGGGGCTGGATTTGTCCTTGGTGGGTTTGCCGGGGCTGGATTTGTCGGGGGTGGGGTTGTCGGGGCCGGCCGACGGCGGCGGGGTGGATCGCGAGCGCCGGTCGTTCTCGAGGCTGCTGAGCAGGCGGGAAGTACTGATCCCTTTCCGGAGCCCGTTAATGAGTTGGAGGGCGTCTTCCAACTGTTGTCGTTTGCGGGTTATGGTTATCTTGAGGGTGACCAGCTGTTGCCAATATTTCTTCTTTCTCTTGAGTGATCTGACTTTCGCTATGTGCTTTGTAAGGGGCGAAAGCAGCTGGTCGTCGAGTTGGCGAACGAAATAGCTAACGGCGGCTATGGTGCGTTCGTGGAGGCGTTGGTAGTTGTCGGCTTCCGCATCAGGAAGGAGCTGTTCGAGCTGCCGGACGAACCGACGGGCCGTGTCCTGCAAGGCAAGCGCGGGCTTCGCATAGTCATCATCGTGCTCTTGCAGTTGTTCGGTCAGGCGGGACCAGTCGAAGGCTTTGAGTAGGGAGTCGCTGATAAAGGCACGCTGGTCGTGTTCCAGCTGTTGTTCGACGATCTGGTTGGAAGGGTTATTTTCCATAAAGCCGGCAACCCGCGGATCGGTCCGGATGGACCAGGGGGTGATCCGGGACCGGAGCACGAGACCATCGAGGGAGGTAAGGCGGCTGAGGGCGACATAGACCTGACCGGGGGCGAAGGAATCGCCGGCATCGATCACGGCTTTTTTAAAAGTGAGGCCCTGGCTTTTGTGGATAGTGATGGCCCAGGCCAGCCGGATCGGATACTGGGAGAAGCTGCCCAGCTCTTCCTCGTCGACGCGGTCTTTATCCTTATCGTAGTTGTAGCGGATATTTTTCCAGGTCTCTTTTTCGAGGATCAGCTCATCGGGTTCATCGGGAAACCGGATGGTGATGCGGTCGGCGGTGAGACGTGCGACTGTACCGATCTTTCCGTTGTAGTAGCGTCTGGTCTCCCCTTTATCGTTCTTGATCAACATAATCTGGGCGCCTTCCTTGAGAGAAAGCGTCTGTTCGGCGGGGTAGGCTTTGTCGCTGAATTCGCCGGTGACGGCAGCGTTGTAGGTGTGGACCGTGCCCGGGAGCATCGAGAGCTCGTGGCGATTGATCTGATCGGCCTTGGCGTTGTGAGACGTGAGGGTAATATACTGGTCGGCTGCGGGCGCGACGAAGTCGGGTTGATAGTAGTCGGTCAGGGTGGCGACGTCGGATTCGGTTACGTGGTTGTTGCGGATGTTGTTGAGGAGGTCGATGAAGCGGGCTTCATTCTGCCGATAGATCTTCTTCAGCTCGAGGCAGGCCGGCTGTGCCTGGGTGAAGACTTTGGCGTCGAAAAAGAACGGACTGGCATAGTATTGTTGCAGCAATTCCCATTCGGCGTTGGTTACGACGGGCGGCAATTGAAAAAGGTCACCGATGTACAGGAGTTGTAAGCCGCCGAAGGGGAGAAGCGGTTGCTGCCGGAAGTGGCGAAGTACGGTGTCGATGGCGTCGAGGGTATCGGCGCGGACCATGCTGATCTCGTCGATGATGAGCAATTCGAGCTCTTGCAGCAATTCCCGTTTGGCGCTGTTGAGCCGGATGTTGCGGAACAGGCTGATGGGATCCGAGCAGGCGATGTTGGCAGCTGCTGCGGAGAAATAAGGTTGAGGAGCAGGAAGGTAAGGACCGAAGGGCAGCTGAAAAAAGGAGTGAAGGGTTGTTCCGCCTGCATTGATTGCGGCGACGCCAGTGGGTGCGGTGACCGCCATTTTCTTGAATGTGTTCTCGCGAATGAACTTCAGAAAAGTTGTTTTGCCGGTCCCTGCCTTACCGGTCAAAAAGACGGACCGGGAGGTCTGATTGACAAATTGTACCGCCAGTTCGAAAGCCGGGTTATGTGTAACCGATCCCATAACGAGTTTGCAAGTTATCGAATGATTGCAAATATTCTGTAACTTCCTGCGATGAAACAGAACTGGTTGTTGCCTGTGCTGCTCCTCTGCGGCGGGGCGTCTTTTGCGAATGTCCGGCTGCCGTCGGTCCTTTCAGATAATATGGTGCTGGAACAACATAGTACGGTTAAGTTGTGGGGTTGGTGTGACGCCGGGGAGAAGATCTTTATTACGCCTTCCTGGAGTCAGATGACTGATTCGGTGGTGGGAACGAGGGATGGGCGGTGGGTGCTCGCGGTGGCGACTCCGGGCGCGGGCGGGCCGTATACGATCGGGATCAGGGGGCGGAATGTGATCACGCTGAAGAATGTGCTGATCGGGGAAGTGTGGGTTTGTTCGGGTCAGTCGAATATGGAGATGTGTGAAACCTGGGGGCTGCCGGATGTGAAGGCCGAACTGCCGGTCTGTGCGAATGATCGCATCCGTTTTTTCCATGTGCCGCGGACCACGTCGGCCACGGTACAGGATGATTGTCCGGGGCGGTGGGCGGGATGTGATTCGACTGAGCTCAAGACGTTCAGTGCGGTGGGGTATTTTTTTGGGCGCGAAATAAACAAAGCGCTGGATGTTCCGGTGGGGCTGATCGAGGCGTCGTGGGGCGGTACGCCGGGGGAGGTCTGGACGCCGGAGGATCTGGTTAACGATGACGCAGCGCTTAAGGCGGCCAGTGGCAAGATAGTTCCGGCGGCGGGCTGGCCTAATTTGCCCGGATATTGTTACAATGCGATGATTGCGCCGCTGACCTCCTATAGCATTGCGGGCGCGTTGTGGTACCAGGGGGAGAGCAATGTTGTGGCGCCGGATACCTATGCGAAGCTGCTGACAACGATGATCGGCGCATGGCGCAAGGCCTGGGGTGAAAATTTTCCTTTTTATTACGTGCAGATCGCACCGTTCAAGTATGGGACGGGGGATCAGGGCGCCTTGCTGCGGGAGCAGGAGGCCGCGGTGCAGGATATCGGAGGTACGGGGATGGTTGTGATCAGTGACATAACGGGTGATACAACGAATATCCATCCAAAGGATAAGCATGATGTGGGGTTGCGGCTGGCGAACTGGGCGTTGGCGGAGACGTATCACCGGCCGGGGTTGTATTACAAGAATCCGCGGGAATCGGGGATGGAGGTGAAAGGGGATAAGGTTACGGTGAGTTTTTCGGATGCGCCGAATGGATTGAAGGTTGAGGGGAAGGAGGTGGAGACGCTGGAGGTGGCGGGGGAGGATCGCGTTTTTCATCCGGCGCGGGGAAAGGTCGAAGGGAGTTCGGTGGTGGTTTGGTCGAAGGAGGTGAAGAAACCGGTGGCGGTCCGGTATCAATTCAGCAATTCAGGGATCGGGAATATTTTCAGTAAAGAGGGGTTGCCGGCGGAGCCGTTCAGGACGGATACATGGTGAGGGGTGATCCCGCGGAGGGGAGGTGAGGCGGGATGTGTGGTGGCGGTGGTGAGAGGGTGATCCCGCGGAGGGGAGGAGGCGGGATGTCTGGTGGTGGTGGGGGTGAGGGGGGATCAGACAAATTCGCGGTTATAGCGTTTCCGGTATTGCAGCGGTGAGAGGCCGGTCACCTTTTTGAAGATGATGCGGAACGTTTTGGGATCGGAATACCCCACCCTATCCATGGCTTCATTAACGCCGAGTCGGGTGCTTTCGAGGCTCTTTTTCACCACTTCCATTTTTACCCGTTGGATATATTCCATGACGGTGTTGCCCGTGGCCTTCTTGAAGCGGCGTTCCAGGTTCCTCCGGCCCAGTGCAAATCGGGAAGCGAGCTGGCCAACGGTTATCCGGGAGTGAATATTCCTTTCGATGAAGTCCTGGGCCTGGCGGATGGCGGTGTCTTCATGATCTTTCTGGCCGCTGAAGATGATGAAGGGGGACTGGCTGGTGCGCTGAATGTCGATCTGGAAACCTTTGGCGCACTGGACGGCGATCTGGCGGCCGGCGTATTTCTCGACGAGGTAGAGGATGAGATTGAGCCAGGAGTAAGCGCCGCCGCTGGTGTAGATATTGTTTTCTTCCGTAATGATCTTATCAACCACGAGGTTGACGGCGGGGAAGAGGCGGCGAAATTCTTCTGCCAGTTGCCAATGGGTGGTGCAGGTCTTGCCGTCGAGCAGGCCGGTACCAGCCAGCAGGAAGGCGCCGATGCACATGGAGGCGACGGCGGCGCCGTCTTGATACTGACGGACGATCCAGGACAGGATCTCCCGGTTGTCGGCGAGGATCTTTTGTTTGTCGCCGTGGACGGATGGGATCAGGATCAGGTCGGTGTGGTGAAGGTCGTGGACGAGCAAATCGGGTGAGACGGTGAAGAGGCCGTTTTTCATTCTGACCTCCGGCCGGGCGCCGACGAGGTGGATGGTAAAGAGGGGTTCGCGGCCTGCGTCGACGAGATAGTCATTGACGCGGTTGAGGATCTGGTGCGTGCCTTCGATATTGGCGAGGCTGCAGTCGCCGGTGGGGACGAGAATGGAAATATGTTTCATCCTATAAATGTATAGAAAAAGGGCTTGTCGCAAAAAGACCTGAAAATGTCGGCTTTTTGTGTTGTCCGGGATCGGCGGGAACGGTAGTTTTGGGCCCAAAAAAAAATGAAGAATATGGGAAAGATCATCGCGTTGGGTCATATTTCCCTGGATGGGTATATGGCCGATCCGGAGGGGCAGATCAGCTGGATCCGGATGGATGGGGAGGTTGCCGAATTTGTCCACGGGATCTGTCTGGGCTGCGAGGGGATAATATACGGGCGGAAGACGTATGAGTGGATGGATCCTTTCTGGCCTGATGTGCTGAAAGATCCGGGCAAGTGGCCGGGATGGATCGTGGAATATGCCGAATGGGTGAATGAGACGAAGAAGGTGGTGGTGACCACGACGCTGAAGTCTATCGCCTGGAAGAATACGCGTGTGGTGGGGGACCATGTTGTCGAAGAGATCACCCGGATCAAAGCGGAAGCGAAGGGTGATCTCTTGCTGGCGGGGCCGCAGCTGATGATGACCCTGTTTGAGGCAGGGCTGGTGGATGAGATGGTGGGGACGATCCAACCGGTGATCCTGGGCAAAGGGAGGCCGTTCTTTAGCATGCTGAATGAGAGGGTTTGGCTGGAGGTACGGGAATTGAAAAAGTTTGCGAACCAGGCTGTAGGGTTCCGGTACGGGGTGGTGAGGGGTTAACGGCTTACCCGGTCCATCGATGAGTAAGCCGTTGTCTTTTCTGCATCGGGTCAACCCTACTGCCCCTGTTCAACCTTAACGACGGCGACCGGGAGCAGTCCATGCGCTTCGCGGTGGGTATTGATAATGGCGGTGGAGTCGGGGGCCTGGGACAGGCAGAAGACGATGCCCCGCTTTTCATCGACCCAATAGTTGATAAAATTCACGCCATATTTCTGTTCGACGGCAAGGTCTTTCTGGTGTGCGGCGGCGACGGCGGCGGCGGTTACATTGCCGGGTCCGAGCTCATGGATATCGAGGTAGAGGTTGTTATTTCCCCTGACCATGGCTTCCTGGCCCGAGGTCACTTTATAGATATCGTCCGGCAGGAGGCCATGGGCTTCGGCGTGGGTAGCCCGGATGGCCTGCGGGTCGGGGGCGGAGGAGAGGCAATAGACGTCACCTTTGTCAACATCGACCCAATACTTGATGAACTGCACGTTGTATTTCTTTTCGACGGCCAGGTCTTTCCGGTGGGCGGCGGCGACAGCGGCAGCGGTGACTTTACCGGCACCGAGGTGGTGGACATCGATGTAGAGCTGGGTGGTGTCCGGGGGGGTTGACTGGGATGGCTGGGTCGTTGGGGTGGATGACTCGGTCGTTTGGGCGGCGAGCCGGAAGGAAAGGAAGGTCAGCGAGGTCAGGAAGGTCAGGGCGAGTAAAGCCTTGAGTGAAGTGGCGATCGGTTTCATATCAAGAATGTTTAGAGCGTGAAAAATTGAATTGACGCTACAAAACAATCCATTTTTCAGCTGGGGGATATAGGGAGGGCTCCCCATTTTGGGTACGGGGACACCTGATTTTGCGGGTGCGGAGTCGGTGCGGGCAGGGGATGGAATTGGCGCGGGCAGGGGATGGAATCGGTGCAGGCGGTGGGTGGTGGTGGGGATTCTTGTTGCGGTGGTGGGGGTTCTTGTTTTTGTTATAGAGCGGCGATCCATTTGGTTTTTTCGGTCACGGGGGTGCGTTTGCCGGGGCGGCGGGGTTCCTCCGTGTAGCCCAGATAGAGCAGGCCCAGGACGGTGTCTTCCGCGCCAAGGCCGAGGTATTCCTTCATAACCGGCTGTAAAACGGTACCTCCGGTGCTCCAAAGGACGGCGATGCCGAGGGCTTCGGCACCCAGGAGGATATTGTCGGCGGCGGCGGCGGTGGCGCAGATCTCTTCGAGGGCGGGGATATTGGGGTTGGCGCCTCTGTGCATATAGACGATGATGAGATGGGAGGCGAGATCTCCGTCATGAGATTGCTTCTCGTATTTGGCGGGGATAAATTTGTCGGGCGGTGTGATCTGCCGGTATAGTTCGGCGTGCTGGTGACAGAACCCGCGGACGGCTTCACCGCTGTAGACGATAAAGCGCCAGGGTTCGGTCAGGCCGTGGGAGGGGGCCCAGTTCGCGAGCTCGAGCAATTGTCTAATTTGTTGGTCTTCAATCTTTTTACCGGAAAAGGCAACGGGTTTCGTACTTCTACGGTTGATAACTATCTCTTTTAAAGTGTTGAAATTATCCATATGTTATTCTATGATCATTAAGCTGATAGATTTGACATCGTATTTTTGCGCTATGAGATGCAGAAACGGATGAGTATCTTTATCGTTGCAAGTTACAGCCGCCGTGAATGAAAAGCCTGATTTCCGTACCCACGGCCTGGCCATTGTGCTTCTCCTCTACTCTATGTTCAACCCTCGCTCAAATTAATCCATTACCTGGGACCGGCATTGTTTTACGCAAAAAATTAAAACGATGTTGAAGTCACCCGTGTTTGTTGCCCTATGTGGTGCCTTGTTAGTCAATTACTTACCTGCTGCCGCCCATCCTGCCGGGTTCCATGCGTCGTCTGATGCAAGGGTGTCGGCGGTCCGGGGAATGTCGGGTCTTACGGCGTATACCCAGCCCAGCCGGCCGTTGCGGAAATTCATGGATGCCTATATCAAGGAAAATAATGAGGAGCTTGCCGAGGTGCGGGACCGGAGTACGCAGCCCTTTATGATCATCGATTCGGTGATGGATCACTATGATCTGCCGGAGGAACTGCGGTATCTGGCGGTGATCGAGTCGGAACTGCGGGAGACGGCGGTGTCGCGGGTGGGGGCGAAGGGTCCCTGGCAGCTGATGGCGGGGACGGCGCGGGAGCTGGGGTTGAAGGTGGGGCGCCGGTGGGATGAGCGGACCAATTATTATCGGAGTACGAGGGCGGCTGCCCTGTATCTGCGGGATCTGCACCGGGAGTTCAAGGATTGGCTGCTGGTGCTGGCGGCTTATAATGCGGGTCCGGCGCCGGTGTACAGGGCGATCCGGCTGGCGGGCAGCCGGAACTTCTGGGCGTTGGAAAGGTATTTGCCGCGGGAGACGAGACAGCATGTAAGACGTTTCATCGCCACGGAATATTATTTCGCGGCTATCGGGCCGGTGAGTGATCCGGTACGGCCGGCGGGTAATCCGGAGTTAACCGGTCTGGCTGGGCATGATGTTGCAGGGGATGTAGGGGTGCCGGGTTTGTTGGGGGCGGAGGCGCCGGGTTTGTTGGGGGCGGCGGTGCCGGATTTGACTGGGTCGGGGGTGCCGGGTTTGTTGGGGGCGGGGCTATCGGATGGAATTTCGGGGGAGGTTGGATCGGTGGCGATGGCAGTGGAGGTTCGGTCGGTGGGGATATCCGGGAGTGCCTGGAGAAGGGGCAATGTTTTTTTATTATAAATAATAATTGTAATTTAATCATCCCTCAGTGCTTTTCTGTGAAGCCATAATTCCGGCGGCAGCCGGAATCCGCTCCCTCGTCTTCCATTTCTAACTTAAAAAAGCACTTTCATGAGCATTTTCCAAAAAAACAGGCCGGCGAGCAGGCGTGATTTCCTGGGCAGGCTGGCGGGCACCGCTGCGCTTTTCAGTATGAGTAATCTACCGTTGATGGCTACTGCCGAAGCGGGCTCCGCAGACCATCGGCCGGGCGGGGATCCGGCAGACCCCGATGAGTGGTTCAGGACGAACATCAAGGGTAAGCACAAAATAGTTTTTGATTCGCCCGAACCCAAAGAGATCTTCACTTTTGCGTGGCCGCTGGTATTCCTGCTTTCGAACAAAGGCACGGGTACGGATGAAAAGGATTGCAGCGTGGTAGTGGTTTTGCGTCATAACGCTATTCCGTATGCGCTTGGGGATGCATTGTGGGCAAAATACAAACTGGGGGAGACGTTCAAGATCAATGATCCGAGGACGGGGGCGCCTGCGACGCGGAATCCTTTCTGGGACACCAAACCGGATGACTTCAAGGTGCCGGGAATTGGTGCGGTTCCGATCGGCATCAGGGATTTGCAGGGCAGCGGAGTGCTCTTCTGTGCCTGTGACATGGCGCTAACGGTTATGAGCGCGGTTGTGGGGATGAAAACGAACCAGGATGGCGCGGAGGTTAAAAAAGAATGGGTGGCCGGGATGATCCCGGGTATTCCGGCGATGCCGTCGGGTGTATGGGCGATAGGGCGGGCGCAGGAACATGGCTGTACGTATTGTTTTGCCGGCTGATGAAGAACAAAACGATGCGGGCGGCGCTCCTGCTGGTCCTTCTTGTGCTGGTGGGAGGGGAGATCCTGCTAAGGCGAATGGGTCCTTCGGCGCCTGTTGCGGTTCGGGCCGATTCGCTTTGGCAGGGGCCGGATTCGTCTGCCATCCCGCGTGGGAGTGCCGGTGATCTGATCCGTTATGGGCAGGACCTGATTGCGCGAACGGGATATTACTATGGTCCGGCGGGTGTGTTAAGTCATACTTCGAATGGGATGAATTGTCAGAATTGCCATCTCGATGCCGGGCGGAGGCCCTGGGGGAATAATTTTGGCGGTGTCCGGTCTTCCTATCCCAAGTTCAAGGAACGGCGGGGTTCAGTCGAAGATATTGCGCAGCGGGTATCGGATTGCTTC
>DATJMG010000034.1:0-9780 GCA_035508835.1 Puia sp.
TTTTTTTAAAGTATTCAAACCGGCTGACCCTGACCCGAATCAGCAACTCCGTATTGATAAGACAGATAACCTTCTTAGCCATCCTTTCAGGTATATCGCCGGCATTCGAAATCAATTCAGCCATGCCTTCTGTGTTGATATAATAATTCAATGCCTTATTATAAAAATGCAGCTCGACGGGAAAGATCCTTTCCAGGCCACTGATATCCGGGTATGGTCTTGGGAGTGCGAGCCAGATCTCCAAATTCTCATTGGCACTTAATATTTGTACAACGGAAGTCGGAAATTTTACAATGGACTCACTGAGATCAAAAAAGACGGCCGTCTTCAGGCTTTCCATTTTTGCCGCTATCTTTTCGAAAGAAATATCCGGAAACATAATCCTGATTTTAGTAATAATTCTTGCTGTAAAGGAATTGTTTATAATTAACGCGGCAAGATCATTTTAGTTCCGTGAATTGGTTGAGACGGATATCAAATGCACGCAAAATTTCCTTTTTTACACCTTTTGGCAAGATATCCGGTTTGATAACCAGGTTGAACCTGTCCTTGTCTCCGACGGAATAGTCAAAATTGCAATACCTTTTTCTGAAGGTTCGCGGATGTTTTTGCCTGATCTCTCTGATATCCTGGAGGAAAATCCCAAAAAGCGCATCTGTCCGGGGTGTTTTTGGATGTTCCATAGCCTTCTTTTTTTAAAGCTAAGCCGTTGTTGCCTTTACACATGTGCCAGGAATACCGGGTAGGCCGGCTTCCGGATCGATTCGGTAATAAAACTCTTCGAGAACGCCTCCGACCAGCTCGACCGGCCGAATGATCCTGCTACCAGCCAGGGTTGTTTCCTCTCCCGCATCCAGTTGTTCAGGAAATCCGACTTGCTTATCGACAATTTCAGCAGCTCCACCTGGCAGGCATGCCGCCCCAGCCATTCGAGCAGGAACGCTGCGTCCGGTATCGGATCATCTTTTTTGTCACTGAGATGGACGACGGATACGGGCCGGTCACAGAACTCGGGGAACAGGTAAGCGAATTGCCGCATGGCAAATATGGATGAAGCGGAGCCGTCATAGGCGAAAATTACCTGTTCCGGCAGCCCTGGCTTTTCAGGCACCAGCAGGACGGGCGACTCCGAATGCTGCAGCATCTCCTTCAAATAGGCATTGGGCTGGGTGGCGCTTATATTTTTGAAGAAATACAGGCTGCTGATCAGGAGCAGATCGGCGAACCGGCTCTCTTTGATGATCTCCTGTAAGGCGAAGTCGAACTGGTCTTTCCTGATCACATTGCGGATGTCCAGATTCCTGCAGAATTCTTTGATCCGCGCGGTCGTTTCCGTGATGGCTTCAATCTCCCCGCTGCTGACCTCCGCAAGGTAGCTTGCCGTGGCAAATCCGCCGGGTACTGACCACAGCGACGCGTAATCGACATCGGGTACAATGGCAGCCGTCAGCAGCAGCGGCGACACCCTGTTCAATTGCCCCGCAATATCCAGGCAATCCTCGGGATATTGTCCACCCTCGATCGGTAATACTATCTTTTTCATATTTTATTTTTTTCGGTTTTATGCGGCGTGATGAGCCCGGCCAGCAATTGCCTGCCAACCCAGTTGCCGGCGGAATGCAAAGCTTCTTTGGCCAGACCGGCCGGTTCCAGGGTCTTTCGGATCAACATCCAGTCACTCCGGATGTTTCGCTCCAGCTCGGCCCGCCGCTCGCGAAGCCGCCGCTTTTCCCTTTTAAGGTGATTGAGCCGTTTAATTTTCCTCATCTTCTTCGGTTTTGAATAGTTGATGAATGATCGAATTCATGATGGGGATGCGGATCAGCCGTTCCCGGGCGGACCATACGATCAAGCCGGCCATGAAATAAAACCCGGCTACGGCCAGGAAGCCCAGCCATACCCGGCCCCAGGAATTGCCCAGCCACCAGGCCACGGCAGTGCTGGCAAAGCCCAGGCTCAGCCCGAAGACAAGGCTCACCACCGATGCGGCGATGATCCGCGCGATCACCGCTGAAGACCGCTCCGCCACCGTAAGCTTGGCTTCGTCTACCCGCGTATTGAGATAGTCGCGGGTATGGTCGATCAGGTTTTCGAATTTGACGAACTCTTCCATACAATTGTTTTGTCTTTTATAAAATATGTTCTACGGTTCTTTGTTCCGCTGCCGCATCTTCGGCTTTCAAAATATTCTCGATCCCCTTCAGCAACGCGTCGGCATTGAATGAGATGCTGTCGATCCCCTTGTCTACCAGGAATTGCGCAAACTCAGGGAAATCGCTCGGCGCCTGACCGCAAAGCCCGATCCGGGACCCTGCCTCTTTCGCGGCCGTGATCATATTTCCGATCATCTTTTTGGCTGCCGCATTTTGCTCGCTGAACAGCTCCGCCACGATCGATGAGTCCCGGTCGATGCCCAGGGTGAGCTGGGTCAGGTCATTGCTCCCGATGGAGAAACCATCGAAGATGGATGCAAACTCATCCGCCAACAGTACGTTGCTTGGAATTTCCGCCATGACGTATACTTCCAGCCCGTTGCCGTGCTGCGGCAATCCGTTAAGGGCCATCACGCCAAGCACCTTGCGGCCTTCCTCCACCGTGCGACAGAACGGGATCATCACTTTCACGTTGGTCAGCCCCATCTCTTCCCGCACCACCCGGATCGCTTCGCATTCCAGCCGGAATCCCTCCTTATACAACGGGTTATAATAACGCGAAGCTCCCCGGAATCCCAGCATCGGATTCTCCTCCTGCGGCTCGAATTCCAGGCCCCCCAGCAGGTTCGCATATTCATTCGTCTTGAAGTCGCTTGTCCGCAGGATCACCGGCCGTGGAAAGAAGGCTGCCGCGATCATCGCGATCCCCGAAGCCAGCTGATCGACAAAATATTTTTTCTTATCGGGATACCGGGAGGTGAGTTGAGCGATTTCCCGCTTTGCCTGGCTGTCTTTCAACGTGTCGTAATTCACGAGCGCCATCGGATGCGCCTGGACAAAATGCGTGACGATGAATTCCATCCGCATCAGCCCGACACCCGCGCTGGGATAGAAAGACAGCTCAAAGGCCAGGTCGGGATCGCCGACGATCAACATAGGTGCTACGTGTTTCGGCATCCGCAGCTTGCCCGTGTTCACCTGGCGCTCCTGCCACGTGGCCTTACCCCGGTAAACAAAGCCATTCTTGCCTTCGCAGCAACTGACCGTGATCTCTTCCCCGTCCTGGATCTTTGAAGTCGCATCGCCTGTTCCCACGATTGCGGGTACGCCCAGCTCCCGGGCGACGATCGACGCATGGCTGGTCCGCCCTCCCTTGTTGGTGATGATGGCCGCGGCCTTTTTCAGTACCGGGTCCCAATCCGGGCTTGTGATATCCGTCACGATGATTTCCCCGGGCTTTACCTGGCCCTCCTGCTCCGGCGACGACAGGATACGGGCGATCCCCGTAGTGATCTGCTCGCCTACGGCTTCTCCTTTAGCCAGGCATTCCCCTTTCCGGGTCACCGTGTATTCTTTGATGACAAGCAGATTGCGCCGCGAGTGTACCGTCTCCGGTCTGGCCTGCACGATGAAGATCTTCCCCGTCTCACCATCCTTCGCCCACTCGAAATCCATGGGCCGGCCATAATGTTCCTCGATGGTCAACGCCCAGCGCGCCAGTTCCGTTACCTCCTCATCCGAAAGCACCCACTGCTCCCGCTTGTCGGCCGGCGTATACAGATTCACGGTCTGCCCGCCGACACCCGCCTCGCCGCGCTGGCCGCCGGCTTCGTCCGAATACACCAGCAGACGTTCTTTCTCGCCGCAGGTCTTTTGGATGATCGCCCGCTTGCCAGCCCGTAGGGAGGGCTTGAACACCAGGTATTCATCGGGCGTCGAGGCGCCCTGGACGATATTCTCGCCGAGACCCCAGACGGCTGCCAGGTGGATGATATCCCGGAAGCCGGATTCCGGCTCCAGTGTGAAACCCACGCCTGCCCCTGCTTTGTCGGCCCGGACCATCTTCTGGATGCCGACGGAGAGCGCCACACCGGCGTGCGCGAACCCATTATCTTCCCGGTATTTGATCGCCCGGTCGGTATACAGCGAGGCATAGCAGTTCTTTACCGCCTCCAGCACTGCCGCTTCTCCGCGAATATTGAGATAGGATTCATGCTGGCCCGCAAAACTCGCCCCCGGCAAGTCCTCCGCCGTAGCGCTGCTGCGCACCGCCACTGCTATCGGCGCGCCGCCGCCCAACTCACGGTACCCCGCCAGGATCTCTGTTGCGAGATCGGTTGGCAGGACGGCTTCCTCGAACAGGGCCCGTGCGGCATGGCCGGTCTCCGCCAGGTTGGCATAGTCTTTCCGGTCCAGCCCGGACATCAGGGCGGCCAGGGCCTCGTCCAGGCGATTGGATTTCAGAAAATACCGAAAGGCAGCGGCGGTGGTGGCGTAGCCATCCGGTATCCGGACACCCGCCGTCGTCAGTTGTGAGAACATCTCTCCGAGCGATGCATTCTTTCCACCGACCACGGGTACATCCGTCAATCGGATCTCGCTGAATTTCTTTATATATGTTGCCATACTACAGTTATTGATGGGCAATGAAAATTGGAAGGTTCAGGGTCCGCATGATCAGTCGCGCGTGGCTCGGGCGGAAGAAGCGGGAGATCATCCCGCGGCCATAGGCACCCATTACTACAAAGGCGTTTTTCCGGTCCAGCAGATAGCCGAACAGCTCATCGGTCGGACCGCCCTTCAGCAAATGGAATTCCAACTGGGGATAATGCTCGTTCAGCCATTCCTTCATCTTGAAGGAGTCCTCGATCGACTTGTCGTCTTCCTGCCGCACATTGACCACGTGCACATTCTTCTCCCGGTATTCCGGAAACAGGTAGGTGAACTGTTTGATCGCAAACACCGACGAAGCGGTCCCGTTATATGCAAAGACGATCTCGTCGATCCGGTCAAAGGAATTCGGACTAAGCACCACGGGACACTCGGCGTCGACCAGGATGTCGCTGACAAATCGCGCCGGGATCGATTCGACCCGCTGCGCAAAGGACGTCTCCGGATCGACCACAATGATGTCCGCAAACCGGCTTTCGCCGATGATTTCCGCTCTCGGGACTCCGCGATCCCTATGGACCCTTGAAACCACCTCCCGGCAAACACAAGCCTCGCGGAAAAGCCGGATATTCTTCTCGGTTATTACCGCCAGCTGCTCTTGCAGCTCCGGGGAGGCCGGGGCGCCTGACAAAGCGACCCCATAGGCGATACTGGCCGCCAAATCCGGCCGCTCGGCCAGGACGTCCTCCAGGAAAACTCCCGTAATTCTGGAGTGGGTCAGCCGGGCCAGGTAACAGGCAAAGTCGACGGCATTCATGTTTAGCTGGTGCGCATCCTGCGCCAATAATATCTTTGGCATAACCTCTTTTTTGTAAAATAACGATAAGCCTCCGGGCTTCCGGATGAGCAGGGTCAACGCCGGGATTGATTGTCATCATTGTATCCGCATTGACAGAAAAATACCTTTAACCTATAAATGGCGAATTATGCTTATCCACACTCGCACTACTGCTCTACCGACAATAGAGCGTACGAAGGATATCCTTCCGGTTGCTATTGTCATGCCCTACAATCCCAAGATGACATCCGGTCGCGAACGGGAATCCAGGTTGAAGTGCCTGCTGGCCAAGACGGAACGCGAACTCCTGTCCCGCTATCCGGCGGATATCGCGATGCCGGTCATCCGCAACGTGCAGCAGGCCGTCAAAAGCCTGAACGGCAATACGCATAGATCCAGCGTCGCTATCTTCGTTACGGGCGGCGATATCCATACCTTGTATATGGATATTCCCGTGGAAGAGACCCTGATCATCGATACGCCCTTTGCTGTAAAGGACATCCTCGATTGCCGGGTGGATGAACGGGAATTCCTCGTCCTGGCATTGAGCAGCCGCAATTCGCGGGTTTACGTTTCCACCGGCGAGGACTTCCGGATCATCAAGTCAAATACTCCTGAAAATGTCTATGCTTATCTCAACGAAGTTCCGACCCCGACCGCTAATTTTTCCGACCCTTCCAGTCGCCGGGAGATCATGCTCGATAAATTCCTCCGCCATATCGATGAAGGGCTTGATTCGGTGCTTGCCGCCTGGCCCCGGCCTGTCTTTGTCATAGGCGAGCCTCGCGTTGCCGGACATTTCAAGAGCCTGACGCGCCACGGGAAAAACATTGTCGCCTATATTCATCAGGACCCCACCGAGCGGAATACGGCGCACTGGAAAGAGTGCCTCGGCCCCTATCTTGCCGAATGGGAGAAGGTCCGGGAAGCTCACACGCTGCAGCTCGTCGAGAAAGCCACCGATGCGGGAAAGCTGGTTGCGGGGATCCAGGAAGTGACCCGGCAGGCCCGCTATCATACCGGCCGCCTCCTCGTGGTCGAAAAGGGTTTTACCGGCGCTGCCGGTCCCGCCACCGCGGACTTCCATCTGACCGACCCGGTCGATCAGATCATCTGGCAGGTACTCGGCAATGGCGGGAAGGTTGAACGCGTTGAAAGAGACAGCCTGGCGCCTCTTGGCCATATTGCTCTCGTAAAGTACTATTAGAACTGAAAAATCCCCCTATATTTGGGCCTAACCCGGTTCAGTCGCCGATATGTTTAAAGAAAGATCAGCCCACGTACTGCTGTTTTGTATTATCGTAGCAGCTTGCTCGGCGGTTCTCCAATATCTGAACCCCGGCGTCAGCTTCTATGACGGCGGTTATATCGCAGCAATCCTTCTGACCATCTTCCTCAGCAATGACCGCTACACCTGGCTATTCGGCGGCATTGGCTTAGTACTGATCATCCTTGCTGCTCTTTATCCGCAGGAAGACCTCAGCCACCGCCAGGTCATTTTTCAGCACCTTTTTTCCGTCTTCATCGTTGCCATGACGACCCTGTTTGTTCTTTACGTCAAACGGCTTTACCGGTCGATTGAATCGGAACAGCACCAGGTCACGGCGCTCTTCGAATACGCGACCGAAGGTATTATCCTTACGGACGAAAAGGGAAAGATCGTACTCACCAACCCGGCCGCGCTTCAACTGTTCGAATATACCCGCGAAGACCTCCTTGGTCAGCCGGTCGAGTTGTTGATCCCCGGCCGGTTCCGGCATAATCATGACAGCTATCGCCACGGGTTCTATCAGCATCCCGGTAACCGCACCATGGGCCACGGCCGGGACCTTTTCGCACGAAAAAAGGACGGCAAGGAATTCCCTGTGGAGGTCAGTCTAAGCTTCTACCGGCAAAAAGGCGCCCTGTTCGTCATCGCTTTTATCGTCGATATCACGGCGAGGAAACAGAGCGAGAAAGAGCTTTTCGAACGAAAAACGCAGCTGGAAAAGATCACCGATGACATCCGGCGACTCAACGCCGAACTGGAAGGCAAAGTGGAGGAACGAACCCTCATCCTCCGCGAAGCGCTGCAGGAACTGGAAAAGTCGCAGCAGGAGCTCCATGAAGCGCTCGAAAAGGAACGTGAGCTCAGTGAGATCAAGTCCCGCTTTGTCTCGATGGCCTCCCACGAATTCCGGACCCCGCTCAGCACCGTCCTCTCTTCCGCCGCCCTCCTTTCCCGGTATACCCAGGAAGACCAGCAGCCTTTTCGCGACCGCCATATCCGCAAGATCAAGGATTCCGTCAAGCACCTGAATGTCCTGCTGGAAGACTTCCTTTCGCTGGGGAAGCTGGAAGAAGGCAAGATCAAGGCAGATCAGGCGCCCTTTGAGGTGAAGGAATTTGTGGATGAGGTCGTGGAAGAAATGCGTTCCCTGGCCAAGGAAGGCCAGACGATCCGCTATAACCTGAATGGGGGGAACCATTTCGTCAGCGACAAACGGCTGCTGAAGAACATCCTCATCAACCTTCTTGGAAATGCGGTGAAATTTTCCCCTGAAGGAGCCACCATCGATCTGGCCGTCACCCATACCGCCGACACGCTCAGCATTGCGGTCCGGGACCAGGGCATCGGCATCTCGCCCGAAGACCAGCAGCACCTGTTCAGCAGCTTTTTTCGGGGCGGCAATGCCCTCAACATCGAAGGCACCGGACTCGGCCTCCATATCGTCAAGCGCTATCTCGACCTCCTTGGCGGCGACATCCGCGTCGAAAGTATGCTCGATAAAGGAACGACGTTCATCGTCACCTTGCCCCAGGCCTCCTGATCAATGGCAGCTGATCGTCGCCCCCCGGCCGCCGGCCAGTACCGGACTGACAAAAGGAATACCCAGGTTCAACCCGCGCAGGATCAGCAGAACGGCCAGACCCGCCGTCAAATAAGGCAGCGCCTTACGGATCTGTTGCCGCAAGGAAATAGGGACCATCCGTCCCGTGATCTGCAGACCCAGCAGCATCGGTAAGGTTCCCAACCCGAAAAATGCCATAAAGCCCACGGCCTGCGCGATCGTCCGGCTTGTCAGGGCCGCTGCTATCGCCATGTACACCATCCCGCAAGGCAGCAGTCCGTTGGCCATCCCCAGCAGCAGGAACTTTCCACGTCCTGGTGAATGCCACAGCCTGGCCATCGAGGTGTGAAGCCAGTTGTAGAAACGGCCAAACAAGCCTCCGACCCGCAGCCGGGCGTGAATTCTTTTCAGTACTATCCAACAAAGGATCGAGACGCCAAGCAGCACCGACAATCCCTGCTGCCATCCGGCCAGGTACACCCGTCTGCCCAGCAGCCCGAACAGCAATCCGCCCAGCGCATAGACCATGATCCGGCCCGCATGGTACATGCCCACCCGGACACCGCGCTGCAGGACCCCCGAACCCTGCACCGGCAGCGCCAGCACGAGCGGCCCGCACATCCCCACACAATGCGCGCTGCCGACGAGACCCAGGCTAAAGGCCGCAATTAAAGATGGCCACATGCAAAAAATTTATGGCATCACAAAAGGCTGTTCCACAAAATAGTTCACCCCGGCCGCCTGCCAGCTCACCTTTACCGTATAGTGGCCGCCGGGCACCACACCCTTTCCAATCACCTGTTCACCCATAGCGTTCACGTTCAACGGGATCCGCCGGTCCCTGCTCACGTCCGAAGGACAGTAAAAGAAAATCGCTCCTTCCGCCGCCCTGCCGCGCATCTCGTCCGGCAGGGTCAGCCGCACAACTTCCCCAGCCTCCTGCGTCAGCGCCAGCTTGCCCGACAGGGCATTCGCCTGCCTGGTGCCATCGATCACGGTTTGATAGGCCAGTTCATCCTTATAGTATTGCTCCGACACCAGGTTGACCGGCGTCTCCATACAGCGATACACCATATAGGAGATCATGCCTCCAAATACGATGAATACGAGTATCAATTTGTTTCCCCAATTCATAACCAATGGTTTTTATTGTGTTCAATCGCCATTTCCCGGAACCGGACCCACGAAGTTTGTCCGGACCTCGTCGATCTTCTTATTGCCCTCATACAGTCCCAGCCGGATAGAGGTCTTTCGCAACTCAATCGCCTGCCGTGGCAGCACTACGAAGAAAGTGCCCGACCCTTCCTCCTCCCGTTTGACCGGGATCGTCGTCCCCCCGATGATCTCCACCTGGCCTGCCATCCCTTCGAGCCGCACTCGTAAGGGCACCGGCCGCACCGTCTTGTTGGCCACCTTGATGATATACAGGTTGGAAAGACTGTCATTGCCGCGTTCCTGGAACAGCATCCCCGGCGCCCGCATCACCGTCGCGTCCACATCCTTACGACTCCACAGCAACATGCCCAGCATAACGACCAGCACCGACAATAATCCCGTATAGAGCTTC
>DATJMG010000035.1:0-15869 GCA_035508835.1 Puia sp.
CGCCATGTCCGCCATTTTTCGAATTGGGCGACAATCTTCTTGTACGCTCATCACATGGATGTTTGGATATGCCGGTGTTTTTTTTGAACCGAGAATTGAAAAAGCGTTACAAAAAGGATTATTTCAATGCTGTTAATAATCGAGAAGCGCGATTTAAGAAGGAGCTATACTCGTTATTCCCCGATAGGATATTGAAAGTTAAAGAAAATATAGTTATCGATGTAAACGACAAACGAACGGATATCGACGCAATTGTTTTCGATCCGCATCTGAAAATTTTGGGGCTTTTCCAGCTTAAATGGCAAGACGCTTTTTCAACATCCATGCAGGAAAGATTTAGCAGGATTTCGAACCTTATTCCTAAATCGGTCGAGTGGATCGAAAAAATTGCTGCGTGGATCGATACGAATAATGCCGGATCGATATTGGATAGATGTAAAATAAGCGATAACGATCACCTGATAAATGATATTTATCTCTTTGTATTAGCACGAAATCATGTCCACTTTTCGGATCAGGCCTTGGATAAAAGAGCGATTTGGGCGTCTTGGTACCAAGTGATCGAAGCGTCTGCTAAAGTAAAAGACCTCCGACATTCCGATCCGATCGGTGAGTTTGCTGCCAAATTGCAATTCTTCTCGCCTGGCAATAGGAAAAGTTTCGAAGAAAATAAGTCAATCCAAGACTTTGATTACAATATCGGCCGATACCATATCACCGTAAACCGAATGAAAGGCAATACGTGAGCTACCATGTTGATTTTCATCCACTACCGGAAGATCATCGCCAGCCACACCAATAATTGCAAAACGAAATAGTACCCCAGAATAAGCAGCAGGTTAAAGACAATAGTCTTTCTCATAAGGACGGATTTTGAAGTTTTCATATAGGATTAATGTCTGACCTATCGGTCGGCCGGTCCCCGGTCGACCTGGATTTGGGTTGCTAACCGCCCCAAAAAGGCGCCAAAACCATACCAAAGCCCGCTTATCCACATCGGATTTCTACCCATTTGCCCCTGAAAATTCATCCCGCAAAAACCCGTAACCGCCGATAGCCAACCCAATACGCATACGATCCTATTTTAATCGGATATTAATGTCCTTTCACCGAATTTTGAGCATATTTTGTTCGTTAATTACCGGTTATCCATTTGTTAACGTGTTTGGAGCGCCTCGAGGCTTCCGCTCGTCAGCGTTTAATGCGCTCTTAATTCGGACCGGTTAAGCCTGCACGAAGTTTGTTAGTCTATACCCTAAGTTCGAGACAAATGTCTGACCTATCGGTCGGGCCGGCCTCCAGCCGGCGAGGATCCAGTAAATGATAAAAACCGGGATATGACCATTAGCGGATTTACCATGGTGCGCAATGCCACCAAACTGTATTACCCCATTAAGCAGGCTATTTGTTCTATTCTGCCCCTTGTTGACGAATTTGTCGTCGCCGTGGGGGATTGCGACCCCGACGACCGCACCCTGGAAGAGATCCGGAGTATCGGGTCCGACAAGATCCGCATCATCGAAACGGTGTGGGACCTCGACAAATACCCCCGGGGGATGGAACATGCCCACCAGACCGATATCGCCAAGGCCGCCTGTACCGGGGACTGGCTTTTCTACATCCAAAGCGATGAGGTCGTTCATGAGGAAGATCTGCCCCGTATCCGCCGCCGCTGCGAGGAATTGCTCGACGAGAAGGAGGTGGAAGGTATCTTATTCAAATACAGACACTTCTGGGGGGATTATGACCACTTCATCACGTCCCATGCCTGGTATGCCAATGAGATCCGGATCGTCCGCAATGATAAGGATATCCACTCCTGGGAGTCGGCACAGTCGTTTCGCCGCATCCCGGATTTCGATGGGGTCCACTACCGCGAGAAGAAAGGGACGTTCAAGCTGAAGGTCGCCCGGGTCGATGCCCACATCTACCACTACGGCTGGGTCCGCCCGCCGCATTATATGCAGAAGAAGCGCAAGGCCTTCGCCACCATCCATAGCGGCCGCGACAAGGCGGAAGAATATTTCCGCCGCGAACAGGAAGATTTCGACTTTGGCAATCTCAGCCAGTTGTCGGTTTACCAGGATACGCACCCGGCGGTGATGCAGGAACGCATCAGGCTCTTCAACTGGGCGGATCAGCTGGAACGACGCCGTCACCCGCAAAGCATGGTCCGCCACAAACACGAGCGGTTCAAGTACCGGATGTTGACTTTTATCGAACAGAACTTCATGGGCGGTCATCAGATCTTCTGCTTCAAGAACTATCACCTCGTCAGCCGGTAAACCGGTGATCCGCCGCAGCACCGCGGGTCCGCTACGCCCACAACAAAAACGGAGCCCGAAGGCTCCGTCGCTTGGTTGGAGGGATCTAAATTCGAACACATTATGACTTCGGCATCGCAAAGACCGACGGGTCGATTGTCGGGTTGACCGTAATCGTCTTGAAGGTGATGGTAAGCGTGGCCTGCGGATACTCCAGGACTTGCGAATAGGGGAACATCAGGCCGCCGTCAAGTTTACGATAGTCGGATAAAGAGATGTTGATATCCAGTGACTGGCCGCCCGCATTTACAGTGGACGTGAACTTGTCAACGAGATAGGTCTTTTGATTGATGTAATAGGTCCGGTCCGTTCCGTTGCTGGTCAGATGGATCTTGTAGTCTGCGGTGTCCTTGCCGGCGAGCTCCACTTTGTACCCGTTCGCAGCGTAGTTGGCGAGGGGATCGAGCTGCAGCTGGATCTGGAAAGTCTTGAGCTGTTCATCCGGAATAGCGGTCGGTGTAGTGGCGCCCATATACGGATTCAGCACCCAGCCCTGAGTGGGGGTGTAACAGTTGGTAAACTTCGTCCCCCCGATATCCGACTCGCTCTTGTATCCCTTCCCGACATCCAGGGTAACGGTGGTGTTGCCGTCACTCCCCATTGCCTCTATGTTTCCGGTCATCACCAGCGATTTGACACCGGCAACGGCATCCTTGCCGCCGATAGCGGTTACGTATTTACTTATGATATCGTCCGCCGTCTGGGCCTTGAGGGTGGTGAAGGCCATAAGCGCCGCCAGTACAAAAAACGAACGTTTTCTAAGTGTTTCCATTGATTTAGTTTTATATAAAATATCTATAATCCGACAAACATAATTCAAAATTCCCGGAGGGTGGTTACCTTTCATAAAATTACGTATTGTCCACTAATCAAACCTTATTTCTATGCAAAAAGAGATCTTCCAGCGGCTGGACCGCATCGACCAACTTATCCGGATAAAGGGTACCGGAACTCCCGCCCAATTAGCCGACAAGATCGGCCTTTCCGAGCGCAGCATGTATGAGTACATTCGTTTAATGAAGGAATTTGGCGCGCCGGTCATGTACTCCCGCGAGCGCCAAAGCTATTACTATGTGCATGAAGGGAGATTCATCATTCGTTTCCTGTCAGAGTAAAACCTCACATTCACACCTGTCCTCCGCCAAGCCGGCCGGGTATCACCGGCCGGCCGCGGGAGATAGCCGCTTCCACCTCAACCCCGAGACCCGCACCGCCGCCCCCGCCGTCTCCAGCCGGCTCAGGAAGAGAGCCCCCAGAAATAACGGTATATATAGCCGCACCGCCCACAGATCCCCGCTCCACACACTGGCGACAATATACGGCAGGCTGAAAAGGAAGAACCCGCCGATGAGATATTTGTTCTCCTCCGTCTCCGCGATCGCAAACGGCAAATAGATAAACAAGACCCAGAAGATCACGCCCATCATAAACATATCCGGCTCAAAGCCGGAGCCGGAGCCGGAGGTAATCGCCGCCGCCTTCGGCGGCGGCCCCCCTGCCCCCGCCACCACCCTCAACACCACATACGTCCCTACCCAACACCCCACCATCCCTGCCACACTCCACAGCACCCGCCGCGTGGCCCCGAACCGCGTCAGCAAAAGCAGCGCCACCATCGCCACCGACACCTCCGCCGACTCGCGGTTCAACGCCGACAGCACGACGAGCCCCATGATCGTCGTCATCGTCCGGCTATAATTACTGTCAATACCCTTCAAAAAAACATACAGGATCAACAACTCGAGAAAATAACTCGACAGATCATAATAATGGACCGTAAACTGCGTGAGCCCGATCAGCACCGGCACGAAGAAGGCGATCAGGATCTTCGCGGTATCCGGGAACCGCAAACTCTTGTCGAGATCCAGCAGCATCACCACCATGAGCGAAGTCAGCGCGAGAAAAAGCGTATTGACATAGTAGATCGCATAATAGAAACGCTCCGATGCGCCCCCCGAGACCGTTCGGATCCGATCTTCCGCCCCGGGCTCTTTCATACTCCGGCCCAAAAGGTTATCCACGCCATATACCAGGTATTTACTCAGTACCCGGTACCGGTAGCCCCCCTGATCAAATTTGGCATCAAATGCCTTGTGACTGAAAATATTCGCCCCATAATTCGGCGTAAACCCGAAGTAGACGATCTTGCTGACGACCATCGACAGCATAATGACCAGCACCGAGGTCATGAAGATGTTGAATTTCATATGAACAGGTTTTTCGTGAACAAGGGTACCAATCTAGCCCCGATCACCGCAACCCACCCGCAGTACTTACTGAAATGCAGCCTTGATCTCCGCGATCGACACCCCCAGCACCGCGCGGCTGATCTTATCCAGCGACGCCTCCGGCCCGGTGAAATGGAAGACATCATGGCCATAGCTTTTCATACTCCCCGGCGCCAGCGGCCAGGCCGGCGCCACACTCTCCAGTTCATAGAACGGGCCCATCTGGCTTCCATCCGTCAGCGGCCCGTCGTTATAGGCATTCACCGCGTCGCCGCTGAACGGCGGCTTCATGGTATTCCATTCCTGGTTGAGATATTTCGCGGCGGTATCCATGTCGAATCTGGCGATGGTCAAGACACCATGTTCGGCATCGTAGCTTCCGATGACGTTGAGGGCCCGTGCCGGATGCACCCCGAGCTTACCCCGGCTGCGACCATCCGCCCGGAAGAAGATCTTGCCGCCCGCAAACTTGATCCGGTCCGCGGGAATTTCACCGAAATAATCCGTGGTCGCGGGTTTGCTCGTATCGCCGGGCGCCGACTGATAAGGCACCACGATCACCGTAGAGGGTGACGGCTTCAACATATCCAACATCCAGATACACGGCATGCCCGTTGTATCGTTCCAGGCTTCCGTTCCCCCATTGATCAAAATATTCTCCGTCTCATACCCCACGGCTGCCACGTGCTCATCCAGCGGCGCGTGCAGTCGCCGCGAAATGCCGACCCGCGACCACATCATGAT
Organism: Puia sp.; assembly: GCA_035508835.1. Lineage (GTDB taxonomy): Bacteria > Bacteroidota > Bacteroidia > Chitinophagales > Chitinophagaceae > Puia. The sequence goes on from DATJMG010000035.1 coordinate 5,297, forward strand.
CATCCGCCCAACCGTTATCTTCAGTTCATGGCCCGCATAATTTGTCAACTTCATCACCTTCATCAGCTTGACCGTAGTGTCGGTAGCGCCGAGCACTTTCCATGGCTCCGTATCAAAAGCTGCCGGCGTCTTCCAGTTTGCAAACTCCATTTTCGCCCCCGGCGGAAAGAAGAGCGAAAACCGTCCGCCCTCCGGCCCCAGCCATAACCGGTTCTCGCCGCCATAGGCATTCATATGGGCGTCCGGCGCACCCTCGAAGGCCTTGTAATGGATCCAGCCGAAGCTCGGCCCGGCATCTCCCGAATCTGTCGAAGTGAACACCTTTCCCTGGTATTTCGGCGACACGATCACGCGTTCATCGCCGCTGTGCAGCACCACCAGCCCCGGATCGTGCTTTCGCAGAAAATCCAGATCGAACTTGAAAGACCCCGGCGCCGGGGCAGCACATCCGGCCAACAACCCCGCGACAAGGAACAACCGTTCCACCAATCGTGTATCCATAATCGATCAATTAATTCACCTCCAGCAGATCCTTCCCCGGCAACACGGGAAACGGCCCATGCGGCTCCGTCTGATACCAGAACACCGTCGACGAAATATCATCCTGCAGCGGCAGATACCTTCCCCCATCCCGCCATCCCAGCGCCTGGATGGTCACCCGCAGGCTCTTCTCGAACCGGATCGGGTCGGAGATATGCCATCTATAGAGCCCAAAACGTTGTTGTACCTCATAATGCCCATCCCCCTTGATCACCTGCGCCAACCCCGAATACGGACTGTTGAACTCGGTATAATGGCTTACCTCCATCCCCGCCGCATTCCGCGTATGCGTATCGAAGTCATATGACCCGCAGAAGTAGTCCTCCGTCCCCGTCCCGCAGATCGTCGGCCAGTCCTTGTCGCCGTCCAGATAGAACTTGATCTCCCCCTCTCCCCACCAGCCATTATTATGGACGCCCCAGGCCAGATAGGTCCCGACATACTGCCCTTTCCCCCGGACGCTGTCCAGCAAGGTCACTACTCCCTTATAGGGCAGCGGATTCACCCGCCGGAACTGCGCATGGAAATAGGCGGCATTGGCGGGCACTTCCGTCAACAAATAATCAACCTGGTAATATAAGACCATATCCTTATCGTCAATATTCTCCAGCGTGATCCGGCACTTCTTCCGGAAGGGCATCGGCCAGTAGCAATTGAATGCACTGCCCGGGTTCACACACACGGCCAGCGACCGCAAGGGCGAGTACTGTCCCCACCCCATCCCGAAAAAGTCCCCCACCGGCACTTCCACCGAAGGCGTCGGCTCGTCATCCCAGTAGATGCGCAGGATCTCCCATCGCCAGTTACCGGTCGGGGTCATCCAGATATGCTGGATCGAACCCGGTCCATCGATCTCCGCAATCGTGAACGTTGTCTTCGCCTTGATAACGACCGACGGGCTGATCTTCCACCCCTGACCCAACTCCCGCGCCGCTCCTGAGCCTGTACCGGTCTCCGCCTTCCCGCCGGCCCCCCTGGCGCCATTGAAGTTCTCCGGGCTGATCGACCGGCTCTGCGCATTCGAGAGTAAGAAGAGATTACCGAGGTGAGAATCCACTCCGTTATAGGGCTGCTGCGCACTCAACGTGCAGCAGGCGAAGCCAGACAGCAGGGAAGGCCATAGTAAGGAATAGAATTTCATAAAGCAGCTTTTAAGTTTTATCTTCATAAATGTACTGATCCCGCCGTATATCAGCGGTAAAAAACCTTATCCTTCAGCCGTCATGGAATTTTCCCTTGACCCGTTTCATCCCATTCCCCTATCCGGGGAGGTCCCCATTGCGTTGCGGGATTTTTTGTTGCCGGTTACGTACCAGCACACAGCCGGCGCCGCCAAAGGTTTTCAATTCCTGCTGCAGGAAGCAGCCATCCCCGGCATTCGCCTGATCTATTCCATTTATAAAGCCACTCGCCCCATCCGGCTGAATCTCCGGGACGTCATCCCTTTCTTCGTCGTCGCCATAGCGCTCCGTCATGACCGCGCGCTCAACGTCGAAGGATTAGGCAGCATCCGGCTGAAAGAAGGTCAATTCAATGCCCTGTACGCCCCGCAATGGGTTGTCCAAAGCCTGCATCAGCCGGGTCAGGAATCGATTTCGCTCGACATCCGGTACGACGACAAGGCATGGGCGGAACTCGCGCCTTATTTCCCCGCCGTGCAGGAATTTCTAAGGAAGATCAATGCCGGCCAGCCGGCCGTCCTGCTGGAGGCTAACGGCTGGATCACCCCGGATATCCATGCCGGCCTTTATGACTTACTTCATACGAACAAAATAATTCCCGGCTTTCCACTCTATTTCAGCCTCGCCGCCCGCTTAACCTTATTCCAATTGCTGGAACGATCGCAGCAACACCATCCACCCAGTCCCTATACGAATGCCGGGATCGACGGCATTCACGCCGCCCGCGATATGATCCGTGACAATATCCGGCGTCACTTCGCGATACCCGAGATCGCACAACGGATCGGGCTCAATGAATTCAAGCTGAAGACGGGTTTCCGCGAGCTCTTCGGCCAGGGCATCTATGGCTATCTTCAAAGCGTACGGATGCAGGAAGGCGCCCGCCTGCTCACCGAAACCCGGCTCACCATCAAAGAAATTGCGGATAAGACCGGTTACCGCAGTGTCAACAGCTTTATCAAAGCCTTTCGAAAAAGATTCGGCGTCACGCCCGGCGGGTACCGCGGCCGACGGTAATGCACTTTCGTTGCGGCCGGCAACAAATTACTCCCGATATGGCTATAGATTATCCCGTATGGATCACTGCAAAAAGGGAATTTTAGCGTCAATGAAAACCCTTAGCATGAAACCTTATCGTTATCTCGCAAATACCTGTCTCTTTCTTTTGATCACGCTCTTTTCCTACACGGCGATCAATAAACTGTTCGGGCTCACCCGGTTCAGGTTCCAGCTTTCCCTCTTTCCCTGGCTGAGGGTACATCCGTTGCCGATAGCCCTCACCATCATCGGCGCCGAGATCGGGATCGTTGTCCTCCTGATGACGCCCCGGCGCATCCTGATCGGTTTTATCGCCGCGCTTATCTTGCTTTCCCTCTTCACTACCTACCTCCTGATCATGCTGCTTACCACCTCCAACCTACCCTGTACCTGCGGCGGCGTGCTGGAGCAACTGTCCTGGCCGCAACACCTCGTTCTCAACCTGCTCTTTATGGGCATCGCCATCCTTGGCCTCGTCAGCGAAAAATTTTCTATTCCTCACAAATAAACCTTTCGTTATGAAAAGAAAGCTCATCGGTCTTGCAGCGGTCACCCTGGCTATCTGGCTATCTTCGTTCAGCCTGCGCCATGATTCCAAACTGGCCCAGTATTATTGGTTTCCCCTGGAACCCGGCACCGGCTTCGCGGAATCTTCCCAATTTCTGATCTATCAATCCGGCTGTCCTACCTATTGCGGCAATTTTTCCTTTATGCCTTATTGTGAAGGCGGGTATACCGGGTATACCGGAACCGGGCCCTATTATGCTTACGGGATCGAAGTCTGGGTCGAGCATGACTATCCGAATATTCCCTCCGCCCGCTAACGTTGATTTTGCGGCATTCCCGGATTGAAGTCGATAACATAATCCGGGATCGGATACACATAGCGCGGATCCCCCGGTGGCAGCGAATACAATGTCGAGCCAATTTCCCGGTACAAGGTCTTTTGCCACCGGGGGTCTTTGTTCAACCGTCGCAGATCCGTCCATCGAAGCCCCCGGAACAGCAGTTCCTTACGCCGTTCGGTCAGTATCTGTGCCAACGCATCGATACTATCGGCAGCGGTCAAGAATGTAAACGTCCCGCTCATCCAGCGTGCCTGTAATAACGTATTGAGGTCCTGCATGGCGGCGCTTACCTTTCCTGCCCGCGCCTCGCATTCCGCGCGGATCAGGTATTGTTCGTCGGTCGCCAGACCTGAAAAAGCAAAGCCCTGCTGATCATAGAAGCCGACGAAGTACTTCCCGCCGGTCCCGTAATCGACAAAATACAAGCTCTTTCGCTCATCCGAATCGCTATAGGACCGGTATAGGGTGCTGTCGACAAATACCAGGTAGCCGGAGACGGGGCTTGGATTGATCTGTTCCATCACCTCTGCAAAGATGACTTCGGGATTGAACCGATTGAATGCATAGCCACCACCCCCGCTAACCGTATCATACTGCATCAGCGGCGACTGCCCGATCAGACAGGAATCCGAGTACAGACAGGCAGAATCGTATTTGCCCATCGCCAGGTAGACCCTTGCCAGCAGCCCATACGCGGCCGTCTTCGACGGCCGCGTCGGAAAAGGCGGCGCCGCATCCGGCAACACCGCGGCCGCCATCCGCAGATCGCCCGTGATCCGCTGATAGGTCTCCAGCACGGTAGCCCTCCGGATCACTTCTGTTGTCAGGTCTGTCAGCCGCAACGGTATACCCCAGGCCGTAGCCGCGGTCAAAGAATCATAGGCCGGCGAAAACACCTGCGCCAGTTCAAAGAACGACAGCGCCCGGAAGAAATATGCGCCGCCCAGCGCCGTATTAAACGCCGGCCGCTGCGCGGCCGGCGGCGCTCCTATCGCCTCCAACCCCTCCAACGCCTCATTGGCATAAAAGACCCGGTGATACGGCAGATCCCAGTCGATCACTTCTGAACTCCCGGTAGGGATCGCCGCCATCCAGGTACAGGCATCCTGATAGTAAGGCGAAAAAGAGCCGGTGAAGATCGACTCCGGTACCCAATAGTCATCCCCGCCCGTCTCGCCCAGGTTTGGCGACCCGGATTGCCCGTAGCCATTCATCACATAGTCGTTATCCAGGATCGCCTGGAAATCGGCGATCGTCTTTGGGACCTGCTGCGAATTGTCGGGAATGGTATCGAGGAATCCCGTCTTGTTGCAACCGGCGAACATCCATAACAGCCCTGACAACAGGCTGACGACATACATTTTCATGCTGCTCACAATGTGCCTTTGAATCCAACCGACCATCTCCGGTTGTCCATAGGCGTGTTAACATAATAGGGATCGACCCCATCCTTATTGGCTTTCCAGATCACACCGAGATTCGCGGCATCCGCAAAGAACGAAATCCGCTGTCTCCTGTGACCATTCTTCGGTCGGCCGAATTCGAGCTCCCGGCTTAGCCGGATATCTTCCAGCCGGATATTATCCGCCCGGTCGACGAGGGCGCTGCTATAGGTATAGATATTGTCCCGCGCCGGGTCGGCATAGTAGACCGCCGACGGCACATCGGTATGGTACTCGTCTCCCGGATGTTGCCAGCGCCGCGCATAATCGCTGTTCCCGGCCCAGATCGTCACGAGGTTTCCATAGTTGATGGACGGTCGCCGGAAATAATAGTCCAACTTGAAGGACACCAACACGCTTACCGCCCATTTGCCCCATTCGGCGGTATTGCGTACCGATCCGTACCAGATGGGTTCGGACGAGCCCTTATAGTCCATTCCATTCACCGTCGTGTTCGCCCAGATCGAGTCCCAGCTGGCGCTGGGCCGGCCATTATAATATGCCCTGGGATCGCCTGTCCCGGAATCGAGACCGGCCCACCGGAAGCAATACACCGCGTACAGTGGTCTTCCGGGCACCGGATTTACGACGTTGGGATTCAGATAGGCATTCCCGGCCCCGGTCTGGAGAAAATACCGGGTTACTTTCGTGACGTTTTGACTCACAAGGAAGTCCGAATACCATAAGAACTTCCATGGCCGGCCTTCCTCCGGCCGGATCCAGCGGGCTGTCAGCTGACAGTCCAGCCCATGCCCGTGCATGGCCGCGACATTCCCGTAGAAATAAGCGGGGCTGCCTGCGTTGGTGATCAGCCCAAGCGTCGGGTCCAGCGGCGCCTCGCCCATCAGGTCGGAAGAAGATTTAAGGTAATAGTCGAAAGTGCCTGACAACAGCCCGCCGCGTATAGCAAAGTCCAATCCACCATCCAACTGCGCCACCCGTTCCCAGCGCAGATCGTTGTCGGGGGGTGAGACGATCGTGGCATTCGGCAGGGAGGTAGTAAGGCCCGCATTGGAATAGGTGACGATCGTATAAGCCGACGCCTGGCGGCCGATATTTCCGTTCAAGCCATCGCTAAGCCGGAATTTCAACTGAGGGACTGCCCGCCAGCGATAAAAAGGAAGCGAATCCAATTCGTATCTCATCCCTCCCGACCAAAGCGGCACCGCCTTCTGATTCGTCCGGACCCCGAACAAATTAGCCGCATCCTCCCGCAGGGTAACCGTCACGTCCAGCCGTTGATGATCCACGTACATGGCTTCCATATAACCGCTAAGGAAGTGATCGGTCGTTCGGGAATTATTCTGGGGATTGGGGATAGCGGAGATCTGGCCGGTCAGGAAAGAGGGATAGGCCGTATTGAAATTCAGTGTCGAGTTGACCGAGCTGGTTCCTTCGTCGAAGCCATAGTAGCGGAATGAATAGCCGGTGTTCACCTCGCTGCGCAGTTCACTCCCTGCCAATGCGGTCAGCCGGTGGTTGATATTCCACCAGGGATGGAGGTTGAATTGCAACCTTACTTGGTTGGCCACCAGATCCGAATTGGTAACCGTCTCCATGCCGCCGGCGGGAACCGGGAAGCTGAAGTTGCCAAGGCTATCCCGCTGGGCAAAGGTATTTTGAAGGTCGCGGACAAGATAAGCAGAGTCGCCGAAGGCATCCTTATCCTGAACCGCCTGGTATTCCACCGAATAATTCGCCTCCAGGTCTCCCCAGGGCCGCGGCTGATAGCGCAGACCGCCCATGAACGTGAAATCCATGGTCTGCACCGTATTTTTTTCCTGGCTGATATCCGTGACCGGCCGGTAATATTCGTTGATGTAACCGAGCTGCGTCAATTCCCGCAAAAAGTCCGGGTTGTAGTCCGTGAAGACCGGCAGCGGATTGCCTTTAAGGCCAACCAGCCGCTGGTATGCGGGAAATGCCCGGCCGCCATGCAGGCTTCGGTAACCGGCGCCCGGGTTGTCGCCATTACTTTGCACACCCAGGGTGAAGCCTGCGTCGGCATCTGCGGTCCAGTGTTTTCCAAACGTAAAATTATTGTTCATCCGGAAGGTATACCGGTCATCCTTCGAAGCGGCCAGCGTAGCCGGCTGATGGTCGTAGCCGAACCCCAGGTAATAGCTATAGCCCGGAGCTGCGCCGCTGATATCGAGATGTTCCCGTAAGATCAGGCTATTGGTATACATGTACCGCGAAATATCCCGCCGGGAATCCACATTTTTCCTCGCATCGATACGGGCTTCCGCCACTGCGGGTGGCAGTTCCCCGTCGGCGCCCGCGTTGAGGAGCCAGACGACCGGCGGCAAAGGAGCCGGATGGCCGGGTGTTCCCAACGGGTAATTGCCCAGCGCATAGTTGGCCTGCTCAAAGCTGATCTCGTCAGCTGCGGCGATCGGGTGAACTGCATGGAAGTCGGGCCGGCTCTGCCAGGTCAAGCTGGAAGAATATTCCAGCAGCGGTGTGGGGGACTTGCCTCGTTTCGTGTTAAAGACGATAACGCCATTCCCTGCCCGCACTCCGTACAACCCTGTTGCTGCCGCATCCTTTTCAATCGTCACGCTCTCGATATCTTCGGGGTTGATATTTTGCGGGTTTCCGCTGTACAGGGAATTGTCCAGCACATATTGAATAGCTGTATTCGAGTTGATGGTGCTCAACCCCCGGATGACCGGTTGCGGCGGTAGCGCGGAGCCATCGGGCCCTTGTCCGCCGTGGTTGAACAACAACCCGGGAGCGTTGTTTTCCAGGTGGTCCAGCAGCATGGAGCTAACGGTCAGATCGAGGGTTTCCGGTCCCAGGACCGTCACCGATCCGGTCGGTGTATCTACCGGTTGCCGGTAATAGCCCGTATTGTATTTCAGCCCGGTAACTTTAGCCGGCGCAAGCGTCGTGGGCGTATCGACGGAAATGATGATGGTCTCGTGTCTTTTGCGCCACGTAAAACCGGTCTCGTGCCGCATCCGATCAAGAAAATCGATCAGCCGCTCGTCCTTTGCGCCAATCTGTATACCGGTATGCGCTAAATCGACATGCAGGAAGAAATTGAAGCCGGTCTGAGCGCCCAGCGTGTCGCCCAATTCATAAATATTCCACTCCCTTTTCTCCAGCGAGATCCTGGAGGTTAACCGGGGGGACTGAGCATAAATTCGTTGGAACAGAGCAAGCAACAGACCAGCCGGCAAGGCTGTCATGCGGAATGCACGGATTGCACTCCTCATTGAAAAGATCATTGCACCAATGTTTAAATTTACCCTAAAAGAAACCTTAACCCTGATATCCGGATGTCGACTACCCGGAAAAGCAGTAAATAGTACATTGGTACATGTTGGAACAGCTATTTGAAGGTTAGTAAAAGAAAGAACCTACGATGGGCTGCACCGGCGGTTCTTTTGCAGGTAATAGGAAAGGCTAACGGCTATGGACAAAGGCTTTTTTAGTTCGAATTGCCGGGTTCAACGATCAGGCGATGGCCGGCCACCCAGAACCTGACACCGGGGAATTGCAGCGCATCCAGTACATCCTGCAGCGGCAGGTTCCGCTGGATCCTGCCTCCGTATGCTTCCTCCCGGTCAGGAATACGGCCATGATATTCCGGCTGCACGTCATACCACCGGGCAATCTCTTTCAGCACGGTCCGCAGGTTAGTATGTGCCGGGAAGTAAAAGGCGTTCTCTCTCCAGGCCATCACATGCGACCAATTGACGTTCCGTGCCTTCGCCAGTTCCGGCGATCTCCTGGCGACTACGACTTGCTCGCCCGGCGCCAGTTGGACTTTGCTGGTTCCCTTCCACACCTCAACCGCCCCATTGATCAGTATCGCCTGGATACTATCATCATCCGGGTAGGCCATGATGTCGAACCGGGTGCCCAATACCTTGACGCGGACATCTCCGGCTTTTACAACAAAGGGTGTTGTCTGCCGGACAACATCGAAATAAGCTTCGCCGCTTAACTCTACCAAGCGCTCCTTACCGGTGAACCGGGCCGGGAAATAGAGTTTCGACTTGCTGTTCAGCCATACTTTCGTTCCATCCGGCAGGACCCGCATCTGTGTCGAATCGTTGTCACCGCTGGCAGACAGCGCCTTCTCTTCGAAACTGCTTGCGGCCATTGCCGGGAGATTGACATCCCCGGGCCTCCACCACCATACTAACGTCCCGGTCAACAGGACAACCAGCAGCGCGGCGGCATATTGCATATTTTTTCGTAACCTTCGGCGGCGCCATCGGCGATACGCCTTTTTCGGATCGATCCGTACCCACGCCGCCATCTCCCGGCCCGCGATGATCGGATCACCGAAATCGCTGATCAGCTGACTCACCCCGGGATCGGATTGACCCCAATCGGCCAGCTCCTGACGTCTGGATCCCGTCAGCCTGCCCGCCAGTGAATCGACCAGCAGGTCAGCCAGGTGATCTTCCGGTGCTTCAACCATGATAAGGTTTGCTATTGTTTATTATTGAACACGCGCTGCTCAGTCAAATCTTACAAAAAAGCCGATTTTTTTTTTGAGTCTACGGTAATTCGCTTGTTAAGAACAGGATGATCATCCAGAACAGGTCTTTACCCCAGACCTGCCGGAGCTTTTTCAGCGAAAGGGACCGTATCTTGTAGACATTCCTCACGGTGGTCCGATATCGTTCAGCAATCCCCGCATCCGGCAAACCTTCCTCGAAATGCAGCCGGAGCATGTCGGCACTCCGTTTATCCAACTGACGGTTAATCTCTTCCCATACCCTGCTGAGGGTCTCCACCCAGGCTCTCTCCGTGTCGACAGCCATATTTTCTTCGAATGCAGCCGATTGCAAATGCTCCGGTTGTGACAACCGCTTATCTTCCGCTTCACGTTTTCGGTACAGCGAAATGCAAGCGTTTCGGACAATAAGATACAGGCTGTCTTTAAGATGTCCGGGAGATTCATACCTATCGTGTCTTTCCCAGGCCTTCTGAAGGGCAGCGGAGCCAAATTCCTCCGCTTTATCCTCCATCCTTATTTTCCGATATGCATAGTTGACCAGGTTACGGTAAAACTTGTCAAACACCACCTCCATGACCCGCCTGTCGCCTTTAGAAAATCTTTCGAACCATTCGTTATCGGACCCAAATTCGCGTTCGCGGTTCCCAACATAATGTTTCATCCTGATAAATTTGATTGTTGAACAAACAAGGCCCATGCTGACCAAGGTCAGAGATTCAGTAAATAAAGTGTAAGTACGCCGTGCCGGGACGCCGGGGCCCACATCAAGCCGGAATTGTTACGAAAAATAGCAGGATACAAAAATAATTATTTTGTTATGAATACTGCAAGCATTCTGCAGGAATTTTTCCTGTTACTTCCGTCCCCCGGTCTTATCGAAATGCCAGATCGCCGACAACATCTACTGCTTCCGGCATTGGAAGCAATGCCGGGCCCGATGATAGTGAGATTGAGGGTCTTTACTCCATTGCCGTCGTCAATGCCGGTGAATTGGGCCCGGTCGCTTTTTTTATCGAACAGTTGTATCTTACTGATCAGGCCGGC
>DATJMG010000036.1:0-7535 GCA_035508835.1 Puia sp.
TGCAACCGCCACCTTCACCAAAGAGGAATTGGCCCGCTACAACCGTCATATCATCATTCCGGGTTTCGGAATGGAAGCCCAGCTGAAGCTCAAGACCGCCAAAGTCCTCGTCATCGGCTCCGGCGGCCTCGGCAGCCCCGTCCTGCTCTACCTCGCAGCCGCAGGCGTCGGGACCATCGGCATCGTCGACTTCGATGTCGTCGATGACAGTAACCTCCAGCGACAGGTGCTCTTCGGCGTCAACGAGATCGGCAAACCCAAGGTGGAAGCCGCCCGCCGCCGGCTGGAAGCCCTCAATCCCTATATCAGGCTGAACGTCTACAACACCCACCTCAACTCACACAACGCACTCGACATCCTCCGGGACTACGACGTGATCGCCGACGGCACCGACAACTTTCCGACTCGCTACCTCGTCAACGACGCCTCGGTCCTGCTCGGGAAACCGAACGTCTATGCCTCCATCTTCCAGTTCGAAGGCCAGGTCTCCGTTTTCAACTACCGCAACGCGCAGGGTGAGCTCGGCCCCAACTACCGCGACCTCTATCCGACCCCTCCTCCCCCCGGCCTCGTTCCCTCCTGCGCCGAAGGCGGCGTGCTCGGCGTCCTGCCCGGAATAATCGGCAGCCTCCAGGCCCTCGAAGTCATCAAGGTCATCACCGGCGTGGGCGAAACGCTGGCCGGCCGGTTCTATATTTTTGACGCACTCAACTTCGAAAGCCGGACCTTCACTATCCGCCGTCGCGATGATAACCCCGTCAACGGCAAAAACCCGACCATAACCGCGCTCATCGATTATGAACAATTCTGCGGCATGCGGGCCGTGGAAGAAGCACCGCTGAAAGAGATCACCGCAAAACAACTTTACGACTGGCAGGTAAGAGGAGAAAAATTCCAGCTGATCGACGTCCGCGAACCCCATGAATTTGACATCGTCAACATCGGCGGCGAACTCATCCCGCTCGGCACCATCCCCGACAACAGCGACCGCATCGCCCGCGATCGGAAAGTAGTCGTGCATTGCAAGGTCGGCGGCCGAAGCGCGAAAGCCATCCGCGAACTACAGGAAAAATTTGGTTTCAACAACCTCTACAACCTCAAAGGCGGCATCCTCAGCTATATCGACGAGGTACAACCGGAATTGACAAGGTACTGACCCGCGCCACCATCGCCCCACGCCGGACCCTTAATACATTAACAACCTCCCCAACGCCTCCGCCACTTTGGAGGCGTTGGGCAACATCGCCGCCTCCAACCCTGCATTCATCGGCACCGCCGGCAGATCGAGCGCCCCCATCACCTCGACCGGCGCATCCAGCGAAACCCAGCAAGCCCTGCCGATCCGCCCCGCCAGCGCTTCCGCAAACGAGTTATTCTGCTGCTCCTCCGTCAACACCAGGCACTTGCCATGCCGCCGGACAGCCGCGAACACCAACTCCTCATCCAACGGGAACAGGGTCCGCAGATCCACAACCTCGACCTGACCCGCCAACCGCTCCGCCGCCGCCAACGCCCAATAAACCCCCATCCCATACGTGATGACACAAACAGTCTCCCCCGTCAAAACCCGCTGCTCCTCCGCCGCCAAAACCACCTTTCCCTTCCCCAGCGGCAACACATAATCGCGTGCCGGCTCAACCGTCTTCGCCCCTTCCGTCCCCGGCACTTTACTCCAATATAGTCCCTTGTGCTCCAGCATGATGACCGGGTTCGGATCAAGAAAAGCAGCCTTCATCAACCCCTTCATGTCCGCCGCATTCGATGGATAGACCACCTTGATGCCCTTGATGGAAAGGAGCGTCGTCTCGATGCAGCCGGAATGATAAGGGCCGCCCCCGCCATATGCCCCGACCGGGATGCGGATGACCGTCTGCACCGGGAACTTCCCCCGCGATAAATAACAGGACTTCGAGATCTCCGTCACGAGTTGGTTGAATCCCGGATAAATATAATCGGCAAACTGGATCTCGACGATCGGCCTGGTCCCCACCGCACTCATCCCCACCGTAGAACCGATGACATAAGCCTCCTGTATAGCGGTGTTGAATACTCTATGATCCCCGTAACGTTCCGCAAGCGTAGCCGCCTCCCGGAACACTCCACCCAGCCGCCGGCCCACATCCTGCCCATATAACAAGGCTTCCGGATACTCTTCCATCAGTTCCCGGATCGCAAACAAGGCCGCATCTACCATGATCACCTTCTCCCCGTCCAAAGGCGCCCGATCCCCCGATTCCTCAACAACCGGCGTGGGCACGAAAATATCCTCCCCCACACTTGCCGCCTCCGGCTCCGCAGCCTCCACCGCCAAACGGAACTGCTGCCCGATAAATCCTTCCATCTCCCGCCCGATGGCCTCCAATTGCTCTTCCTCCGCTCCTCCATACAGCAGTTGCGCCCGCAACCGCACCACGGGATCCCTCGCCGCGTGCTCGGCCAGATCGGCCGCATCCCGATAAAATTCCCGCCGCACGCCGCTGGTATGGTGCCCCAGCAACGGCACCATGGCCTGCACCAGGAACGGGCCTCCACCTGCCCTCACTTCCCCGATCACCCGCCCCATCGTCTCATAGCAGCCGGGAAAATCACTCCCGTCGATCCTTAACCGCGCCATCCCCGGAAAGCCTCCCGCATACGTATACGAATCCATCGCGCGTGCCTCCTCCGCGCGAACGCTGATCCCCCAATTATTGTCCTGCACGAGGTAGATGATCGGTAATTTATGGAGCACGGCAAACTGAAAGGCTTCGCTGACCTCCCCCTCTGTCACGCTGGCATCCCCAAGCGAACAGACGACCACCGGCGCTTCACCCGAACTGCCGCGCTCCAACAGCGGCGACCCGATGCCCGCCAGATACGCCAGCCCCTGCGCCAGCCCGGTCGCCGGGATCGCCTGCATCCCCGTGGCGCTGCTTTGATGCAGCATATTGGGACGATCCGCCCCCCTGTAATTCGGATGGGAATAATATTCGCGCCCGCCGGTGAAGATGTCATCACCCTTCGCCAGCAATTGCAGCATCAGCTGATAGGGTTCGAATCCCAGGCCGAGCAAAATGCTTTCATCCCGGTAATACGGGCTGATCCAGTCACAAGGTTGTAAATTGAACGCAGTCGCCAGCTGGATCGCCTCATGACCGCGGGAAGTGGAGTGTACATATTTGCAGATCGGCCGGTTCTTCTCATAGACGGCTGCCATCTCAACAGCAGCCCGCATGAGCCGGTAGGCCTTTAGCAGGATCTCGACGGTGATCATGGGATTTTGATTTCGGCCGGTTCAAGAAGACAGGTTACTTGATCTCGATCGTGAACAGACTGTCATCCTCGATAAACCCTTCCAACTCATCCCCCACCACACACTCGCCTACCCCGGCCGGCGTCCCCGTAAAAACCAGGTCGCCGATATTGACGGAGAAATAGTTCGAGATATAAGCGACGATCTTGTCAAAACCGTTGATCATCATGCTGGAGTTCCCCTGCTGCACGAGTTCCTTGTTCTTGTAAAGGCAGAAATTGATATCCTTCTTGTTCTTGATGTTCTGCAACGGGATCCATTTACCGATAGCAGCGGAATTATCCCATGCCTTGGCCTTCTCCCACGGCAGCCCCTTCTCCTTCAGCTCCGTTTGAATATCCCGCGCGGTAAAGTCGATGCCGGCCGTCACCGCATCATAATACTTGCTCGCAAACCGATCCTGAATGTATTTGCCGTTCTTGGAGATGCGCAGCACCAGCTCGCATTCATAATGCAGCTCGTTCGTGAACTCCGGGTAATAGAAAGGAGTATGGGCTTGCAGCAAAGCGCTCTTTGGCTTCATAAATATGATCGGCTCCTCCGGAACTTCATTGTTTAGTTCCTTGGCGTGAGCCACATAGTTACGGCCAACACAGAATATCTTCATATTCAATAAAGTTTTTTTATGCGAGAGATATCCTCTCAGAAAATTAGCACATCTCCCGCAATAAGTTTAATGTCTGGGAACCACCGCCGCGGTTCGGAGAAAATTCTTTAAAAAAAGTTTTCATTTCGGCCTGAAAAGACCCGGGCACTTACATAGGTATATTGAATATCAAAATAGTTACTCATTAAGGATGTATACAATATTAATGCGAAAATAAAGATTCCCGCTAATAAATCATAGTTCAAACTCCAAATTATTGTACAGGGTCATGGTCCGGTCAATCCCAATGCTGACAAAGCTTTCGATCAATTCGACCGACTTCCCGATCTTCATTCGGACAAGCGGCAGCTCCTCCGGTTTCCACTTTCCCAGGACAAATCCCACCTGTTTCCCCTTTGTGTAATCACTACCCACGCCAAACCTCAACCTGGGGTAGGATTCGATCCCGAGACATTCCCCGATGCTCTTCAACCCATTGTGGCCGCCGGGACTTCCCCCCGGTTTCAACCTGAACCTTGTCAGCGGAAGGGCCAGATCATCCAGAACGACCAGGATATGCTCCGGAGCAATCCTTTCCTTATCCATCCAGTATTTCACCGCCCGCCCGCTTAGATTCATAAAGGTCGTCGGCTTGATACAGACCAGCACATTCCCCCGCAACCGGATCTCCACCTTCTCGGCTAACCGCTCTACTACAAAGCTTTGCCCATATTTTGCCGCCAGCGCGTCAAGAACATCGAATCCAATATTATGCCGGGTGCCCGCATACTCGTCACCAATGTTACCCAGACCGGCTATCAGGAACTTTGTTGCCACAATATCCCTCCAATATCCCTCCGGCCCCGGGCCGGCCATTATAGCAAAAACCCGGTTATTTGCTAACCGGGCTTCCACCAATCATAAAATTATTTTTTGGCCGCAGGCTTGCCAGCAGCACCGGCAGCCGCAGGAGCAGCAGCGGCAGCACCGGCAGCAGGTTTGGCGCCGGCAGCGCCCGAAGCACCGGCAGCCGCAGGAGCACCCGCAGCAGGAGCGGCGACAGCCTCTTCCTGTTTCAACTGACGCGTCAGCACGATCGAAGCGATCGGGATCCGCGGCGAATTCAGGATCTCATAATTCTCGGCCTTGACATCCTCTACCCGCACGTTGCCATTCAATTCCAGCTCCGTCAGATCGACTTCGATGTTCTCTTTCAGGAATTTCGGATACGTTTTTACCTTCAACGCCTTCATCTTGGTGATCAGCTTCCCGCCGTCTTTTACCCCCTTCGCAGCACCCGTGAACTTGATCGGGATCGTCGCGATCACCTTCTTATCCTCTACCAACTCCAGCAGATCTACATGGATCAGATCATCAGTCACCTTGTCGAATTGCAGGTCCTTCAGGATACACCGGTACGAATTGCCGCCAACTTTTACGTCGGCCAGCTGAAAATCAGGTGTATACACCAGTGCTTTGAACGCAGTCGCAGGAGCCTCGAAATTCACCTCCTTTGCACCCCCGTAAATTACACCGGGCACTTTTTCCTCAGAGCGAAGTTGGCGGGTGGCTTGTTTGCCAATTTCGGTCCTGAGTTGTCCTTCGATTGTAATCGTCTTCATGCTATGTTTGTTTAAAAATTATGCCTGGGCTTCAAAATCCCGTCACCCCTCATTTCCTCCTCACCCCTCATTTCCCCGTCACCCCTCATTTTCCCCTCAGCTGCGAGTGGATGAACAACCCCGTTATACTCCTGTTCTCATGCGCATTGCGGATCGCAACCGCAAACAACTCCGCCACACTCAACACCTTGATCTTGCTGCTCGGCTGCTTCAACGGGATAGTATCGCAAACAACCAACTCATCCAGCACGCTGTTCTCGATATTCTGATAGGCATTTCCACTCAACACCGGATGCGTACACAAGGCCCGGACACTCCTCGCCCCCTTCTCCTTCATAAGACCCGCCGACTTTGCCAGCGTACCGCCGGTATCCACAAGGTCATCGATCAATACGATATCTTTTCCCGCTACATCCCCGATCACCACCATGCTCGCAATTTCATTCGCCCGTTTCCGGTGCTTGTCGCAGATCACCATCTCCGCATTGAAATAGCTCGCGATCTCCCGGACCCGGTTCGCCCCGCCTACATCGGGGGCCGCAAAAGTAAGATTTTCCATCTTAAGTTGCTCAATATAGGGGATAAAAATCGCCGAACTATCCAGGTGATCCACCGGAATATCGAAAAAACCCTGGATCTGGGCCGCATGCAGATCCATCGTGATCACCCGGTCCGCCCCCGCAGAAACTAACATATTGGCTATCAGCTTGCTACCGATTGCCACCCGTGGCTTGTCCTTCCGGTCCTGCCGCGCATATCCATAATATGGAATAACAGCAACGACCTTGTACGCCGAAGCCCGCCGCGCCGCATCGATCATCAGCAGCAACTCCAGAAGATTCTCCGCCGGCGAACAAGTACTCTGCACCAGGAACACCATATCCCCCCGTATACTCTCATTAAAAACCGGCTGAATTTCTCCGTCACTGAAGCGTTGGATCGAGATCTTTCCCGCAGGATGACCGAATTGATGGGCAATCTTTTCGGTCAGGTACTTGGATCCGGTACCTGAAAAGATCTTGGCTAAATGCTGCTGCATAGATAAAAAATATGGCGCGAAGATAAGCAATCCACTCACAACCATCCCCCCAATCCCGTCTCCGATCGCAAAAAAACGAGGCCTGCCCGCGCATGTCGGACGGCCTCGCAATACGTTTGTGGCCTCTTCCCTAATTAACGACCGTTGCCAATTGCTGCACCTTGGCAGTACTCGCTACCGCGGTTTTCTCGACCGTCCTGGAACCCGGTCTCGCATTGACAACATAGAAAATAGAGGAACACACGAAGATGGAGAAGAAAAGGGCGACTACATACATGCCGACGCAAAAGAGCAGAGGCTGCCAGCCACCGATTGCATTGAAGGTTGAGCGTTTCATTGGATGTTAGATTAAAGTTTTCAAAGGCTGAGCTCTAACTCAGTATTATACCTGTACGGATAAACGGGAAAACACCTTCTGTATTTTATTTCCCCATTTCAAATTACAAAATAATAGTTAATATTGAAAAATGCAAGCCTCCGCACCGAATATCCCAATTATCCCGGCCCACCATCACCTGATCAAGAACTGGGCAAAAGACGACCGCCCGCGTGAAAAGCTGATACTCAAGGGGCCCGAATCCCTCAGCAACACCGAATTGATATGCCTTATCCTCGGCAGAAATACCCCCCGGAAGAGCGTCATGGACCTTTCCCGGGACATCCTCCGCCATACCCGCAACAACCTCCAGGGTCTCGCCAAACTATCTGTCCAGGACCTTGTGAATCTCAAACTGGAAGGCTTTGGCATCGCCAAAGCTGCAGCCATCATCGCAGCCTTTGAGCTCGGCCGCCGCCGGCAAGCGGGCCTGTCCGCTGAAAAACCTGTTTTCAAGGACACCAAAGCCGCCGCCCTCTACATCCAACCCCTCCTCGCCGACTGCCCCAGCGAAGTCTTCGCCGTCCTTTGCCTCGATCAGGCCAACGGCCTCATACATTTTGAGAAGGTCAGTAAGGGCGGCATCACCGCCACCTATGTCGATCCCCGCCTGATCTTCA
>DATJMG010000037.1:0-23910 GCA_035508835.1 Puia sp.
AAAATGCCGCCACCGGATGATCGTCGCCGCTACCAGCACGAGGCCGCAGATCTCGGATATCAATTTCTCCCCGTCCAGCCAGTCCACCGGCCGGTCCTTCAGTTCGGGATCCATAAAGATCCCGTGGACCACGAAGAGCAGCGCAGTACCGTAAGAGATCAGATGAATATTCTTCCACGCCCTGAAGCCGAGCCTTCGCTTCACCACCTTTTGGGTCGTAATGATCACTACGATCAACGCATACGCCGCCACCGAGCCGAGCAGCGTCCACACCGGCTGATGTGGAGCGGACACTGGCAGGACGATATCCGCAATCCGGTAACGCAGCGTCCGATCCGCCAACAAGAGCAGCGGATGCGCCAGGGCAAGCGCCAGCGCCACATACGCCGTCCAGTTATGCACGGCATCCAGACTGACCTTTTTTACCGGCAGCGGCATCCGCTTCCACAGCGGCGACCGCCGGTAGGCGGTACTCAAAAGCATCCCCAACAGCAAATTGAAGGTGAGCACCGCCGTAGCAATAAGGCCCACCGTCGATGAAAGATCGAGCCAATCCATTATTTTTCCCCCTCTTCTTTATTTGTCTCCTTCTTCTTCCACTTTTGTACTGATCACCGGTACCTGGTGCTCGTAGATTGATTTATTCAGCGCCGATAGCTGCTCGTTAATGACGGACCTGAGCCGCTCGAGCTGCACATCGGCCTTGGCGCTTAGCTCGGCAAATACGTCCTGCGCCTGCCGGGTGGGAGCGCCATAACCGCTGGCCGCAAAACCATACAAACCCGATAGTTTGTCATTGATCCGGATCGGGAAATTCAGCATGTCCTCATCACTCTTGGACTTGGTCTGATACAATCTCTCCTCGATCGCCGTGAGCTGATGAATGATGCTGTCGGACAGCTTGCGAACAGGCGCTGCCGTACTGTCGAGCCGCTTGTTCAACGCCTGCAGCTGCCCACGGACACTCCTGATCTGCAGAATGGCCCGTTGAACGGCATTGTATTTGTCCCGCACCTTCAGCAGGAATGCCACCTGCGCATCATAGTCCGCCTCCGTAGCCGCATAATTCGGATCGGCACGGATCACGAACGGCACATCCGCAGAATCCCGGTCATACCTGACCCTTGCCGTATAACGTCCCGGCGCCGCCATCGGCGTGCCCGCTCCCCCTGTCCATAAAAGCATGCCCGGTACCTTGACGGCGGGCGCATATAGCATGTCCCAGACAAAAGTATTCATCCCCGAACGGCATTCGAGCCTGGAATCCGCATCCTTTGACCGGCTGCTGAAGGTCCGGATGGGCAAATGCCGCTTGTCAAAAATGGTGACGGACACTTTCGGCGAATCCGGCGCATCCTTTAGCCAGTACCGGATCACCACGCCCGTGGGCGGGTTCTGCCCCGCATTGGCAATCGCCCGGTCCCGGTTTCGCCGGCGGCCGCCGGCCCCGAACCGATACGCATCATCCACCCCAAAAACATGCAGGTGCGCTCGAAGCGGATCCGCACTCAATTCCTGCAGCAGGGTGAGATCATCGAGGACCCAGAAGGCCCTTCCCTGCGTCGCTACCACCAGGCTGTTGTCCTTGATCGTCAGGTCCGTCACGGGTACGATGGGCAGATTGAGCTGCATGGGTTTCCAGTGCGCGCCGTCGTCAAAACTGACGTACATCCCATACTCCGTCCCCGCATATAAAAGGCCCGGCCGCCTCTTGTCCGCCCGTACCACCCGCGCAAAATGCATCGGATCGATCCCGCTCGTGATGAGCTTCCAGGTCTTGCCATAATCCTCGGTCCTGAAAATATACGGGGTATAGTCATCCAGCCGGAACCGCGTCCCGACAATATAAGCAACTCCCTTCCTGAACGGATCGGACTCGATTGAATTCCACAATGTCCATTTGCCCGTACCCGGCGGCGTCACATCCTCCCAGTGCGAACCGCTGTCCCTGGAGACATGAACGAGCCCATCGTCACTGCCTGTCCATAACAACCCTCTCTCCAGCGGCGACTCGGCAGCCGTATAGATCGTACAGTAATATTCAGCCGTGGAATTATCCTTGGTGATCGGACCGCCGCTGGGACCCTGCTTCGATTTGTCATTGGTGGTCAGATCCGGACTTATCGCCGTCCAGCTTTGGCCCCCATTGTCTGTGGCAAACAGAACGTTCCCGGCAGCATACAGCCGGTGCGGATCATTCGGCGAAAAGAAGATCGGATAGTTCCACTGAAAACGATACTTGAGCGAATCATCACCCGAGCCCATCGAATTGTCCGGCCAGACATCGATCGCCCGGCTCTCACCCGTCCGATGGTTCAGCCGCCCGAGATACCCGCTGTAATTACCGCCATACACAATATCGGGATCCAACGGATCAGGGACAATATACCCGGATTCGAAGCCCGCTGTCGGCTCCCAATCCCGTGACGTGATCGCAGCGCCCGCACTCCGGCTTTTGATCCGGACGCTGGTATTGTCCTGCTGCGCACCCAGGATGTGCCAGGGAAAAGCATTATCGGTCGTCACCCGGTAGATCTGCGCCGTAGGCTGGTTGTCCACCGAGCTCCAGTCTGCCCCGCCATCGTAACTAACCTGCGCCCCGCCGTCATCCGCCAGGATGAGCCGATGGCCGTCCGCCGGATCGATCCACAGGTCATGATGATCGCTATGAGGAGAAGGCAGGACCGCAAAGGTCTTGCCGCCATCGAGGCTGCGCTCGAGCTCCACATTCAGACAATAGACGATATTTTCGTTTTTGGGGTCTACATATACGCGGTTGAAATACCAGGCGCGCTGCTTGATGGCGTTATCCCCGTTGAGCAACGTCCAGGTCTCACCCGCATCCTTGCTGACGTAAAGACCGCCGGCAGCATTCTCGATCATCGCAAAGACTTTATCCGGATCGGAAGCGGACACGGCGATATTGACATTTCCCCACACTCCCTTGGGCAACCCCTGATGCCCGGAAATATTGACCCACGTCTCCCCGCCATCCGTACTCTTGTAAAGCCCGCTCCCTTCACCGCCGCTTTCCATACTATAGGGCGTGCGCCGGACCCGCCACATCCCCGCATACAACACCTGCGGATTCCCCGGCTCCATCACAATGTCCGAACAGGCAGTCTGCTCATTCACATACAACACCCGGCGCCAAGTCTTGCCCCCATCGGTCGTTTTATAAACGCCGCGCTCGGTATTGGGCCCAAAAAGATGCCCCATCGCACCCACCCACACGATCTCGGGGTCCCTGGGATCAACAACGATCCTGGAAATATGCCGGCTGTCCTTCAACCCGAGATTGCGCCAGCTCCTGCCTCCGTTGTCAGAGCGCCACATCCCTCCCATATCCTCGGATACATTGTTCCGCAGCGTACTCTCCCCCTGCCCGGCATATACGATGCCGCCATCGCTGGGCGCCACCGCGACCGCTCCTACCCCGCCGCCGAAAAAACCGTCGCTGACATTCTTCCAGTTACTGCCGCCATCGGTCGTTTTCCACAACCCGCCGCCCGTAGCCCCGAAATAAAAGATATTCTTGTCCGTTAGACTGCCGGCGACAGCATCCGCCCGGCCGCCGCGGAACGGTCCCACCAGCCGGAACTTGAGCGCGGAAAAATAGATCGAATCCGTAGGGTCGGCGGCAGCCGCCTTCTTTTGGGCCATCGTATCCGGCCCGCAAATGATGACAAGCAGAAAAAATAATAGTGGTTTCATGTTATTTAAGCTGTGCATTATAGGTTCGTTGAATTTTCGCCCACTCGGCCCACGTCTTCTTTGCGGCTGCCAGGGTTGTCTCCAGACCCGCTATCGCCTGGGACGTCGGGGGCAGATCCGCATCCTCGAGGATGCCGAATATCGCAGCAAACTGACCCTGCAGCTGCGAGAAGGATACGATCCCCGATACCGCCGCTGCCCTGCCCCTCGGCCCCCTGCGGCCACTGCCTTCCAAGGCGGCAAGCCTGCCGTCCAGCGACCGCAGACCGCTGTCACCTCCGCCGCTTGATTTCTGCGCTATCTCCGCCCTCAGGGCCCGCACGCCGTCATAGGCCG
Organism: Puia sp.; assembly: GCA_035508835.1. GTDB lineage: Bacteria > Bacteroidota > Bacteroidia > Chitinophagales > Chitinophagaceae > Puia. The sequence continues at coordinate 4,051 of DATJMG010000037.1, forward strand.
CCAGGGCGCTGTCCCAGCCCCTGTATGCCCGCAGCGCGAGGTCATGCTGCCGCTGCAGGTCAGCCTTTGCCGTAGTCACCCGCGGGTCCATCCGCACCGTGAGGGGCTGCGTATACGTCTTGCCGTTGGCAACGAGCCGGACGGTATAAGTGCCTGGCATAACCCAGGGAGAAGTCGGCGTCGGAGCCGTATTCCCGACCACGGCGCTGATCGGATACGATACCGGAACATTCAACGGCTGATAATGCAGGTCCCAGATAAACCGGTGCGGCCCCGCCTGGGCAGAAAGGATCTGCTGCGGCCGTACCCAATACAGGGGAATGTTGACATCCCCGATCTTATACAACGTATCGGTGCTCGAGTAGCGCCGGACAACCTTCCCCGCCGCATCGACGATCTCCAGCGTCACCGGGCCGGACGCCGCTCGCCCAAGATAATAGTCGATCACCGCACCATCCGGCGGGTTCTGCCCCGCAGGCTCATCCCCCGGCAACGGGGTGTCCGGCCACATATCCCACCGCACCCGGACGGCAGCTGAAGGCTTGTAAAGCACCGCATCCTGCCCTGCGGTCCGGGACGTCATCTGCCGCAAACAGGCCATATCATCCAGGATCCAGAACGACCGGCCATGCGTTCCAACGACAACATCGTCATCCTTGAAAACAAGGTCGCGGATCGAAGTGGCCGGCATATTCAGCCTCAACGGCTCCCACTGCCCGCCGTCATCAAAAGAAATATAGACCGCCCGCTCGGAACCTGCCAGCAAGAGCCCCTTGCGACGCGGGTCTTCCCGCACCACATTGATGGGATCGTCCGGAAGCCCGCGCACGATCTCCGTCCACGTTGCTCCCCCGTCGTGCGTCCTGAAAATATGCGGATGCATATCATCCAGTCTTATCCCGTTCACCGCGACATACGCTGTATTGGCATCACTATGGCCGGCATCGATCAGCGAGATTTTCGCCCAATCGGCAACGCCGGGCGGCGTCACCTTCTTCCAGGTTTTCCCGCCATCATGCGTGACATGGACCAACCCGTCATCTGTACCCGCCCAGATGGTATTGCCATCGACCGGCGAAGGCGCTACCGTATAAATGACCCCGCGGCGGGGCATATGTTTCAGACTTTCCGTATTGTAGATCCCTACGCTCGGCGGGATCGTCCACGATTCGCGGCTGAGATCGGGACTGATCACCTGCCAGGAATGCCCGCCATCCCGCGTTTTGAATAACACATTGCCCGCAAAATAAAGCGTATGCGGATCGGTCGGCGAAAACAGCACCGGCGCCGTGCGAAGGAACCGGTATTTGCCGCTTGCGATCGCCTCCGGCGCAATATTCTGTATCTGACCCGTTCGCTTGTCATACCGGGTGATCTTGCCGCCATAAATAATATTGGGATCCAACGGATCGGGCGCTACATAGCCGTATTCCTCCACCCCTACCGGATGCCATTCCCGGAAGGTGATCTGGCCATCGTTTCCCCTGGACGCAATCCCGATCGACCCGCTCTCCTGCTGGCCGCCATATACGTTGTAAGGAAAAGCATTGTCGGTGCTCACATGATAAAACTGCGCCGTTGGCTGGTTATACCACGACGAAAAGGTGCGGCCGCCGTTAACGGTGACGATCGCGCCCTGATCGCAGGCGATAAGCATGATCTCGGGATGATCCGGATTGATCCAGATGCGGTGATAGTCATCCCCGCCGGGCGCACCTTTGAACGCATTCCAGGACGCACCGCCATCCGTCGATTTCCATACGACGACATCTGCCGTATAAACAATATCCTTATTCTTCGGATCGGCCTTGACTTCGGCAAAGTCATCGCCTCTGCCCCAGAACCGCTGATCACTGTTGAGCTTCTTCCAGCTTTCGCCTGCATCATCACTTCGATAAATGCCGCCATACCGGGCGTTGGCAGCCACTGTAGCATAAAGCCGCGTGGGATCGGACGGCGCGATGCAAAATCCGATCCGGGACAAACCTTGTCCCGGATCGGGCAGCCCCTGCTTAAGCTGCCGCCACGTCGTCCCCCCATCCGTGGATTTGAACAACCCGCTGTTGGGACCGTTCCATTCGCCGTTCTCCCAGGGACCCTGTCGCCCCGCCCACAGATCGGCATATACAACCTGCGGATTGACGGGATCTATCGTTACCTGTACCGCACCCGTATTCTCGTCCTTATAAAGTACCTTCTCCCAGTTCTTGCCGCCATCCATACTGCGATATACCCCCCTTTCCGGATTGGGACCATAAGGATGACCCAGGACCGCCGCAAAAACGCGGTCGGGATTATTGGGATCGACCGCCAGTCCCCCGATCTGCTGCCCTTCCGCCAAACCAAGATGCGTCCAGGTCTTTCCACCGTCGGAAGATCGGTAGACCCCATTACCCACTGAAAGATCGGGCCGCTGGATACCCTCGCCGCTCGCGACATATACGATATCCGGATTGGAAGCCGCAACGGCTACATCCCCGATCGACCCCGTAGATTCATTGTCAAAAATGGGATCCCAGGTGCGCCCGAAGTCAGTTGTCTTCCATACCCCGCCATTGTTAACCCCGATGTAAAAGACATTGGGCTGCTGCGGCACCCCGCAGCCGCCAACCGTACGGCCGCCGCGATGCGGGCCGATCATCCGCCAGCGAAGATTGCCGAACAAAGCCGTGTCCGGGACCTGGGAAAAAGCAGAGCCGGCCGAAAGAAAGCAACAGAACGCCAACATGCCCCCGGCGAACCGGCATACATAAGGCTGAAGCAGTTTTCTCATGTGATAGTAGTTGTTGATCGGCAGGGAAAGTACGTTATATTGCCGCGAGCACCCAACCGTCCATCAAATCAAGCACCCAACCGTCCATCAATCTTTTCCCCGGATGATCCTTGCGATGGCGGTATACCCGAAATGATTGGCCCACTCCAGCGGGGTCGCCTTCCAGGTGTTGTCCCGCCAATGCGGGTCCGAACCTGCAGATAATGCCAGCTCGGCCAGCTCCGCATCGTTTCGCTCCGCGGCAATGTGCAACAGGGTTTTTTCCTCTTTCCCATACAATAGCTCTACATGCCGGCTGTCCGATTCCAGCAGCCTGCGGGCCCGGTCCTTCCAACCCAGGTCCCAGGCATCCAGAGCAGTATAAACGGAACCCCCTTCGACCAGCCACGACGCCGCAAGCGGCTGCCGGCAATACACTGCAAGCTGGATCAGGCTCATCCCGTTTGTCAGCACACGGTTAAGGTCATACGCCGGATACTCCGCCCGCAACGCTGCCAGCTCCGCCTCATCACCCCGGCCCACCGCTTCGGCCAGCCGCACCTCCTCCGGCTCCGGCGGCCGGGCAAGCAACCGCTCGATCACCATCCACCAGGTCCAGCCATCGCCTACCGTTTGGAATCCCAACTGCCGGTAAGCCGGCCTGCCGACGTCCGTTGAATTGAGGACCGCATATCGATAACCCCGCTCCCGCGCATAGAGACAGGCCGCCAGCGTCACCGCTTTGCCGATCCCTTTATTGCGGAACTGCGGCACCACTCCGACATGATAAATGCCCGCCACCCCCCATTCGCCGGCGGTCAGGAACACCACACTCTGCCCCACTACCTTTCCGCGGATGGAAGCCACAAACCGTACCCACTGTCCCGGAAAAGCCGCATCCGAGGGCCTCGGCACCACCACCCGCGCATACGGCAGGTTTCGCACCGTTATCAAAGAGCGATCGTTATCGCGCACGATGGAAAGTCCTTTGGGAAACGGATGATCCGACTGCACCTGCCCGAGGTCGAGCGCCATCCAATGCGGCCGCCATCCCGCCTGGAAGCCTCTTGACAACAGCCGCACTCCCAGATCTGCAGGCTGGGCGGGATCCAGCGACCAGCATCCGGCCCCGCCGGGAGGATGATGTAAATAGAAGGATACCAACGAATCCAGCTGAGCCCCCGCATTCCCGGCCGTCAGCTCGGGAAAGGCAATCATCGATGAACTGTGCAGCGTACCCGTCGTATAGAAAAGTCCGCCGGCCAGGATAATATCGCCGCCCAGAGCGAGCGCCTCCTGCCGGAATAGCTCCTTGTGATTGAGGGCGACTGCCTGTTGCAGCTGCTCCGAAGTGGCGCTTTGTAGGATCTGCATCGGCCCGGTCATCCCTGTAAATCTACATCAATTCAGCAGATGTGACGGAGTAGAGAGCAGATAATGATTTGAATAATATTTTTCGATCGCCATCCCGATCGCCTCGGTCTCACGGGTAGACTCCTTTTCAATGTCGGACCATTCATTTTTCGTATTGTAAACAAGTGCCATGGATTCCCCTTGACCATCAGGGAACTGAACCAGAAAGATGACCACCGAGTGAACCAGGATCGGCTTGATCATGATCAGGTTCCACTCGCCTTCATAAACATACTCGATCTCGAAGGCCTGATCGAAGGGAAGGGTTTCCTGGATGGATGACACGTGGGGAATATTCCTTAACCTGTTGAGTTTTGGTCTAAAACCTGACATAACGGGACGATTGGGTTAAAAGATGGATGTCTACGGTATTGCCGTGACAGATCACAGGACCGGGGCGGGGTCATAAAACACTTCGCTTCAGGATATGGAGAGGAACAGGTGAGGTTTGTGGGTCTTAACTTCCGGCAATTTAATAACTTTACAGGAACCCGAAGTATAATTTATTTTGCAATTGGTTCTATTTTATTATTGAACATTCCCTGTCATCTTTATTATTGAACATTCCCTGTCATCAGCTACCCGTTGATAACCACGGAATGATCCAGGTACTCCTGCGTCGGATGGTAAATAAACAGGCAGCTGCCGCCCTTTACGGCACGGATGATCCGCGAACTGATTGCCGCAGGCACCGCCGGACAACCCAGGCTCGTACCCGTTGAACCGAAACTCTCGAGGTATCGCTCTCCTACATAAGAGCAGCCATGCAGAACGATATTCCGCATCATGGCCTTATCATTATAGCCGTCGTCAACCCCATCCAGCCGGAGCGAAAGCCCGTTTTTCCCGACGTAAGTGGTCTTCGTGATATAAAAGCCCAGGCTGCTCATGAACGATTCAGGCTCATTGGAGAATGTCTCCGCATATTCCGCGCCGGAGTTCTGGCCGTGCGCGACATAAGTACGATATAGCAACCGCCGGTGGCGAATGTCGATCACATACATCCGCTTTTCGGAAGAAGACTGACTGAAATCCGCGATCGAAAGGACACTTTTTTTCCGGATACTTCCCTTTTTAACCAAATTGTGATATCCGCGCCAGGCAAACTCGAAAGCCGTTTCACTCAACCCTTCCTTATCCAAACCCATTGACATGTAAATATATTCCGATTCATGCAGCACCCGCCGGATCTCCGCCGCTTTTACCGCACTGGCCGGCATCGGCATCATCGGCATCGGCATCATCGGCGCCGGCGGAGCCTCAACAACCTTCGCCACCTTTGCCCCCTCCCGAGCCACTGCCACCTTCACCCCCTCCCGAACCACAGCCGCCTTCACCCCCTCCGGAGCCACAGCCACCTTCGCCCCTTCGGTCCCCGACGCCGCGACCTCCGGTTTTCCGGATGTATACGGGAACGACTCCACCCTGGATTCGGGGTCCATATACGCACGCACCGGCCAGATCCGCAGATGGTCAATATAATTCCTGATCACGATGGAAGCGGCAAAAGGTGATTCCGCGCCTTTGTCCAGCACTATGCCACCGTCATTTGCATGGCCATCGATCATGGCCGGAGCCGTCAGCACCATAGAAGATACGGCAACCTTGAATAACAGGTTGGTTAGGACTCTCATCGGTTTTGGATTTTATGACAGGATATTCAGATTTTTAACAGATTTATCGACAGAGTACAACAATCCGGTCTCCTTGTATAACGACATTTTCCGGGAAAATAGTGCGACCGGCCGGAAGCCGGCCATAATCAAAAGTTCTCCGTTTTTCCCGAACCAGCCGCCTCATCCTGCTTTTTCATTATCGGGATCACCGGACTATCTTCCTCTTTCACCTTTTGTTCGAGCTCGCAATAGTCCTTTTGCAATTCCAGCAATTCGGCATAAGCCTGCATTTTCTCATGTTCCAATTCGCCGATCTGGCGTTTCTTTTTTGCCAATTGACGACTCCGGAAAAGGAAACCTGCCACCATGGCCAGGACCAGCAAAGCCGCCAATACATAGATGTCTATGGTAAGATCAAAATCCGGCATAGTAAGAACGTTTTGAGTTATGCTCCGCTACCGGACCGATCACAGATCAACCGCCAAAAAAAAGTAAGAATGAGAGAGTTCGGGGTAAATTTTATTCATAGAATACGCTTTGATTACTGTAAAAATACCCCTGCACGACTAGCCGGTCTGCTCATAATCCTCAAAAAACACCGCAAGCGGACAATGAAGAGCCCGCCAATTGCAATATCATTGATTACATATCCAACAAATTTTTGATTTAAAAAAATGCCATTTTGTCCGCTGTATTCGTTTTTTTTCTACTATTTTTAGCCTTCAAGGTTAAGGCATGATAACGAAGTTTATCATTCTCATTCTCTTTTTGCTGACACTGACTGCTGCTCCCGCTTTCCCCCAGCCAGAACTGGCTAACGGCTATGCTATCAGGCACTTTACCGATGAGAACGGCCTTCCCCAAAACAGCATCAATGACCTCCTTTTTGACCGGAATGGCTATCTCTGGCTCGCCTCCCAGGTAGGCCTGATCCGGTTTAATGGCCACGCCTTTGACCTCTATTACCCGGATGACAAACCGGCGATGGAATCCAATATCACCTACCTGGCCACCGACGACCAGGGCGCGATCTACTTCCAGACCGACGACCATAACCTCTATCGCTATGCCGGCAATAACAGCCACCTGGTCAAGGCCGTCAATACCCCCGCTGAACTAAAACCTTCCCTGATCAACGCCAGCCGGCAATTCTATGACTTCACCTCCTTCCTCCGCAATACCAATCCCGGCCCTGAATCCGACCGCCGCCGCCGGATCTTTAGCTATCTCTTCAGCCATAATGAGGACTTTTTCGTCGCCGACTCCGGCCAGGTCTACCTGATCTACCAGGACAGCCTCTTCTTTTTCAATGGCAAGGACCTGCTCCCGCTGACAGGTCATTCCGGCCCCATGACCCCTGCCAGCCCCGCGACCCCTACCGGTCCCGCAGCCACTACCGGCCCTCCGACCCCTACCGGCCCTCCAACTCGATATTTACTACTCGATCACCAATTCTATTCGCTGGAAGGCTCTAACGTGACTGCCGTTTATAGGAACGGCGTGCGGACCTATGGCCCGAGCCCTATTATCGGCGACCTGCCCGGCCGGCCGGCCTCCGCCCGTTCCCCCTCCCTGCCCGGCTCCTCCTATACCCTCTTTTCCCGCGGAAATATGACCCACCTGTTGGACGACCACCGGTTATACCGGGTCCTGCCGGCAGAAAATGGCAAGCTTCGGGTAGAATTTATCGCCAACCTGAATTTTATCCCAATGATATCCGCAGTGGAGTATAACGCCGGGCTTGATCTTCTGCTTGTCGCCACACCTACCGAAGGATTCTATTTTCTCCGGCGAAATAACTTCACGATCAGCGGCTGGCCCGCCGCGCTGCAACAGGCTCTCGCCCGGCACCCCTTTGGTCCCCTGGTGCTGCGCAACAATACCGAGATCCTGACCGACTGGTTTGCCTTCCGCCCCGACGGCTGGTATGAACGGGCGAAAGACCCCGGCACCTTCTGGCAACGATGCCTCTACCTGGACAGGCACGATCAGCTATGGGGCGCGGTATTTAACCGGCCCCGCAGACTGAAACCCGATCTTACCCCCATAGCCCTCCTGCCCGCCCTCGATGCGAATGTCATCGACTACCAGGAGGATAGCTCCGGACAACTTTATTGTCTGACCGAAAAGTCGCTTTACCGGGTGGAACCAGCCGGCTTCCGCCGCATCTATACCCGGCCGGCCGATCAACCCGCAAACGAATGCTTTTCCCCGGGGGGCCTGCACCGCTTCTGGATCGCAACCGACAATGGTTTGCTGCAGTTTAACGAAGCCACAGGCGAGGCCAGCCTTGTACCCGAATTGAAAGGGAGCCAGGCCCGGGCCATCCATATCTGCCACGATGGTTCCATCCTTGTCGGAACCTATGGCCAGGGATATTTTTATTGCTATCATGGCCGGTGGCATCCCATGCCTGCCGATAAGAATAACTTTCTCGTGACGGCAAACTGGTTTTTGGAAGATGACCGCCATTCCATGATCTGGATCTCGAGTAACAAAGGCCTGTTCAAGGTCCCCAAAGCCGATATGGATACCTACGCGGCGGACACCACCAACGAGCTTCATTACTATTATTACGGCCGGCAGGACGGGCTGCCTACCAATGAATTCAATGGCGGCTTCCGCTCGAGCGGCGTGATCACTCCGGACGGTTTTGTCAGCCTTCTCTCCATGAAAGGAACGGTCTGCTTCTATACCGACTCCCTCCAGACGGATTTCCCGCCCGGCGCCATCGATATGAGCCATATCGAGATCGATAACCAGCCGGTCGAACGGTCCGACACCCTCCGAACCGCGGCGGGCTACAATAATATGTCGGTGGAGATATCCTGCCCGTATATGGGTGATCGCAATAACCTCTACCTCGAATACAACCTCAAAGGCCTCAATGACGAATGGAAGGAAGTCCCCGCCGACGGTGTTGTTTCGCTGAGCCGCCTGGCCCCTGGAACTTATGACCTCCGCGTACGAAAAGTAAACGGCTTCGGCAAGAATAACTACCGGTACCGGAACTGGACCATTATCGTCCCGCCGCTTTTCTATAAGACGACCGCATTCCTGCTGGTGATCATCGCGGTTGCCCTGGTGCTCGGTATCCTCCTGGCACACAAGTGGCACCAGCTCGCCGAAAAAAGAAGCGAGATCCGCAAAAACCAACAGACCCTGAACGATACCGTTACCCGGCTGAAGGATACCGTGGCCAGGCTGCAGGAATCTGAAAAAGCCCTGGTAGAAACCAGCGCCCAGCGGGAAAAGCTGATCTCGTTGGTGATCCACGACCTCCGGTCCCCGCTCCGGTTCCTGACCATGCTCGCCGGCGATCTATATGACAACCAACCCGAACTATCGCCAGCGGAGATGAAGGAACGTGCCTGGCTGGTCAAAAAAGGAGCCCTGGATATCTATAATTTTTCTGAAGATTTCTTACTCTGGATCACCAGCCAGCGGGATAATTTCAGTATCAGCAGCCGCCCTTTCCCGATCCGGCCGCTATTACAGGAGATCTACGATTTTTTCAGCGAACAGGTCCAGCAACGCGGCAATCAGCTTTCCTATGAGGCCGGCGAAGATTTAATGATCCATTCCGACCCCCACGTATTGATCACCATCATCCGTAACCTGGTCGACAACGCAAATAAATACACCAGTCAGGGTTCCATCAGGATTAGCGCGACCCGCCAGTGCGCCAATGTACTGTTTTGCATCTCCGACACCGGTCAGGGAATGAGCTCCCGCCAAATAGCCGCATTCCTGGGCGAGGACAACCTGGAAAACGTGAACAGCGGCAGCCAGTTGGGACATAAGTTCATCTTCGACCTTACCCGCCGTCTGGGCGGCGTGCTGTCCGTTGAAAGTGAAGAGCAAAAAGGCACCCGGATCAGCCTGCTGCTGCCCGGCAGTTAGGCCCCCATCCCCATCTGCTTCTTATACTTTCCGGGAGTGATCTGATACACTTTTTTGAACGCCAGGATGTAATTGCTGATGCTGGAATAGCCGATCTCATAGGCGATCTGGCTGATCGACTTCGCGTTATCTGCGATCATTTCCTTCGATTTCTCTATGCGTTTGTTCCGGATATATTCCGAAATGGTCATGCCGTGGATCGATTTGAACAGGAAATTGAGCCGGTGATAGCTGGTATACGTCTTTTTCAAAATAGAGTCCACGGTGAATGTATCGGAGCAATAGAACTCCGAAATATAAGATTCTACCTCGCGGATCAGACTCAGATCATCCTCATTCTCGATGTCGGACACGGGGCTCATACCCAACAGACTGCGATGCCGGTTGCAGAGGAAGTATTCCAGCAGCCCGAGCGAATCGTTCTGCATCCGCAATAGTTCTGCCCGGTGTCCGGGCAGAACGGGACCGGAGAGCGCTGCGGAGAATAGCGCCATCTGCCTTCGACCCAGCCGGCTGGTAATAACATTGTCTTCCACCTCGAGCAGCTGACCGATCTTGGCAAACTGGACATTTTCCCCAACGAATAGCCGAAGCCACGACTCGGGAATAAAGATGGAAAGCGCAGAAAATTGAATAGGGTCAACGGACCGGAAGAGCAGCGGCCGGCCCGAAACGGACATAAGCCCCATCCCCGGGCTGGCTGGCTGCCCCTGCTGATCCGGCTGGTTGGCAGGATGGACCAGCAGCTCACCTTTATAATGGATGAACGTCAGGGTGATCCCCTTTTCGCCGGCGTCGGGAAGCGCCAGCGCTAATTGTGAAAAAGATTCTTTTACGGTAGCTACTTTCAGGCCTATCGGCAATTGCACCAGATGCCAGTGCATAGCCGGGTCGGTCTTTTGCGGAACAGGATCTTGGAGTTTCATAGTAAATTATCGCGCGTTTGGGTTTTAGGTCTTGCGTCGTTCTGCCCGGCATTGCCAAGCAGAACTATTCTGCCCGGACCCCGGGCAGAACTTCAGGCAGAACTTCGGGCCGAACTAATGCGGATTCAGATAATGCCAGGGAGAAAAGCCGTACTCCTTCTTGAAAGCCAGCGTGAAATGAGAAGGGTTGGAATACCCGATCTCCGTGGCAACCACTTTCACCGGCACCTTGCTGTCCAACAGCTTGCGGGCATGCTCCAGCTTGTTCTTCTGGTAATATCCGAATAATGTATCACCATAATATTTCTTGAACTTGGTCTTCAGGCTGGTAGGGCTCATAGCCGAGATCCGGGACAACTTCTCGATCCCGGGGAATTCAGTCCTATAATGCAGACAGAGGTATTGCTCGACACGCGAAAGACTATGCGTATCCTGAATGCTGAGCGCATTCCCGTCACCCCTCAGCTTATCCATCACGAAGAACTGCTGCAAAAGATATTCTACCAAAATAGAAATATTGCGGATCGTGAAAAGCTCCCGGAATGGATGCTGCACGATCTCCGTCATAAAGTCTTCCAGCAGCAGCCGGTATTTGAACGTGATCGGCCAGCTTAGCGAATGTTGATTACCGGTAGATTGAAGGATGGATTGAATGGTCCCTACGTCGAAGTCCTGGATCAGATGTTCCAACCCTGACTTGCGGACCCTCACGACGAGCGATCGGATGATCCTGTCGCTTGGATAGGTAACGACCTTGCCAAAAGCCAGGTCGGTGATGGATACTGTGGATTGCGTCCCTTCCGGCGAAGCACCCGGAAGACCGGTCGCCCCTTCCTGCTCAGCCTTGCCCGCCGCCGGGTCGATCTCATCAAAACATAATAAGTACGTGGATTCGCCGCGGGATGGTAAGAAATTAAAGACCAGTTCCTCCGTCAGCATAGATGCGCTCACAGCCAAAACTTCGATCCCCGCAGCCAGTCCGGCAACTGTTACGAAACCTTTACCCGTCTTTCCCGAAAGATACAACACTGAATCAGATACAATACAAGACTTGTCTTCTGCGATCACCTCAAAACACTTCAGAAACGACTCTGAATTTTCAAGCGATACATAGCTCATTTTATAGCGTAAAATTTGTTCTCCTTCCTATTCCGTTTGGCCCGACAACCGGACCAGACTACAACCCCGATAACCGGACCAGACTACAATCCAGACAACCGGACCAAACTGCACCCCCGACAACCGGGCCTAACTCCAACCCCCATAACCCGGCCAAACTACAACAAGGTAGATTAAAGGGGTTCCGGTCCCTATAGCAAATTAGTGAATTGAAAGTAGTTTTTTTACTATAATTCTTCCATACAAACCCTTATTATCTATTCCGCCTTGTCTTCACTCGCTATATAAAAACAGAATTTGAGTACCAAAATTGTCGTTTTATTAAAAATTTTACAGCGTTGTCCGATTCCTGTGTTTACCTAAATCCGAAACCGTATGAACAACTCTACCCACAGCTGCGCAGATACCGATCTGCGCTCCCTCCTCAAACAACAGCACAAAACCGTTTATTCCATTTGCCGCCTGTTTTCCCGCACGTACAAGGAACATCAGCGCCTTTTTATGGACATTATTTCCGCCGCCTCCCAGAATATCCGATTCCGCAGAGGCGGTGCCAGCAAACAGACCCTGATGCTGCGCGCTTGCGTCAATATCGCCGCCCTCCATTCCATTACTGCCACCATGCATCAGGCCGCTGATCGCGCAATAAAGTTCAAGTCACCTGACTATCAACGCTCCATGGAAGAACTTTCTGAGACGGTCGGAAATGCCGGCGACTACGATAAATTCCTCCTCTTTATCGATTTCGAAAAGATCGATTCCAACGACCTGTTCGGCTCCGTCAACCGCCCGACACCCCAGGCCGCCGGTTCTGTCCACATCATTCCCTTCCTAAAGGATAAGCTGGTATGGAGCTAGACAAGCTGAACCAGCAGTGGAACAACTTTCCGGAGATGTCCATGGAAGAACGGCCCGTGCTGTCCACCGACCTGGAAAAAATGGTGGTCAGGAACCCCCTGACCGACACCTTCTACCTCCAAAAGAAACTGGTGGCCAGGATCGTTTTCTTTACCCTGCTGTGGCTGGCCGACGGTTGGCTGCTTCGGGCCCAGTGGCTGGGCGAGCGAAAGGATATCTATTTGTACACCGCCTTCTTCCTGCTGTTGACCTATTCCATCTACTTTCATCTCCGCCTCGTGCTGTTTGCGGACTATCCGACCCTGCTGGGCTTGCCGCTCATCCCCTTCCTGGGCAAACTGGAGATCATCCTGGACAAGTACATCGCTTCATTCAAACTGGTCACGGCGATTGTCGCATTCAGCCTGCTTATTGCCTTTGAGCAGTGGATGACACGGGCCAATCCCGTCCTTTTCGACGCCTTCCTGCAACGAGACTGGTCCAAATGGCTGCTCCTCGCTTTCCTGATCATCTCCTTTGACATCCTTCTCCTGCACACGGTCACCCCCCGCTACCGGAAGCTGGTCGAAACCGTACGCAAATACCGTCAGGGGATCTCGGCCGCAAAAGCCCGCAACGAGATCTGGACGATTAAGTAACCACAGCCAGAGCCCGCCGGACCACCGCGCGGAAGCCGTCAGGCCACCACGCAGAACCCGCCGGACAACCACGCAGAACCCGCCGGAAAAAAGTTTGCCAGCCCGCACTCTCAGTATAAGTAAAACCGTTTATATTTGAGAACTGTCCCCTTAAACCAGGAAAATGCAGAACATTCTTATCGCAGATGACCATTCCATCGTAAGAGCAGGCCTCAAACTCCTGATCAATAGCTCGATCCGGGATGTGAATATCGACGAGGCCGAAGACGGGGAAGCGGTGATCAAGAAGATGAAATCGGCCTTGTTCGACCTCCTGATACTGGATATCAATATGCCGCACACGGAATCCTTCAGTCTGACGGCCTACCTGCTAAAAGAATACCCCGGTCTGAAGATCATCATCTTTACGATGAACCAGGAAGTCTTTTTCGCCAAACGATTCCTGAAGATCGGCGCTCATGGCTACCTGAACAAATATTCAAAAGAAGCGGAGATCAAATACGCCATCCAGAAAGTCCTGGGCGGAAAACGCTACATCAGCGATAACCTGGCCGAGATCCTCTCGGGCGAGCTGACCCGCAAGAAAAAGGACAATCCTTTCGAAGACCTCTCCGACCGTGAATTTGAAGTCGTCCTGCAAATGTTGAAAGGAAGTTCGGTTTCCGAAATCGCCAATACCCTCAGCCTCCACAAGTCCACCGTCGGCACGCACAAAACCCGCATCCTGGACAAATTGAAGATATCCAACACCGTTGAACTCATCAACCTCGCCCGGCTCTACGAGATCATCTGACCCGCCGCCCCACTCCCCGGACCCGCCACCACCTACCCCCCCTGACCCGCGGGCACCAGTTGAAAAAATTTCTCCAGCGCCTTCCTCACCCCGTCATTGTTGTTCGTATCGGTCACATATTTGGCGTATGGCTTGATATCATCCGGCGCATTCCCCATCGCAACACCCATCCCCGCAAACCGGATCATCTCGATATCATTGTAGTTATCCCCCATGGCAATGATCTCCTCCGGCGCCAACCCCATCCGCTGACTGACAAACCTGACCGCATTCTCCTTGGACCCGGCCTTATCCATGACTTCAAGATACGTAGCCTTCGACGGATAAATGTTCAACCGCCCGTCATAGATCGACCGGAGATGCTTCTGGATCTCCAGGATCGCCGGCGGCTCACTCATCACCATCATCTTATTGGGCGCGATCTTCCGCGCCGCCCAATCCCTGATCAGTTCCGCCAGCGGCGCAACCCGGATCTTTATATCCATGATCTTCTGCTCATGATCCGTCCACGCATCGTTAACCTCCGAATACCATTCCCGCTGCAGGTAATACGCGATCGTCGCCTTGAAAGGACGCACCTGCTCCGCCACACCTGCAACCGTATCCAGATCGATCCGGACATCAAAAACAGGCTGCCCCTTCTCCACGATATAACTGCCATTCAATGTGATAATGGGAAGACTTTCCGGAATGCCGATCTCATGGAACGTCGGCAGAACGGCATTCACCGGCCTTGCACTGACCAGGATCACCGGGATCCCCCTGCCGATCAAAGTCCGGATCGTTTGCGCCGTCGCATCACTGACGGAATGATCACTCCGCAGCAGCGTGCCATCCATGTCGAGAAATACAGCTTTGTACATGCGTCCTGTCTTTTGGGCCGCAATTTAATCCTTTACCTCCCGCCGGCCAAACCCCGTTACACCCCGGCGACCATCCCCTCAAACCCCGGTAACACCCCGTCAAGCCCCCCGGCGACCATCGCGTCAAACCCGGGTAACACCTCATCAAACCCCCGTAACACCCCCTCAAACCCGGATATAGATCTTTTTCACGTCGAGATACTTACCCACCCCCCAGCAGATCATCATGTAGATCACGGAAAATAACAACGACCCCCACGCCCCCGGCACAATACTCAATATACCCTGACCCGACCAGTCGGCAAAACTGGTATCCTTCCCCACCGGGATAATAAAGAAAATGACGATCAGGATCTCCGAAACGATATATACGAACAACGGGTTCTTTCCAAATGGCGCAAAAAAGGAAGTCCACTTCACTTTCTTCTGAAACTCGATAACATACGTCAGAAAGGCGAGCAGCACAATGTCGATCCCAACCGTAAGACAAACATACGAGCTCGTCCAGATCTTTTTGTTGATCGGGAAGACCAGGTTCCAGAACCAGGCCACCGCCAGGAACCCGCAGCCCCATAACAATAATTTTGCCAGCCCTTCATAAGTCTTTCCCTTCTTGCTGACAAAAACCCCCACATAATACCCCACAATCACGTTCACGACCGCGGGGAACGTGCTGAGAATACCTTCGGGATCAAATCCAACTCCCCCATTTTCCCCGCCATGATACATATGCCGATCCCCTAATATCGCCACGTCGAGCCGGTACTCCGCACTGGTCAGCATCCCGAACGGATCGCCGCCCGCCACCGGGAAAAGCAAGAGGACAATCCAATACGCCACCAGTAACAGCACACTGATGATCACGACGGTGCGCGTCGAACAATAATAGATCAGCAGCGCCGCGATCCCGTAACAAAGTGCAATCCGCTGCAACACCCCCATGATGCGCGTATGCGAGATCGGATTAAACGCCCAATGTCCGTCAGGCTCCTGGTGAAACCACGGAAACCAATAGATAATAAGATACCCGATCAAAAAGATAATGATCGTTCTCTTCAGGATCTTCCAAACTACCGCCGACTGGCTCATCGCCTCCCATTTCTTCATGGCAAACGAAAGCGCATTGCCGACGGCGAACAAGAAGGAAGGGAATACGAGATCCGTAGGCGTAAAACCATGCCATTTAGCATGTTGCAGCTGCGAAAAAGCAACGTCATCGCTGATCTGCGTGTTCACGATGATCATGAAACAAACCGTTATTCCACGAAAAACATCGAGGGCCAACGAACGATTGCTTGCGGCAGGGGTTGACAAATTTGAGGTTGATGCACTCATAAGCAAGTAAATAAGAGGGGAATATAGCGAAAATATTCAACTCACCACCAATATTTAATCTGGACGGCCGTTATAGGGAAGTCAATAACCACCCTGTAAATCCATTTCCACCGGTCTTGAGAACCAAAACGTTATACAAGCTGACACTGGTGAACCTGCTCGCCATCCTGTCCTTTTGTGTCTCGGCGTCAGCCCGGCAGGTCCCCGCCTCAGCCCAACCTATCCCCGCCATCGCCCGGTTCAGGGAAGGCAACCTCCCTGCTAATTTCAATATTACCACCGGCCGGTTACGGAAAGATTCACTTCGCCCTGCGCGCCATGCCGGCAAATACTACCTCGTCCTCCAATTCGACCGCCTCCCCGATGCACAGCAGAAAAAAGAGCTGGCCGATCTTGATATCCGCCTCTTCGACTATATCCCCGGCCACGCCTATCTCGCCGAAGTCGACACCGGCTTCTCCCCCGCCGACCTGCGCCGGTATGCCGTCAATAGCGTTGCTGCACTTCCCCCCGCCCTGAAGCTATCCAGCCGCCTCACCCGACACCCCGACGCCACGACCGCGCAATACTCCGGCCTCCTCATCGCCGTAAGCTGGTATGGCACACTGGACTCCCTGGAAGTCCGCCGCCAGATCGCCGCAGCCGGGGCCGACATCGTTCCGACCCGCATCCGCCCCGCCCATACCGTCTTTATCCGGGCAAACTCCTTCGCCATCCTGGAGAAGGTTGCCGCCCTGCCCTTTGTCAGCTACCTCGCGCCGCAGCCGTTGACCCCAAAAGCCCTTAATTACAATAACCGGGCAACCCACGGCGCCGACGCCCTCGCGGCACCTTCCGGGAGGAACCTGAAAGGCGACGGGGTCGCCATCGGGATCGGGGATGACACCGATCCCTATACTCATATCGATTTCAGCGGCCGTGAGATCGACCGGTTCTCCGCCCCGCCGGGTACCGGTCATGGTGTCCATACTTCGGGGACCGCCGCCGGTGGGGGCATCCTCAACCCTTACTTTCAGGGCATGGCCCCGCATGCCATCCTGATCAACCAGTATTTCAGCGATATCCTGCTGGAAGCGCCGGTCTATCTCGGCGACTATGACATGACCCTGACCTCCAATTCCTATACCGACTACGACGGCGGCTGCGTCAATGACGGCGCGTACGATTATCTCGCGAATTATACCGATCTGCAGGCCTGGACCTACCCTACCCTGCTGCATAGTTTTGCGGCGGGCAATGATGGACTTTATACCTGCTCGCCCTTTCCCCTCCAATACTACACGATCAAATCAGGTTTCCAGTCGGCCAAGAATATCCTGACCATCGGAAGCGCCTACAATGGCAATAATACGATCAACAATACCTCCAGCTGCGGCCCCGATGGCGATGGCCGGATCAAACCGGAGATCGTTGCCGGCGGCACCAATATCTATTCCACCTGGCCCTACAATACTTATCGCACCGAGAGCGGCACCAGCATGGCTTCGCCGACAGTCGCCGGTACCCTGGCGCTGCTCGTACAACGCTACCGCCAGCTTTACCCCGGCACAGACCCGTCCTCGGCACTCCTGAAAGCACTCGTATGCAATACCGCCACGGACCTGGGCAACCCGGGCCCCGACTTTACCTTTGGCTTCGGCAACCTGAACGCGCTGGCCGCAGACCTGGCCCTGGAAAATAACCAGTACGCCACAGGCCAGCTGGCCGACGGAAACAATAATAGCTCCACGATCAACGTCCCCGCCGGCGCGCAGCAGGTTCGCGTAATGCTGTGCTGGACCGACTATCCCGCCGCTCCCTTTGCTGCCACCGCCCTCGTCAACAACCTCGATCTGACAGTAACCGACGCCGGCGGAACCGTTCACCATCCGCTTATCCTCAACCCCGATCCGGCGCATGTGAGCGACGTCGCCATCGAAGGGATCGACACCCTCAACAATATCGAACAGGTTGTCATCAACAACCCCACCGGCGGGACCTTCACCATCACCGTGAACGGAACGGAGGTCCCGCAGGGGCCCCAACCCTACGCCATCACCTGGGAAGTCATCCAACCCTCCATACAGCTGATCTACCCCTACGGGAACGAAACCTGGGTTCCCGGAAACGTCGAAAACATCCGATGGAACGCTTATGGAACAGGTGCCAATACCTTTACCTTCGATTATTCCACCGATAACGGCAACACCTGGACGCTCATCAACAACGCGGTCGCCGCAACCTCCGCGGGTATCTTCCCCTGGACGGTGCCTGCCACGGTAACCAACGGCGCCATCGTCAGGATCAGGGCAAACACAACTTCCTACTCCGACCAATCCCATTATCCAATCACCATCATCGGGCAACCCACACTGACCGTCTCCAACCCCTGCCAGGGTTATGCGCAATTGCGTTGGAACACTATCCCCTCCGCTACCAGCTACGACATCATGCAGCTCGAAGGAGACAGTATGGTGAAGATCGCCAATACAACGGACACTACCTGGCTTCAGGGCAACCTGAACCGCGACAGCAGCTATTGGTTTTCCGTCCGCGCCCTCGACGGCTCCAGTCCCGGCAGGAGAGCGGTTGCCGGCAACGTCACCCCATCCGGTGGTTCCTGCTCGCTCACCACGCTTAATAACGACTATACGATCGATTCGCTGATCGCTCCGCTTACCGGCCGTCAATTTACTTCCACCCGACTGCCTGGCAGCAGCAGCATCAGCGTGGAGCTGAAGAACCTGGGCACCATTCCCTCCGGTACTTCTTTTAACCTGTCCTACCAGGTCAATGGGGGCGCCACCGTCACCGAGACCAGCAGCGCAACCATCGCCGCTAACGGGACGTATGACTATACATTTGCAACTCCCTTTAACTTCTCTGCTGCCGGTACCTACAACCTCCTGGTCTGGGTCTCCTACCCCGGCGACCCGCAACCCGGCAACGATACTCTTCATTCCACCATCCGAAGCCTCAGCAACGATCCGCTGACCCTGAACCCGGCATACACCGAAGGGTTCGAGACAACCGCCGCCGCATCCTATACTTCGCCGACCACGGGTTTGGCGGGCGACGACCGCTGCGACTTCCGCACCGACACGTCGAACGGAAGGGCAAGCACCTTCATCAATACCGGTTTTGCCCGGACCGGCAACCGTTGTTCCACGCTGGACGCTGTCCACTTCGGCGCAGGACCGACGTCCGACAGCCTGATCACTACCTTCAATCTTTCGAATTATTCCGCGAGCGACCAGATCTGGCTCGATTTCTATTTTCAGAACCAGGGAACTACCTTCAGCCTCCCCGGGAACCAGGTATGGATCAGGGGTAACGATCAGTCAGCCTGGATCCCTGTCTATACACTCGACTCCAACGCGGCCAATATCGGCATTTATCAGCCCTCTCCACATATCAACATCACCGGTATCCTCCAATCTGCTTCCCAGTCGGTCAGCAGCAGCTTCCAGATCAAATTCGGTGAGGAAGGCTATACATCGACCACCGACGTGATCCCCGACGGCAACCTGAACAATGGATATTCCTTTGACGATATCACCCTGACCCGCGCTACCAATGACATTGCCATGGAAGCCCTGGTGGCGCCGGATACCTCCAACCTTTGCTCGCTTTCCAATGCGGAGACCATCAGCGTCATGGTCCGG
>DATJMG010000038.1:0-24916 GCA_035508835.1 Puia sp.
ACCCCGTATTTATATTCGATGGGAAAGCTTTCCGGGGGGATGGACAAGTAAGCTGTCCACCAGTTGCCTTCGGGCACGAGGTGGATAGGGTTCTCCCGGCTCCAGTCATTGAGGGCGGTGCCGCTGCCCAGCAGGCAGGCC
Source organism: Puia sp. (assembly GCA_035508835.1). GTDB lineage: Bacteria > Bacteroidota > Bacteroidia > Chitinophagales > Chitinophagaceae > Puia. The sequence continues at coordinate 142 of DATJMG010000038.1, forward strand.
GTCTCGCCTTCCAGCAGCAGGGGCGCTTTCACGCGGAAGACATGGGTAAAATCGGTGCGCGGCCGGCCTTTCTTGGTCGCCTTGTGATGCGGCAGCAGGGTCTCCCGGAAGGGCGAGGTATAGAAGACGTTCTCGTACTCGCCGGCATAATTCCAGGTGTCGATGACCTGGATCTCCCGCGTCCCTGGTTTCGGGGCATCGAGGTACCGGTCATTGCCGCCTTCTTCGGTAAGGGTTCCTTCCTGCCCCCGGAGGATATAGTGATAGACCAGCGGCTCGGCCGGGAAGACATCCAATTCCAGGCTGGCGTGCCAGAATTCACCGTTGACGTATTGTAAGGGAAAGCCTTTCTCGGGATCATCCTCGCCCAGCACGGTCCAGTTACCTGAAAGCCACATGGATTGTCCCGGCTGGGTATAGAAGCGTAGGTAAAAATCGATCTTCATGGTTATTTCAGCAACTTTTTCTTAAAGCAGGCAATCTATTGCGGCCCGACGGCCGACAATGTGTATTTTTTACATTATGCCGCTAATTTAGACTAAATTTTTGATTATGAATCAAGGAAAGCGGTGAGTTTTGAGGTAATTGACCTAATTTCGCAAAAATAGTTGCAAAAATCATCATTCATGGAACAGAAAAAGAAAAATACCGGCATATTTTGGCTTCTCTTTTTTATTTCAGCTGCAGCGTTCGTTTGGGCGATCGCGGCGCATTTTGAATATCTGACCCTGATCATCCCTTTTGTGGGCACCTTTTTTGTAAAGGCGCTCGATATTGTTTAAGAATATTTGATTAAAAGTATATGAATTTGCCACCAGCAGGTGGCATTTTTGTTCCCATGAACAAAGCCGGCTATTATACCGCGGCGATCGGCGCCAGCAGCGAACGGATGGGTCAGATCCGGCGGAGGACCAATGCTGTTTCCCTGCTGCGGCTGCTGGTCTTTGTTGGGCTTGCGGGGGCGGTATGGGAGCTCATCCGGGCGTGGTCGGTATTATGGCTCGCGGCTGCGCTGGGCCTCGCGGCGGGGTTTGTTGCTGCGGTGAACTGGTATTTCCGGCTCAAGGACCGGCGGTTGCTCTGGGCGAGGCTGGTTTTTGTCGATACGAACGAGTGGGCGATGCTGCAGGGGGAACCGAACAAGTTCCCGGATGGGAGAGCGTTTTTGCCGGGGGTGATCTATGGGGATGACCTGGACATTTTCGGGCCTTTATCGATCTTTCATATGTTGAACCGGACCACGACGCTGCATGGGACGGAGGCGCTGGCCGGATGGCTCCGGCAGCCCCTGCCGGCGGCGAGCGGGATCCGGGAGCGGCAGGAGGCGGTAAAGGTCCTGGCAGGTCAGGCCGATCTGCGGCGGCTGCTCACGGCAAAAGGGCTGCAGGCGGGGCGTGCAGGGTCGGGCGCCGGGGTGTCACCGGAGGTGAATCGGGCCGATCTGCGAACCTTGACGGATTGGCTCCATATGCCGCCGCGGGTGTATCCCCTGGTCTGGCTCCGCGCGGTGATAGGGATCATGACGGCTATCAATGTCGTGTTGCTGCTCTATGCCCTGACAGGCGGCGGTTACAGCCCGGTGGTGAGCTCGATCGCAGTCAGCTGGCTCATCATCGGTTCTTTTTCTGCCTACGTAAAGCGGCAGCATCAGCTGATCGGACATAAGCAGGCGGTCCTGGACCAGTATGCAGATATCCTCTCCGTCTTCAGCGGGGCCGGGACAGGCGGATCGCCGCTGCTGGAGCAACTGCGCCGCCGGGCAAAGGAGGCGCATGGAGCCATCCGGCGCTTGTCACAGCTGACCTCCTTTCTGGATCAGCGGTTGAACCTGCTCGTATTCGTATTGCTGAACAGTCTAGGCTTTTATGACCTGCAGTGCATGGTGGCGCTGGAGCGCTGGAAAGCCCGGTACCGGGATAATCTCCCGGCATGGACGGAGGCGGTCGGGGATATCGAGGCGTTGAATTCACTGGCGACGTTTGCGTTCAATCACCCGGATTGCGCGTATCCCTCCGCGATCGAAGGGGATGAGCTATTCATCGAAGCGAAGCAGCTTGCGCATCCGTTGATCCCGGCGGATCGATGCGTAGCGAATGACTTCAGGATCGGCCGCGAGGAGAAGCTCATCCTGGTGACGGGTTCCAATATGTCGGGGAAGACGACCTTTTTGCGTACGGTCGGGGTAAATCTGTTGCTGGCGCAATGCGGGTCACCGGTGTGTGCTACGCAATTCTCCTTCACGCCCATGCAGTTGCTGACGTCGCTGCGGATCAGTGATTCGTTGCAGGAGCAGACTTCGTATTTCATGGCGGAGCTCAAAAAGCTCAGGCAGATCATCGGGTCGCTCGAGACGGGGGCCCCTGCCCTCGTATTGATCGATGAGATCCTGCGGGGCACCAATTCGGAGGACAAGACGTACGGGTCGGAGCATTTTGCCAGAAAGCTGCTGGGGTATCGATGTCTGGTGTTATTTGCGACCCACGATCTGGCGCTGGGCGCGTTGGAATCCGAGCTGCCGGGAAGAGCGGCAAACTTTTGTTTTGAGAGTGTGATCGAAGCCGGGGATTTGCGGTTTGATTACCGGTTACGGCGGGGGATTGCGCGGAACCGGAATGCATCGTTCCTCATGGAGAAGATGGGGATCATATGAAATGGGTAAAATGGGCGCGCCGGCCCGAAGGGCCGGCGCGCAATGTCCAGCTATCCTTATTAGAAACCGAATCCGTTAACGATGCGAGGTTGTTTGATCGCCTGACGGGCAGACCGGGTGTTACGCCGGAGATTCCACAGGTCAAGGACTCCAAACGAAGGGGTCTTTTTTGCTTTTGCCAGTTGAACATCCGTCGCTACCGTTTCGTGTACTTCGGTTACCAATCTGTCAAGGATGTCTTTTTCCAATTGCACACGCGAGTGCATAATGTCACTTTTCATAACTATCTGTTTTTGTTAATCTACAATTTTGTCACGGGCACCAGGAGAAAAAAACCACTTTAGAATCGTTGAAGAAGTGTGTCGGCAGAGATCTCTCAGGTTGTAGTACTAAATCGTTTTAGCTTGGTCCCGATTTCGTTTGCAAAGATACGAATAAATTGGGATATTCCAAACGTTCGCCAAAAAAAAACCCCGCAACTGTGGGGTTTTCACACTATTGATAATCAATATCTTATTTCACTTCTTCGAACTCGGCGTCGGTTACATTCTCGCCGCCGGTATTGGCCTGCTGGCCGCCGTTCGGGCCGGTCTGCTGACCACCGGGACCGCCCTGCCCTTGTGCCCCGGCCTGCTGGGTAGCTTTGTAAAGCTCTTCGCTGGCTGCCGTCCAGGCGTTGTTCATTTCCGCAACAGCGCTGTCGATGGCCGAAAGGTTCTGTGACTTGTGCGCTTCTTTCAGCTTGTTAAGCGCCGCTTCGATCGGCGCCTTTTTGTCTGCCGGAAGCTTGTCGCCATATTCTTTCAGCTGCTTTTCGGTCTGGAAGATCAGGCTGTCGGCCTGGTTGACCTTATCGACTTTTTCACGGGCCGCCTTGTCGGTCGCCTCATTCGCCTTTGCTTCGTTTTTCATGCGTTCGACCTCTTCTTTACTGAGGCCGCTGCCTGCTTCGATCCGGATCTTCTGTTCCTTCCCGGTGCCCTTATCCTTTGCCGTTACATGGAGGATACCGTTGGCGTCAATGTCGAAGGTGACTTCGATCTGCGGGACGCCGCGGGGGGCCGGCGGGATGCCGTCGAGGTTGAAGGTACCCAGGCTCTTGTTCTGGTTGGCCATCGGCCGTTCGCCCTGCAGCACATGGATCTGGACGCCGGGCTGGTTATCGCTGGCGGTAGAGAACGTTTCCGATTTCTTGGTCGGGATGGTCGTATTGGAATCGATCAGGCGTGTCATGACACCGCCCATCGTCTCGATCCCCAGCGAAAGCGGGGTCACGTCGAGCAGCAGCACGTCCTTTACTTCCCCGGTCAATACGGCGCCCTGGATAGCGGCACCGACTGCAACGACTTCATCAGGGTTGACGCCCTTGTTGGGCTTCTTGCCGAAGAATTTCTCGACGATCTCCTGAACTTTGGGGATCCGCGTCGAGCCGCCCACCAGGATCACCTCGTCGATCTGGGAGGCGCTGATGCCGGCATCCTTCAGGGCCTGTTCACAGGGCTTGAGACACCGTTCGAACAGGCTGTCGGCCAGCTGCTCGAATTTTGCGCGGGTCAGCTTTTTCACCAGGTGTTTGGGTACGCCATCCACTGCGGTGATATAGGGCAGGTTGATCTCCGTCTCGCTGGAAGATGACAATTCGATCTTGGCCTTTTCGGCGGCTTCCTTCAATCGTTGAAGCGCCATCGGGTCCTTGCGGAGGTCAACGTTCTCATCCTTTTTGAATTCTTCGGCCAGCCAGTCCATGACCAGCTTATCGAAGTCGTCACCGCCGAGGTGGGTATCGCCGTTCGTGGATTTCACTTCGAATACGCCATCTCCCAGTTCGAGGATGGAGATATCGAAGGTACCGCCGCCCAGGTCGAATACGGCGATCTTCTCATCTTTCCCGGCCTTATCGAGGCCATAGGCAAGGGCTGCAGCCGTCGGTTCGTTGACGATCCGGCGGACATTCAACCCGGCGATCTCACCGGCTTCCTTGGTGGCCTGACGCTGGGCGTCGTTGAAATAGGCCGGGACGGTGATCACGGCTTCGGATACTTCCTGGCCGAGGTAGTCTTCCGCGGTTTTCTTCATTTTCTGCAGGATCATCGCGGAAATTTCCTGCGGGGTATATAAGCGGCCGTCGATATCGATGCGGACCGTGTTGTTATCTCCTCTGACGACCTTATAGCTCCAGTGGGTGATCTCGTTGGTCACTTCGTCGTAACGGCGACCCATGAAACGCTTGACAGACATGATCGTGTTCACGGGGTTGGTGATCGCCTGTCTTTTGGCAGGATCCCCGACCTTCCTTTCCCCATTCTTGAGGAAAGCGACGATGGAAGGGGTCGTCCTGCGGCCTTCGTCATTGGCGATGACAACGGGCTCATTGCCTTCCATTACGGCTACGCAACTATTCGTGGTGCCAAGGTCAATTCCGATAATTTTTCCCATATTAATAGATTTATCTGGTAAGCATTGACAATCATTATGCCACGCAGAGAAAAGTGAAAAAATGGCAGGTTTGTCACCTCGCCACTCCCAGCACAGGTTGGAGTGACGTGTCACGAAATACATAATCTGCCACCTGGTCGAGGACGGGGGTGGTGGAGTTAAAGGAAATTCCGGTTCCCGCCATTTTGACCATACAAATATCACTTTCGCCGTCACCGACTGCCACGGCGTCTGCCAGGCTGATGCCAAAACGGTGCAGAATGTATTGAAACATATTCGATTTGCAGTGGTCGTGCTCGCACTGGCTGAACCGGTCTTTGAGGAGTTGGGAGGGGATCCGGACCTCCCCGGTGGCCACACTTTTCTGAAATTCAAGTTCGTTGCCGAGCGTAAAGTCGAGACCGAGGAGATTTTTGACATGGTTGGCGATAGCGTGGTAGCTGTCGCTGATGATCCCGCAGACATAACCGCGGATCTGGAGCTCCCGGATGGTCGCGACGGCATCGCCGACCAGGGGAATCGATTCCACAACGTGGATCAGTTCGGCAAAGCTTCGTCCTTCGAGGAGGCGAGCGATCTTCTGGGTCTTTATGAAGGGGCTCTTGGGTTGCTGCTGGATGTCCTGCAGTTCCCTGGCAAACCCGAACTGGCGGGCAGCCGCGTGGATAAAGCTGCCCTGGAGGAGGACGTTGTCCATGTCGAAGACGATCATCTTCCTGGGCTGCCGGTCCATTTCCTTGAGTGCGAATTCCACCTGTTCCCGCATCTGGGGGCCTGAGTCTTCCTGGCGGCGGCCCTGGTCAAAAATATTCACCCGTTTGAAGATCGCATTGGCGACCTGTTTGGAGATGCGGCCGAGGACATGGAGCGGATGCCGGTCATTCTCGACTTCCCCGATACAGACCTCCTTTATCCGGGCCCGGACCTGGTGCATGTCGATGAGCAGGCCGATATCCACTCCATAATCATTATCGAACTCCACCTTTTGAAAGATGGATTTTTTACCGGCGATCATGCCGCTGAGCGGCTGGCGGAATTCGAGCAGATGGGGAAAAAAGAATTCCAGCATGGGTTTAACGAGGATCTCGGCGACCCGGCCCGCCGGGCGTTCGAAATAGGATTTGACGAAATCGGCTTCATCTTCTATTAACGGGGCTGTGAGCAGGCCCACGATATCCTTGTCGTAATCCGGGAGATCGGGTTCGAGAAAGACCACGATCTCATTTTTAGCCATGAGCAACCCTTCGCGCATCGACTCGCCTTTCCCGGAGTGGGTGGGTGTGATCACTTTGACATTCTCTTCAGCAGCTTCGGCGACGGTGTGATCGGTAGAGAGGTCGTCGACCACAATGATCTCATTGACGAGCTCGTTCCGTTTGGCCTGGCGAATGACCTGGCGGATGGTTGACTCTTCATTAAATGCAGGTATGATAACGGTGATCATCTATACTAACAACGAACCCCTAAAATTGTGCCAACAAGTTAATGTAAGCATTTGAATTACAAACATTAAATTTGGTGAACCGCATTTTAATTCAGCGGCCCCGCGCATGCCGATCGCCGCAGACGTATATAAAAAGATCGTTGATGCGAAGGTCTTTATCGACGACCATTTCGATTCACCGATCGACCTGGATGCGATCGCCGGCGAGGCTTGTCTGTCGCGGTATCATTTTCACCGGATGTTCCGGCGCATTTATCGACGGACGCCGCACCAGTATTTGACGTATAAGCGGATCGATCATGCCAGGCGGATACTGGCGGCGGATGCCCATTGTACGGTCGGAGAGGTTTGCATGCAGGTCGGGTTTGAGAGTATCGGGTCGTTCAGTCTATTGTTCAAAAAGGAGACCGGGGTGGCGCCCGGCGAATTTCGCGAGGCTTCCAGGCATTTGCGGGTGCAGGCGAAAGAGGAGCCGCGCCGGGTGATCCCCTTCTGTTTCATCGATGAGATCGTGGCGCCAAAAAAGCAATAATCGAGATGCCGGGATGATGGCGAAGGGGTAGTTTTATGGCCTAAAACATTTCTTTTATGATCACCAAAGTCTCGCATGCCTCCATCTTTGTACTCGACCAGGACAAGGCTTTCGATTTTTATGTGAACAAGCTGGGTTTCAAAGTAGCTTTCGATCAGAAAATGGAGAACGGCTTTCGCTGGCTGACGGTTACGCCGCCGGAACAGCCCGGATTGCAGATCGCCATCCTCGCGCCGCTTACGGCCGGGGCGATGGGTTATGATGAGGAGACCAAAAATGCCTTTCGAGTGCTGCTGGAGAAGGGCGCGCTGGGTGCGGGCGTGCTGCAGACACCGGATTGCCGGGCTACTTATGAAGAGCTGAAGGCCAAAGGGGTGGTGTTCAAGGGGGAGCCGAAGGAGCAGTTCTATGGCATCGAAGCGATCATCACCGATGGCGTCGGGAATTGGTTCAGCATGACGCAGCCGAAGGAACATTAGTCAAGCGGTTCGTTCGCCTTGACGCGTTCGGTTTTGAAGGTGAAATTCTTTTGCGTGAGGTAGCTGAAAGAGACGACGATGATGGTGGTCAGGATCTTGGCGACGGTGGCATAGAGATGGAACTGTTCGACGAAGAGCTTGATGAAAATATAGTTCAGTGCCAGGCAGATGACGACCAGCAGGAAATAGCGGAACAGCTGTACGCGGCCGAGCAGAACCGAGTTCGGGAAGACGATGTTCTTATTCAGCAGATAGCCTGCCGGAAAGCTGATACTAAATGACATCAGGAATGCGAGGATATAGGGGGAGATGGTGACAAGGCCCAGGTTGACGAATCTTTCGTGGAGGATATAGTGATAACTGACAAAATACAGGAAGATATCCAGCAAGGTATTGGTGCCTCCGCAGACCGCATAGCGGAAGGTTTGAACGGGCATCAGCTTGCTGAAAGGGGGATAGAAGAAATCGATGAAACCGGTGATCCACTTCTTTATCATAAAGTCGGCTGCCTTAAAGCGCGAAGATACTGACAAATCGCTACAATTCACGATCCTGTTGTATTTTTGCGGCCACATCAGGACTTTTATAACCAATGGACATTATCAGCCAGATCAAAGCAGCTACGCTGCAGGTTCTTTCAGCCGATTTTCAGTACTATCCGGAGAACGGGGAGATCTCCGTCAATGAAACGAAGCCGGAGTTCGAGGGCGATTATACGGTCGTGCTGTTCTCGCTTGTCAAACCGTTGCGGCGCTCCGCGGAGATCTTGGGCAACGATCTGGGGCAGGCGCTGGTGCGGGAGCGGCCCGATCTTTTCGGCGGATATAATGTGATCAAGGGTTTCCTGAACCTCACGGTTGCCGACAGCTGCTGGCTGATCTTCCTGGCCCGAAGTTTCGACCAGCCCGATTATGGCAGGCGGCCGGCGAGTGAGCGGAAGGTGATGATCGAATATTCTTCCCCCAATACCAATAAGCCGCTCCACCTGGGGCATCTGCGGAATAATTTTTTGGGCTGGAGTGTCGCCGAGATCTGCAAGGCCAACGGCTATGAGGTTGTCAAAACCTGTATTGACAATGACCGCGGCATCCATATCTGCAAGAGCATGGTATCGTGGAAATGGTTTGCGGCAGGGGCCACGCCGGCGGATACGGGGATCAAGGGGGATCATTTTGTCGGCGATTATTACGTACTTTTTAACGACCAGTATAAGAAGGAGGTGGATGACCTGGTGGCGCGCGGGATGTCGAAAGAGGAAGCGGAGAAGGAGGCGCCCATCATGAAAGAGGCGCAACAGATGCTGGTCGACTGGGAGGCGGGCAAACCGGAGGTGATCGGGCTTTGGAAGACAATGAACAGTTGGGTCTATGCAGGTTTCGACGCGACCTATGCCCGCATCGGCAGCGATTTCGACAAGATCTATTACGAAAGCGATACCTATCTGCTGGGGAAGAAACTGGTGGAGATGGGGTTGGAAAGGGGAGTGTTTTTTAAGAAAGAGGATGGAAGCGTCTGGATCGACTTGTGCGCCGACGGGCTGGATCAGAAGATCGTGCAGCGCCGGGATGGGACGGCGGTGTATATCACACAGGATATCGGATTGGCGGTACAGCGATATGAGGAGTTCGGGGCTGACCGCAGTGTCTATGTGGTAGGTGACGAACAGAACTATCATTTCAAGGTCCTGAAGCTGATCTGCCGGAAGCTGGGATTGCCGTCGGCTGATGGAATCTATCATTTGAGCTATGGAATGGTAGAATTGCCGACGGGGCGCATGAAGACGCGGGAAGGAACGGTTGTCGATGCGGATGCGATCCTGGACGAGATGCATGCCGAAGCGGAGCGCAAGACGATCGAGCAGGGGAAAACGGAAGGCTTTTCGGCGTCCGAGCTGGATGTGTTGTATGAAACGATCGGGTTGGGCGGGCTGAAGTTCTTCCTGCTGCGGGTCGATCCGAAGAAGCGGATGTTGTTCAATCCGGAGGAGTCGATCGACCTTCATGGTTATACGGCGACTTTTATCCAGTATGCGTATGCGCGGATCCGGTCGATCTTCCGAAAGGAGGGAGATTCGGTTTTCGCGGGCCCGATGAGCACCGCGTTGCTGTCCCTGGAAAAGGCGTTGATCGTGGTGTTAGAGAAATATCCGTCGGTTGTCGTGCAGGCGGGTGAGGAGATGAATCCGTCGCTGGTCGCGGCATATGCGTTCCAGGTGGCGCAGACGTTCAATTCATTCTACAATGTGCATTCTATTACGGGTGCGGAGTCGCCGGAGAAGAAGGTGTTGCGCCTGCGGCTGGCGCAGCTGACGGCCAATGTATTGCGGTCGGGGATGGGGTTGCTGGGGATACGGATGCCGGAGCGGATGTAGAGGATTTTTTTGTTGATGAATGATTATTTTGCCCAATTATCTAAATGTAATCCCTTGATACGTTTGAAATGATCGGTATTGTTGGTGATCAGTTGCAAGTCATTTGCCATCATCCTTATAAAGGAGACCGTTCATGATTTCATAATACGTGATAATGCTGAAATTAATATGCCCATGCTCCTCCACATGCTCGGCAACTTTTGCCGTCACGCCAACGGTTCCCCTTAGAAACTCCGATAAAATATCTGTATCAAGCAGGGAAGGTTTCATCAGCTTTTCGGTTCTCCGAGTTCCACTTATTGTTACTCGAATTTACGATCAAAGAGGCCGGCTCGCGTCTTTTTTGTCTCATTGACAAAATCTGCATAATCTTTGGAGGACATGTCTGCAAAAGCGCCGGAGAAAGACAAGATCTTCTTTTTGACCTGAGCTGATTTCCTGGAATTGGGGTTTAAGGAACGAACCATTTTGTAGAGGTCTTCCAGCCGGTTCACCGGTATGTTTTTGAGCTCTTTTATGATGGCGTTATAAGTCAACATGGTTCGAATTTGTACAAAGATACACCAAAGAGGCGCAATTTTCAACCTATTTTAACACGATCCCCCCCAGCGGCGGCAAATGCACGATCAGTTCATATCCTTCATCGGTCTCGTTGATCAGCTTGACGGGAATAAGCGGATTGTTGGTGTCGCCGGTGCCCCAGTACTTTCGATCATCACTGTTGAAGATCTCGCGCCATCGGTCTTTGCCGCGAGCATATACGCGCCAGTCACGGCGGATGACGGGGGTAAAGTTCAGGATGATCAGCAGGTCGTCGGCGGGGTTTCGGCCCTTGCGGCGGTAGGCGACCACGCTTTCATTGCGGTGCTGGAGGTCAACCCATTCGAAGCCGAAGATATTGAACTGGTTCTGGTACAGCGCGGGCTGGCCGGTCAGCAGGTGGTTCAGATCCCGGTAGCAGTCCTTGATCCCGCGGTGGCTGTCATACTTCAATAACCCCCAGGGGAGCTCCGTCTTGTAATTCCATTCGGTCGTAGCGCCGAACTCGTTGCCCATGAACAGCAGTTTGCCGCCGGGGTGGGTCATCATATAGGTATAGAGCAGGCGCAGGTTCGCAGCCTTTTGCCATTCGTCACCGGGCATCTTGTAGAGCATGGGAGACTTGCCGTGCACGACCTCATCGTGGCTCAGTGGAAGGACGAAGTTTTCGTCGTAATAGTACATCATCGAGAAGGTGAACTTGTCCTGGCTGCCGCCGCGCAAGAGCGGGTCGAGCTTGAAGTAGTCGAGGGTGTCGTGCATCCAGCCCATCATCCATTTCATGCCAAAGCCGAGACCGTCGGCGAATGTCGGGCGGCTGACACCCGGCCAGTCTGTGGCTTCTTCAGCGATGGTTTGGATGTCGGGGAAATCCCGGTAAAGGGTCTGGTTGAGATCCTTGATAAAGGAAATCGCTTCGAGGTTGCCATCCCCGCCGTGTTCGTTGGGCTCCCACTCCCCTTCCTTCCGCGAATAGTTCAATTTTAACATCGAGCTGACGGCGTCAACGCGGAGGCCGTCGATGTGATAACGGTCCAGCCAGTAGCGCGCATTGCTGATCAGGAAGGATTTCACCTCTCCCCGCTTATAATTGAAGATATAGCTGTTCCAGTCGGGGTGGTAGCCCTTGCGCATATCGGCATACTCATAGGTATTGGCCCCGTCGAACAGATAGAGACCGTGATAATCGTATGGGAAATGGGAAGGCACCCAGTCGAGGATGACGCCGATGCCGGCCTGATGAAAGGCGTCGACCAGGGCCATGAACCCCTGGGGATCGCCGAACCGCGAAGTGGGCGCGTAATATCCCGTTCCCTGATAGCCCCAACTGCCATCGAAGGGATGTTCCATGACAGGCATTAATTCAACATGGGTAAAGCCCATCTCCTTGACGTATGGCACGAGCAGTTCGCGGAATTGGGCGTAGGTGTTGTACGATTCTTCGCTGAAAGCGTTTGGCCGCATCCAGCTGGCGAGGTGCACTTCATAGATCGTCCAGGGGGCTTCGAGCGAGTTGCGGGCCTTACGATCTTTCAACCATTCCCCATCCTTCCAGTCATAGTCCAGCTCCCAGGTGATGGAGGCGGTTCGGGGCCTCATCTCCCAAAAATATGCGTAGGGGTCGCCTTTGTCGAGGGTGCCCCCGCCAAAGCCGTGAATATGATATTTATAGGCGTCGCCCGTGCTGAAATGAGGAATGAAGCCTTCCCAGATGCCCGACCGGTCCAGCCGGACAAATAAAGGATGGGTATCGGGCGCCCAGTTATTGAAATTGCCGATAATGGATACGGCGGTCGCATTCGGCGCCCATACGGCGAAGTAATAGCCTTCGATCCCCAGGACATTTGCCCGGTGCGAACCCAGCCGCTCGTAGACGCGGTAGTGGGTGCCCTGCTGGAAATTCCGGATATCCTCATCGGTAAAAAGGGAGTAATTCCAAACCGGTTTGGTCGAGTCGACGAAATGGATCTCTTCGTATTTTTTTCCGATCGCTGGTTCCACGGTCAGTAGTTTTATGGAAATGGAGCTTTTTTCTGTCTTTAACGTAAATTTAAGGGATCGGCTTTGCATATCCCTGTTTTAGAGGATAATTTACAGTCAACCATTGTCCATTATGCCCAAGCTAATTGCCTTGATCCTTTTGAGTTTTTGGTGTGCTTCCGCAGCCCTTGGTCAAAAGGCGCAGGTCAGCGGAAAGATCACCGATACCGCCGAAAACAGAAATCTCGCCAACAGTTCCATTCTTCTCTTACGCAAATCCGACTCCATCCTGGTTCGACATACCCGTTCCGATGCGGCCGGTAATTTCCACCTCACAAAGCTTTCCGGCGGTCACTATCTCATCCTGGTGACCTACCCGGGCTATGCCGATTATGTCGATACCCTGGATGTCGATTCCGCCGCGAAAATCCAGCTGCCGACCATCGGAATGGTGCTGAAAAGCAAGCTGCTCCAGGCGGTTGTCGTCAACGGCAGCAGGGGGGCCATGCGGATCAAGGGCGACACGACGGAATTCGTTGCCGACAGCTTTCACGTCCACGAAGGGGCAACGGTGGAAGATCTGCTTAAGCGGCTGCCGGGTATCCAGGTAGATCACAACGGCCAGATAACCGCAGAAGGACAAACGGTCAAAAAAGTCCTGGTGGATGGGGAGGAATTCTTCGGCGACGATCCTACCCTGGTGACCCAGAACCTTCGGGCCGACATGGTCGACAAGGTCCAGGTCTATGACAAGAAAAGCGACCAGGCCGTCTTCACGGGGATTGACGACGGCCAGCGGGATAAGACCATCAACCTGAAGCTGAAGGACAGCAAAAAGAATGGTTATTTCGGCCGCGCCACCGCCAGTATGGGAACGGATGGCTACTATGACGAGGAGCTGATGGCGAACTATTTTAAGAAAAAAGAGAAGCTGGCGGCCTATGGTATTTATTCCAACACCGGCAGGACCGGCCTAAACTGGCAGGACCGGGACACCTACGGCCAGAGCTTCGCAACTAACCTGGATGTAGATGCCAATACCGGCGCGGTCACCTTCAATGGCATCGGGAATAATAACGATCTCGACGACTGGAACGGGCAGTATTCCGGGCAGGGTTTCCCCACCGTCAAAACGGGTGGTTTGCACTACAATGACAAATGGAATGACGATGCGCAGTCCCTCAACGGCAACTATAAATACATGGACTTGTCGATCAATGGGAACAGCGCGACCAGTTCGGAAAATATCCTTCCGGATACCTTCTATTATAACAATTCGTCCCAGCAATTCAATCGTCAGATCATCCGTCAGAACTTCAGCGGTATCCTTGAATGGAAGATCGATTCGACCTCTTCCATCAAACTGAGCGCGGACGGCGGGAACGATCATAAGGTCAACAATGAGGCGGATTATTCCGAGGCCCTGGCCAGTGACAGCAGTCTCGTGAACCGGAATACCCGGACGGTGGGCACGGTGGGGGATAACCGCGGCTATAACAGCAACCTGCTGTGGCGAAAGAAACTGGGAAAACCGGGGCGGACCATCTCGCTGAATGTGCGCGAAAATTACAGTGACAACACGTCGTCGGGTTATCTGTACAGCAATACGGAGTTTTATAGCGGGGGCGCCCTTACCCAGGACTCGCTGATCGATCAATACAAGAATTACCTGACGAAAAATATCCTGCTGGACTCGAGGCTGACCTATACGGAGCCGATCGGAAAAGAGATGTTCCTGGGTATCGACTACGGCGCGACCGTCAACAACACGCATTCGGACCGGAATTCCTACAATAAGGACGGGAATGGCAAGTATGATGTGTTGGACTCAGTGTACAGCAACAACTATCAGTATAATATCCTTACCCAGCGGGGCGGCCTGTCCTATACGCTCATCCGGAAGAAATTCCGGTTCACTGCGGCTAACGATGTGGCGTTTGCCGGGTATTACCAGAAGGACCTCGTTGCGGATACGTCCGGGCGGCGAAATTTTGTCAACTGGTATCCCAATGCAACGCTCAACTACCAGTTCGCGGCACAGACCCGGCTCTTCGTGCGCTACTACGGGTATACGACACCGCCGACCCTTCAACAGCTGCAACCGATCGCCAGCAATGAAAATCCGCTGAACGTCATCATCGGCAACCCCGGTCTGAAGCCGCAATTCCAGAACGGATTCAATATCGGCTACAACAGCTATCACATCCTGACCGAGCAAAGCATTTACGGTAATATCGGCTACTCCTTCACATCGAATGCGATCAGCAGCAACCTTAACGTAAACGATACGACGGGCAAGCAAACGACGCAGTCGGTGAATGTGAGCGGCAACCATTCGTTGCGGGGCTGGCTGGGCTATGGCTTCAAACTGACCGGGCTCGACATGAACATGAATGTCAACGGCTCGTTCAATCAAACCAATAATGTCACCATCGTCAACAATTTCAATAATCTCACGAGGTCGGGCAGCTACACGGGCGGGCTCGGCTTTTGGAAGTCGAAGGAAAAGAAGTACGATATCAATCTGAATGGCAACGTCACCTATACGACAAGCAGGTCCAGCGACGATCCGGGGCTCATTACAAAATATTTTACCTATGACATTCAGCCCGGCATGGAAGTCTTCCTGCCCTGGCATGTGCAGATCCATGGCGATGCCGATTTGAATATCCGGCCCAGGTCGACAGCCTTCCCAACCAACAATAACGTCTTTTTGGTGAACGGCTGGATCGGGAAGAAGCTGCTGAAAAACGATCAATTGCTGTTGAAAGCGGCTGTAAATGACCTTTTGAACCAAAATAACGGGTTCAACCGGAATGTAAGCAGCAGTTTTATTACACAAAACACGTACACCACGATCAGGCGGTATTTTCTGTTCTCGGTCGTCTGGAATTTCACGAAGGCGGGTATTGCCGTGCCGAATCGGGGGAACTGAGCTGCGGGGAAAGGAGCGTGGGGGGAAAGGAGGATGCGGGGAAAGGGACGAATTTTATTTGATGGAATGGTTTCTTATGAAAAGAATAACTTTCATGTTGATGGTTGTGGCGCTTGCGGGGGGGCCGGCAAAAGCGCAAAACAATATTTTCCTCTCGCAGGGTAAAATAGAATTCGAGCGCAAGGTCAATCAATATGCGCAGTTGGAAGCAACGATGGATCCCGGTGATGAAAGCTGGGCCGAGTTCTCCAAAAAGATGATGGGCAGCAAGTTCAAGACCGATTATTTCGATCTGTTGTTCACGCGTACCAGGACTTTGTACAGGCCGGGGCGGGAAAGCCCGGACAGGCCGAACCAGTTCTTTTTCCAGCCGCCGGCGCAGCAAAACGTCATTTATTCCGATCTGGACCAGCAGAAGGCCGTGAGCCAGAAGACCGTTTTTGAGCAGGTGTTCCTTGTGGCAGACACGCTGCGGCGGATCAAGTGGAAGATCACGGATGAGACGCGCGTGATCGCGGGGTTCAACTGTCGCAGGGCCAACGCGATCATTATGGATTCGGTATACGTGGTGGCCTTTTATACCGATGAGATCCTGACATCGGGCGGTCCGGAATCGTTCAGCGGCCTTCCCGGAATGATCCTCGGGGTGGCGCTGCCGCACGACCATGTGACCTGGTTTGCGACGAAGGTGGAGGCGGTCCCGGTGCCGGCGACTCAGGTGGCCGCGCCGGCGAAAGGAAAGCGGGTCACCAATTCCAGTCTGCTGGAGACGATCCAGAAGTCGTTAAAGGATTGGGGGAAGCAGGGCCGGCTGTACGTTTGGGACGCGATGTTATAGACGCAGTGCGCGCCGGGGCTTCGCATGGAAGTTCGGTTATTTTTCCAGTTCCATCACCCACATCGTCCGCGCCGGGATCTCCGCGGGCTGGTCGAGCCGGTACGTTTGGCCGGTGGGGATATCGATGCCGCGGTTAAAGCCGGCTGTCCGTTCGCTGTAATGGCTGAAGTCGACTTTACGCGGCTTATTGCCCGGGTTCATGGCGCAGAGGATTGTTTCGTGGCTGTCGTACCGGAAATAGACATATAATCCGCCCCAGGTGGCATACTGCATCATCTTCCCTGTCTTGAGCGCGGTAGAATGAAGGCGGTAGTTACCGAGGGTGCGGACGAGCTGCTGCACATCCGCTTCGTAGGATGCGAGGCCCTGGCCGGTGAAGGCATTCTTTTTATCGCCCGGCCAGCCGCCGGGGAAGTCGGCCCGGACATAGCCATCGGGGTGGTCGATGCCTTTCATGCAGATCTCGGTTCCATAATACAGTTGGGGGATGCCGCGTTCGGTCAGGAGCCATTCGATGCCGATCTTCTGGGCGGCGGTGTCTTCCCCTGTCTCCGAAAAGAAGCGGGTCATATCGTGGTTATCCAGGAAGATGACGTTGCGGGTCGGGTCCTGGTAAAGGAAGTCGTTGCTTAGGGTGTTGTAGAGTTCATTGACTCCCTTGCTGTCGTCCGCGGTGTCCTTGACCGCCGGCTGGATGCCGGTGAACAGCAGCTGAAAGTCGACGGCGCCCATAAGGTTGCTTTTGAACGGCACGTTCAGGTTATTGCGAACAAAGTAAGCCTGATTTGCCGTGCCGTGAACCCAGGTTTCGCCAAACATGGTCATCTTCGGGTATTCGGCGATCAGCGCCGAGTTACATTTATTCATGAACGGCAGGCTGCAATAGATATAGGTGTCGATGCGCCAGCCGTCGACGCCAAAGGTCTCGACGCACCAGATGGCGTGCTCGATGAGAAATTCCGCGACGTCGGGGTTGTCCTGGTTGAGGTCGGGCATCTGGCGGGTGAACCAGCCGTCGCTCATGACCTTCCGGTCGCTTTCGCTGGCGTGGGGATCGAACAGGGCCTGGTCGTGGTAGTTGGTCTGGGTGTATCGGGGCCATTGGTGCAGCCAGGACTTTTCGGGCAGGTCCTGAACGAACCAGTGATAAAGTCCCACGTGGTTGTATACGGCGTCCTGGATCAGCTTCATGCCTCGCCGGTGCAGGGAGTCGGCAAGGCGTTTGTACATCGCCGCGCCGCCGAGGCGGGGCTCGATCGTATAGTGGTCGGTGAAGGCATAGCCGTGTTCGGTGCGGTCAGGCATATCATTCAGGATGACGGGGGTCATCCAGAGTGCGGTGACCCCGAGGGACTGAAGGTAATCGAGGTGGTTGATGATCCCCTGGAAGTCGCCGCCGTGTCTTAGAAATATGCTGTCGCGGTTGAGGGATTGGTCTTTCAGGCCGGGGATCCGGTCGTTGGAGGGGTCGCCGTTACTCCAGCGGTCGGGCATGAGGAAGTAGATGAAGTCCTGCGACGTGACGCCCTTCGCGTAGGTTGTGCCGTTGCCGGAGCGGCGGGGAAGGAGGTGGTAAGGGATACGCAGGGGTTCTCCCCCACCCTTCGGATGGATAACGAGGGTGAGCGTGCCGGGGCGTGTGGTGGGGGAAATTTGTATATGCAGGAACAGATAATTCGCGTTCTCGACCCGATGCCAGTCGGTCAGCGCCACACCGGGGTAACGGACCGAGACTGAGGCGGCGTTGCCGATGGCCTTCATATGGATCATCAGCTCGGGTTTCGAGTAGTGCATGCCGACCCACCAGTTTGTCGGGTAGACTTTGAGGGTATTTATGCCGGACTGTTGGGCGGTCGCGGAAATAGAAATAACAATGGCGAAGATCGCGATTAGTCTGTTCATATGGTTACGATAATTGGTCTGCATAGAATCCGGCCTTTTCCTGCTGGATGCGGATGGCACCGCCGTCATAGACGAAGAGCACCGAGACTGCGCCGGCGATCAGGCAGAATCCGGCAAGGACGATGGAATAGATCGGCTGGCTGCCATAGATATGCTTTTCGATCCAGCCGCCGAAAAGACCGTTGACGATCTGGGGCAGGGTGATAAAGAAATTGAAGATCCCCATATAGATGCCCATTTTCCCCGCGGGGATGCTGCTGCTGAGGATGACATAAGGCATGGCGAGGATGCTGGCCCAGGCAATGCCGACGCCGATCATGGAGCCGTACAGCCCCCACTGGCCCCGGACAAAGAATATCGAGATCAGGCCGACACCGCCCAGCAGCAGGGCGATCGAATGGGTCATTTTCCTTCCCAACCGCCGCGACATCGGTGTCAGGCAGAGGGCAAACAAAGCGCCGACCCCGTTGTATACGCCAAAGGCGTTGCCGACGATATTACCGGCATCATTACCCGCCTTGCTGTGGACATAATCGCCCGAGAGGCCGTAGACATGGGTGGCCACCGCCGGGCTCATAAATACCCACATGCTGAACATGGCAAACCAGCTGAAGAATTGGACGAGGCCCAGCTGACGCATCGTCCTGGGCATTTTCAGGAAATCTTTCGCGATCTGCCCGAGCCCGGCTTTTTCTTCCCCGGCGTCGGGACGACCGTTGTAACGTTCGTATTCCTCCGGCGGATATTCCTTCGAGCGGAATACCGTCACCAGGATGGCCAGCACAAAAATGGTCGAGCCGATATAGTACGAGTACTTGATATTGTCTGCCACGCCGTTGGGACCCGAGACCTGGCTAAAGCCCAGCCACGCGAGAATGCTGGTCATATAGGAGCCCGCCACGGCGCCGATGCCGATCAGGAATGCCTGGATGGCGAATCCCTTGGCACGTTGAGTATCGGGGAGGTTGTCCGCGACAAGGGCCCTAAACGGCTCCATAGCAACATTGAACGAAGCATCCATGATCATGACGAAGCCCCCGCCGATCCAGAGGGCAGGAATGATCCCGGCGAGGTTGCCCGAGTTGGGTACCAGGGACAATGCAAGGGCTGACAGGAGCGCGCCGGTCAGAAAATAAGGTTTGCGTCGTCCTAACCGGTTCCAGGTGCGATCGCTGTAATGGCCAATGAGCGGCTGGATGATCATCCCCATGATCGGCGCGACCAGCCAAAAGGCGGGCAGCTGGTCGACATCGGCCCCGAAGGACTGCAGGATGCGGGAGGTATTGGAGTTCTGCAGCGCAAAACCGCACTGGATCCCCAGAAAGCCAAAGCTCATGGAAATGATCTGTCCGGTGGTCAGCAGGGGTTTGGAGTGGGTCCCCGGCCGCGATGAGCCGGGGGCATTGGAAATAGCCATAGGCAAACATTTGTGTTGAGCGGCCGGCCGCTAAATGACAAATCCATTGGGCAGGACGGCGCCTTTTTTGATCACTACCACTCCTTCCTTGACGGTATAGAGGGAATGGTCCGAATTCTCGAGATGGTGGCCCCCGTTGATCCGGACGTCGTCGCCGATGCGGCAGTTCTTGTCCACGATCGCGTTGCGGATATAGCAGCGGTGGCCGATCCCGACGGTGGGCAGGCCATGCGACTGGGCCTGTTCGATCTCTTCGATGGTCTCATAGTAATCGACGCCCATCAGGTAGCTGCTCACGATGGTCGTTCCGGTGCCGATGCGGGTCCGGATGCCGATGACGCTGTTCTCGATCCGGGAGGCGTTGATGATGCAGCCCTCCGCGATGATGGTCTTTTCGAGCGTGGTGCCGCTGATCTTGGCGGGCGGCAGCATCCGGGCGCGGGTATAGATGGTCTTTTCGTTATCGAAGAGGTTGAAGTCGGGGATGTCTTTGGTCAGGCCGAGGTTGGCTTCGAAGAAGGAGGGGATGTTCCCGATATCGGTCCAGTAGCCTTCGTACTGGTAGCTGACCACCTTGTATTTCTCCAGCGACTGGGGAATTATTTCCTTGCCGAAGTCGGTAGCTTCCACATATTCGTTCTGGAGCAGATCGCTCAGCAGCTGCCGGTTGAAGATATAGATCCCCATCGACGCCAGATAGTTCCGGCCCTGGGCTTGCATGGCATGACCGGTATCGCTGACCCAGGGTCCGAGCGCATCCTGTTTGGGCTTTTCGGTAAAGGTGGTGATAAACCCGTGCTCGTCCATTTTCATGATCCCGAAGTCAGAGGCGTCGCGGGCGTTAACGGGGATGGTCGCGATGCTGATGTCGGCCCCCATTTTTTTGTGATGATCCAGCATTTCCATAAAATCCATCTGGTAGAGCTGGTCACCTGACAGGATCAGCACATAATCGCTGTCGAAGGGCCCCAGGTGGCGGAGACACTGGCGAACTGCGTCCGCAGTTCCCTGGTACCAGGTCGGGTTATCGGGGGTTTGTTCGGCGGCCAGGATATCGACGAAGGCCGAGCTGAAGGCGCTGAAATGATAGGTATTCTTGATATGCCGGTTCAGCGATGCGGAGTTGAACTGGGTCAGGACGAACATCCGGGTAATGCCCGAGTTCAGGCAGTTAGAGATGGGGATGTCCACGAGCCGGTATTTGCCGGCGATGGGAACGGCTGGTTTGGAGCGGCTGGCGGTCAGGGGATAGAGCCGGGTGCCGGCGCCGCCACCCAGTATCACGGATAAAATCTCTTTTGACATATACAAGCGGTTTGTTGATGCGTGATTAAATTATTATTCCAAGCTAATGTTTTGGTCGGGCCGGCCGGCTAAAGGCCGGCGTACATCCGCTGATACAGATCGAGGTAGGCCTTGACGCTGGCCTCCCAGCTAAAGTCCAGGCCCATCATCCGTTGCCGGACGTCTTTCAGCATCTCGCGGTTCGAGAACAGTTCGGTTGCGCGCCAGATCGCATGGGTCATATCCTGCACCGAGGGATGGAGGAACCGGATACCATAGCCGCCGGGGTCGCCGTAGTCGATCACGGTGTCGTGAAGACCGCCGGTGTTGCGGACGACGGGGACGGTGCCGTAGCGCAGGGCATAGAGTTGGTTCAGGCCGCAGGGCTCCACGCGGGACGGCATCAGGATAAAGTCGGCGCCCGCGTAGATCAGGTGGCTCAGCGCCTCATCATAGCCGATATAGGTATTGTAGTCGCCGCGGGAAAGGTCCCGGATGGATTGCAGGTGCCCTTCGATGGCCGGCAATCCGCTGCCCAGGATAAAAAAGCACATTCGGCGGCCAATATAATAAAAAGAGTCTTCGACGGCCTGGGGGATCAGGTCGGCGCCTTTGTCCCCGACGAGGCGGCCGATAAACGTGATCAGCGGCTTCCGGGGATCGAGGCCATATTGAAAGCAAAGGGCCTCCTTGCTGCGCTGTTTACCTTCCTCCACGGTCTCCGCGGTATAGTGGTGCTCGAAGTAGTGGTCGGTGGCCGGATCCCAGACTTTTGTATCGATGCCATTGAGGATGCCGCTGCATTTACCTTTCTCATATTCGAGCAGCGGTTCGAGGCCCATGGAGCTATGCCGCATCTCCTGGAGGTAGGTCGGGCTCACGGTGGTTACTTTCCAGGCGCAGCGGATCCCGCAGGCCAGGGGGTTGAGGGCGCCTTCCCATTCGAGCAGCCCGCGTTTCCACACATCCCATTCCGGGATGTAGGTCGTTTTGTCCATTCCCGTCTGTCCCTGGTACTGCGCGTTATGGATGGTCAGCACGGTACCGACGTTCTGCAGTTTCCGGTAGGCATAGCAGTATTTGAACATAAAGGGGATGAGGGCGGTATGGTGATCATGGACATGGACCACGTCGGGGGTATGCGCCCAGGAATTGAGCCAGTCGGTGACGGCGATCTGGAAGGAGAAGAATCGTTCGGTATCGTCTCCGTAGCCATAGATCTTTTCGCGGTCGAGCAGGCCATAGATATCGAGCAGGTAGAGCTCGAAGCCCAGCTTGTTGGTCGCCTCCCTGATGATCGTGTAATTGAACCAGTAATTGTGCAGGTGGGTATAGCCTTTATGAACGACCTCCCATTGGTTATTGTCGAGAAATTTGGTCCGGTACATGGGCATGATCACCTTGGCGATATGTCCCAGGCCGCGCTGATACTTTGGTAAAGCCCCTACTACGTCGCCCAAACCGCCGGCTTTTGCCACGGGATAACATTCTGCCGATACGTGAAGAATTTCCATTTGAAGCGCAAGCTATTGTCGTTCAATTTACCAAGGTTTTTTAGTAATCGGTATAACAGGGATGAAAAAATTTTTCGCTTCGGAAAATCTCGCTATTTTCAGACCTTAATTCCAAAACCGTGAGTCAAAGCAACCAAACAAAACTACCCACAAACACCGGCGCTCTTGCTACGCTGGTCCTTGTGTTCTTCTTCTGGGGATTTATTGCGGCTTCGCAGAGTATCTTCATTCCTTTCTGCAAGCACAACTTCTCGCTAACCCAGTTCGAATCGCAGTTGCTTGGCTCTGCTTTCTATGGAGCGTATTTTATCGGGTCGCTGGCGCTTTATCTCATATCAAGCGGGCTTAAGCATGATATCCTGAACCGGATCGGCTATAAAAAAGGCATCATTTACGGGATATGGATCTCCGTGGCCGGCGCCTTGCTGATCATTCCTTTTGCCAATATGCATTCGTTTGCCGGGTTGCTCGCCTCCTACTTCGTAATTGCGCTGGGGTTCTCCCTGCAGCAGACGGCCGCACAGCCTTTTGCGATCATCCTGGGCGATCCATCGACGGGCAGTCACCGGTTGAACTTTGCCGGCGGCGTCAACTCGCTGGGGACCACGCTCGGTCCGATCATTTTCAGCTTATTCCTGTTCGGGAAGGTTGGCGGGGATGCCAGCAAAGCGACGGTAACAAATATCAATAACCTGTTTTTGATCGTGGCTTGTGTTTTTGCCGCGGTGGCGTTGTTCTTTACCTTCAGCAAACTGCCTGCGGGGAAGGATGACGATCATTTCGAGGGTTCGTACAAGGCCTCCTGGTCGCTGGTCCTGATGACCTTCCTGATCGGGGTCGTCATTGCAGTGGGTCAGCTGACGGCTATTGAAAAGCTGCCGCTGCTGATCGTGACGCTGGTTATTGTATTGGGCATCCTGTTCACCTCCAACGGCATGGCGATCAAAAGCCATGAGCATTGGGGTGCGATGAAATATCCGCAGCTCATCTATGGCATGCTCGGGATCTTCCTGTATGTCGGTGTCGAGGTCACGATCGACAACAATTTCGGGGCGCTCCTGCGGGTGCCGCACTACCTGACGGATACCGGTCTGGATGAAAGCAAGATCTCCAAATATGTGAGCCTTTACTGGGCGAGCCTCATGATCGGCCGCTGGACGGGTGCGATCGGGGTATTCAATCTTTCGGAGATCGGGAAAAGGGTTGCCACGATCGTGGTGCCGTTCGTGGCTTTCGGGGTAGCGCTTTTTGTCAACCATCTCTATAGCGGGGATGTCAGCGACCTGTATCCATATGCCGCTTTTGTGGCCATCGCGATCGTCGCCTTTTTCTATGGGCAGCAGAAGCCCGTCAAAACGCTGCTCACGCTCGCCTTGCTGGCGGGCGCCTTCATTCTCACGGGTGTCCTGACAAGAGGCTATCTGTCGGTGTATTGCATTATGGCGGCGGGTCTTTGTAATTCGATCATGTGGCCGTGTATCTTCTCGCTGGGCGTAGCCGGGCTCGGTAAATATACGTCGCAGGGGTCTGCCTTCCTGATCATGATGATCCTGGGCGGTGCGGTTATTCCGCCGTTCCAGGGGGCGGTCGGGGACCTGGCGGGGATGCACAACAGCTATCTTGTTGCGGCAGCCTGTTATGTCACGCTGGCGGTGCTGGCGCTGAAACTTCGCAGCACGCTGAAGGCTCAGGGGTTGAACTTCGATGAACAGATCGGGGGCGGGCATTAATTCGGGAACCGGCATTAATTCGGGAACCGGCATTAATTCGGAGCGGGCATTAATTATTAAAACAACTTTTTCGCATGGCAAAAGCCTCTTCTACATCTTTATCGTATGAATCGTTGGCGATCGGCGTTGATATCGGCGGTACGGGTACCAAATACGGCATCGTCGACCGGAACGGCAATGTGCTGTTCTCCGGGGAGATGTCGACGCGGGGATCTGACAGCCTGGAAGGTTTTATCGACGAGCTGCACGGCAACCTGCTGGTGTTGATCGACAAGGCCGGCGGATCGGGGCGAATGCGCGGGATCGGGGTCGGCGCGCCGAACGGCAACTATTATAGCGGTACTGTCGAGTATGCGCCCAACCTGCCCTGGAAGGGGATATTGCCGTTGGCGAAGATGATCCAGAACAAGTTCCAGCTGCCCTCCATCCTGACCAACGATGCCAATGCGGCGGCGATCGGCGAGATGATGTATGGCGCGGCGAAGGGTATGAAGGATTTTATCATGATCACGCTCGGCACAGGTGTGGGGAGCGGCATCGTCGCGAATGGCAAGCTGATCTACGGGCATGATGGATTTGCGGGCGAATTGGGGCATACCATTATTATACCGGGCGGGCGGTATCATGAGGGCACGGGGAAGAAGGGGTCGCTGGAGAGCTATGCGTCCGCGACGGGGGTAAAGCTGACGGCGATCGAGATGCTGGAGAAAAGTAAGGAACCGA
>DATJMG010000039.1:0-9950 GCA_035508835.1 Puia sp.
CTTACTCCACTTTCAAACTCTCCACCGGATTCCGCCGCGAAGCCCGCACCGTCTGACTGCCGATCGTCACCAGCCCCAATCCCAGCACCACAGCCGTCCCCAACGCGACCGTCCCAAATCCAAACCCGACCCGGTTGGGAAACGATCTCAGCCAAAGCTCATTCAGAATAAAACTCGACGGCGCCGCAATGGCGATCGAAATCCCCAGGATCACCAGGAACTCCCTGGACAACAATACCGCATTGCCAAAATTCGACGCACCCAGGACCTTCCGTATCCCCACTTCCTTCCGCCGCCGCTCCGTCGTATACGTCGCCATCCCCAGCATGCCCAGACAGGCAAGCATCACTACCAGGCCTGAAATAAATCCGAGGATCGAAACAACATCGAAAATGCCCTGCGACTGACTAGCCAGTTCATCGCTAAAGAACGAATACTTGAGCGGATGCACCGGATCGATCCCCTTCCATTTTTCCCCGACCTTTGCCAACGTCCCGCGAATATCCCGCGTGGCGATCCGAAGGTTGACATATTGGAAATGACCGGTGTTGCTGTACAGGTAGAGGGGCTCTATCTTGTCGTTCCCCAGGATGATCCGCATATGAAAATCCTGCACCACGCCGATCACCACCTCGGGACTGTCACTCCACTCCACCTGTAACGGCTGACCAATGATCTCCGCCGGATTGTGCCAGCCAAGCGCCCTGACCGCCGCCTCGTTGACGACAATACGCCGCTCCGCCGCCGGGCCTTCCGGATACAACCCGCGTCCCGCCAGCAGCTTCAATCCCATATTCTCCACGAAATGTTCATCCGTCGCCAGCGACATAACCGATACGTAGTCGTCCTTGCCCGGATGCGGCTTGCCGTCAAACCGGCGCAGGGAGCCACCCTCGGACCTGGTCTCGGCCGGCATATACGCACAGGCCGACACCCCCGCCACCCCCGGAATAACGCCAAATGCCCGTTCCGCAATCCGGTAGTCATTGTTTTGCAGATCGATATCCACAATATTCTTTGAATTGAATTCGTACTTGAAGTTGATAAAATACCGGAACTGGTTATAGATCAAAATGGAAGTAATAATAAATAGCAGGCTGAATGCGAACTGGACCACACTCAACACCTTTCGCATCCCCATTCGCCCCGGGCGCAAACCGTCATTGTTCTTCAACGCCGGTATCGCCTTGAACCCCGACAGATGTACCGCCGGATAAAGACCGGCCAAAATACCGACAACCACCGCAAAAGCAAAAAACAACAGATATACGGTTACCCCGCTGCTCAACTCGAATTGCAGATATTGATTGACCCACAGCCGGACAAACGCAGCCTTTAAAAGGAATAGCAGCCCGACCGCCATAGCCAGCGCCGCCAGTGCCGTGATCACCGACTCTCCCAGAAATTGCAAAACAAGACTGCCTCGCTGCGCCCCCGTGACCTTCCGGACCCCGATCTCCCTCGCCCGGTTCAACGCCCGCGCAACAGACAGATTGATATAGTTCAGACAGGCCAGCGCTAATACCAATAAAGCGAGGAGCCACAAAAAATAATAGGCCGTCATCGGCAACGCAATGTTCGGGTCATTCCCAAGCAAGATCCCCGGAGACATCCGCGTCAATGCCTGACCGGTAAAATACAAGGCCTTGAAATCCGCCAAACCCCCGTAGTGACTGGCCACTATTTGCCGGAGACCGCTGTCCAGGTCCTGCCCCTGCTTGCCCGGCATCACAAGGGCATACGTATACGTATTCCAAAAGGACTGCCAGTCGGTATTCTGATCGGCAATAAGGCTATCCCGCTGTAGCAAAGACATGGAAGCCGCGGACATGAGTACGTCGAACTTCAAATGAGACCGGTAATGCCGGTCGGCAATCACTCCCGTTATTCGATAGTTGCCCCAGGACTTCGGCGTGGACGCACTTCCACCTCCAAATACTGACAAACCCCTGTCCGTCCAACTGACCGTCTTGCCGATCGGATCCTGATCCTTAAAAAGCCGCCGCGCCAGTTCATGCGTAATGACCAGCGACCGCGGCGCACTCAGGGCCGTCATTCGGTCCCCGCTTTCCAGTTCGAAACTGAAAACCTGGAAAAAAGAAGTGTCTGCAAAATAACCCCTGGCCTCCATGATCTTTTGGGCAAATCGCATGTCCCCGCCTACACCCCCGATCAAATGCGTCGTTCGCTCAACTACCGGCAACTCCGTTTGGATAGCCGCCGCCAGCGGAACGGGCGTCGTGGCGTACGGATGCCGCCAACCCGGCTTATTCGAAAGAATGCGATATATGCGGTCCTTATTAACCTGGAACTGGTCATGGCTCCTTTGATCCGCCAGCATGAGGATGATCAGCATGCAAACCGACATCGCGGCCGCCAGCCCAAACACATTGATAAAGGAAAAGACCTTGTATTTCAGCAGGTTCCGAATACCTACCTTGATGTAATGTAGCAGCATAGCAGTGCAAATTTTGGTTAATACACCGCTGGAATGAAGTGGAAGATACCGTCCGTTTTCGATACGCCGGGCGTTCGGAATCACCCCTACTGCAACCTCTTCAGCCTGAATAGAAGCTGCTGGATCCCCTCCTGGTAATCATCAAGGATGGATTGCACAAACGCTTCCGAAAAAAGCCGGCGTTGATGTTCCATATACTCATAGAACGCCCCGATATGCCCTACATAATCGTCCGGCCGCTTTGTTTCCGGAATAACAATGTCCAAATCACCCAGTACCGCATAACCGGTCTCCACCAGCCGGTCGGTCGCCTCAAGTAAAGTCTCTATCGCCTGATCCAGCGAGAGGTGGGCTGCATAGCTGCCCTTTCCGGTGACATGCCAATGGATCAGCTTCAGGCAACTGTTAAAGGAGAATATTTTGCCGAATACAACGGAGATTTCCGCTTTGTCGGAATCCTGGCCCACGGCCGGCTTCTTAACGGTTTGCGTACTCATGGTCATATGGTTTTAATGACTCCCATACAAATTTAATCTTTATATTGTTGAATATCCCGCATGGAAAAAGAATTTACCCCTTCCACTTTCTCCCGGATATTGTATGGCCTGCTGGCTGCATATACCTTGGTACACGATCGCCAAGCCTATTGCACACTGGCATACCCCCCCTCGGTCTGCACCGTATGCGCGCTGAAATAGCCCAGGACACCCCCCGCCGCCCCCGACCCCGAAGCACCCCCCTGCCCCCCCGACAAATTACTGCTCGGATCCGATGGCGCCACATCCGTAAACAACACGGCATCGAACGACCCCGTATTCTGCTGCTGCGCCAGCTCCCGGAAATACGTGTAGGTATTCTGATCCACACAGTACATGCTCAGCGCCACATAATCCCCCGGCGCTATATCCGCACTGTCATCCGCCAACGGCTGCCGGATATACTTCCCGCTTGAAAGCCGGTCGTCATAAACAAAGATCTTATTTAACGGCTCCCCATTGATCGTCTCGGCAAACTGGTAATAGTACTTCCCACCCGGGGGATCCTGGAAATTCGGCACGACCTCGATCACCACCTTCTTCAACCGCGAGATCTGATCGAACGTCACCGAATCCAGGTTGACCGGCTGCGGCATGGTTGACGAACCGGTATAGGCTACCCCGTTATACGTCACATGCAACGTATAGGTATTCCCCGGCTGCCCCTGCCACTGCCCTTGCGTCGTATAAACCCCCGGCGAAGTCTCGACCAGCGAATCATACACCCCCATATTATCGGTAATCGTCACCACCGCCCCGTCCACAGCCGGGAAACTGTTATTGGCCGAAAACGGTACCGTTGAGTTGAGCATCACCGTATACGGCCCCGGCGCATTCGTCACATTCCCCTGGATCACCAGCTGCGCGGACGCATTCGGTACCGTCAGATTGATAACCTTTGTACAGCCTCCACCCGTCATACCCGCCAACAAGAGGAATACCGGGACCGTCTTCATACAAACCGACACTTTCTTCATACATTAATATTTAAAGTTCCAGGTGATGGAAGGCACGAGCTTATACAACGTATACTTCACCGCCTGGGTCTGCTCGGGATTATTTGGATTTTGCTGAAAAATGATCGCATACGCATTCGCCCGATCATACGCATTGTAGACCGAAAAAGTCCAGCTGTTCTCCCTATGCGCCGTCTTCTTCGTCACCACCGTCGCGGCCAGATCCAGGCGGTTATATGCCGGCATCCGGCTGGCATTCCGCTCCGTATAATAGAAGAAGACTTCATTGTTGACGTCATACTTGCCGCTCGGATACGTCACCGCCTGCCCCGAATGATACACGAAATCCGCCGATAACGTCCACTTCGGACCTGCCTTATACATCCCCACCACCGATAGATTCTGCGGAATATCCTGGGAAGCATTGTACCACGCACCATTATTGATGCCGTCGATCTGTAACTGCGTCTTCGACAACGTATAGCTGACCCATCCCGTTAACAACCCCGCCTTCTTCTTGAGAAATAACTCGAGCCCATACGCCCGCCCCTTGCCATACAACAACTGCGACTCGACATTCTCATTGGCGATCAACTGCGCCCCGTTCTTATAATCGATCTGGTTCTGCATCGCCTTGTAATAGACCTCGGCCGAAAACTCATAGTCGTTCGAAGCAAAATTCCGGTAATACCCGACCGATTCCTGGTCGGCAATCTCGGGCTTGATATTGTTGCTGCTGGGCACCCACAGATCGGTAGGGTTGCTGGAAGTGGAATTCGTAAGCAAATGAAGGTTCTGGATATTTCGCGCATACGACCCTTTGATCGAGCTCTCCTCATTCAATACCCAGCTCGCTGAAAACCTCGGCTCAGGGTTGACATAATTCTTGACCACCGCGCCGGAACCATAGACGGCCGAATCGATCGTATTGCCCGAGGAATCATAGGTATAAAAGGTCCCGGGACCAAATACCGCAAACGACGTGACCCGCAGGCCATAAATAATATGCAGATTGTCCGTCGGCGACCAATGATGCGAGATATAGGCGTCGCTCTCCAGGCTATACTTCTTTGGCAAATACAACGAATTATAGCTGGAGCTCTCCCCCGCATTCAGGATACCCGGCGCCAGCGCATGGTGCGTGACCTCAACCCCGAAATCCAGCTCGTTCGAACTATTGATATAATACTGCAGGTCCTCCTTGAGTGACATATCCTGGATATACGAACTGATATCGATATCATTGTTATTCTGATTGTCGTTGATCTGGTAGTTATATTTGCTGAAGACAAGGGAGGTGTTGGAAAAGAGCCGGTTATTGAAGATATGATTCCAGCGGACCGTACCGGTGGAATTACCGTATTGAACCCCAAAAATATTCGAGAACCCAAGGTTATCATCTCCCGTATAGCCCGAGAGATACAAATGATCCTTGTCCCCCAGCTTGTAATTCGCCTTCGCATTGAGATCGTAGAAATAGAGACTGCTCTTGTTCAGGTTGGTGTCCTTTGACAGCTTCAGGAAAAGGTCGGCATACGTCCGCCGCGCACTGATCGTGAACGATCCCTCATCCTTTACGATCGGCCCCTCGAAATTCAACCGCGAATCGATCAACCCGATCCCGCCGCTGATCCCATACCGCTGATTGTTCCCGTCGTTCATGCGGATATCCACCACCGAAGACAAACGCCCTCCATACTCCGCCGGCTGGCCGCCTTTGTATAAGGTCACATCCTTGATGGCATCCGAATTGAAGGTAGAAAAGAAGCCCAGCAGATGATCCGGGTTGTACACCACCGCCTCATCGAGCAGGATCAGGTTCTGTGCCGAAGTCCCGCCGCGCACCGTAAACCCGCTGCTGCCATCCCCCGTGGACTGGACCCCCGGCAACAGCTGCAAGGTCTTCATCACATCCTTCTCCCCGAACAACACCGGCACATTGGCGATCTCCGCGGTAGTGATCTTCTGCACCCCCATGAGCGGCTGCGTCACATTGGCATCCTTTCGCACCGAGCTGACCACGACCGCTTGCATCGCATTGCTATCGACCGCCAGCCGGATCACGACCGACTGATTGCGATCCAGGCTGATCCGCATCGTGTCCGCCAAATACCCCGCGAAACTTGCCACCAGCGAATAATTCCCCGCCGCCGCCGTCACCGAAAAAAAACCATACTCATTCGATACGGCGCCCGCCGCCCCAAGCTTGACCGTCGCCCCGATCAAATATTCCCCCGTCGCTGCATCCTTCACATGCCCGCTCACCGTAAACCTGCCCTGACCATAACCCGCTAACCCCCACATCAAAAAAAACAACAGTCCTGCTATTCTCATCAGTAAAGATTTGCCCCAAATCTACCGCTCTCCCCTCCACACCCGCAACAAATCCCCGCGAACCGGACAAAAAAGCCCCCGAACTCACCACTCCATCCACTCCAGGAACTCACCGGCCCGCACCTTGCTGATAATGATCTTCTCCGGCACCTGCACCGTTACCTTGAGATATAACCGCCGGTTGAAATAATGCTCCACATCCTGGATTACCTCGCGGTTGACCAGGAACTGCCGGTTGGCCCGGAAATACTGCCGGGGATCCAACATCCCTTCCAACTGCTCCATTGTATACTGACACCCATACGAATGACCGGCCCGCGATACCAACGTCACCACCCCGCCGGCCGCATGCACATAGGCGACCTCCGAAGTCTTGACCGGAATGATCTTCTCCCGCAAATACACCAGGATGGTCCGTTTGTACCCGCTGCTGAGCTGCGTGGCGACATTCGCAAGAACGCCCTTGTCAAACCAACGCTGCAGTTTTTTATACTTCTCGAGACTAAGCCGCAACCGCTCCTCATCGATCGGCTTGAGCAAATAGTCGATGCTGTTGGCCTGAAACGCCTGGATCGCATATTCATCGAACGCCGTACAGAAGATCACCGGCGCATTCGACGACGAGCGCAAAAAAACATCGAAGCTCAACCCATCCCCCAACTGAATGTCCGAAAAGATGAGATCGGGCGCGGGATGCGTATCCAGCCACGCCACCGCCGACCGGACCGAATCCAGGACCCCGACGACCCGGATCGTATCATCCAGACCCTCGATCAACCGCTTGAGCTCCTTGCCGGTCTTGACCTCGTCTTCTATGATCAGAACATTCATGATCTCACCCCCCCTCCTCCCCCGGTCAATAACGGCAATACCACTATAAATAATGACCCATCCTGCTTCACCGTAATCCCACACCCCCACAACAACTTATACCGGTCATTTATATTCTGCAAACCCGTCCCCACGCTTTCCTCCACCGACAGCCTCGGCTGAAAACTATTCTCGATCGTCAGCGTCGCACCCGATCCCGCCCCCACCACCTCCCCGGTATAAATACGCAAAACCAACGGCTGCTCCATAGATATAACATTATGCTTGAGCGCATTCTCTATCAGGATCTGCAACGTCACCGGCGGCAAAAAATAGTCCAGATACCGCTCCGCAATCTCTATGGACACCTGCAGCGCATCCTCATACCGCTCCTGCAAAATATAAAGGTAGGACCGCGTAAACGCGAGCTCATCCCGCAGCGTGATCTTCTGCGAGTCATGGAAACTCAGCAGGTACCGGTACACATTCGCCAACTGCATGACATAGGTCTTCGTCCCCGCATCCGGCGCAATCGTCTTTAACGTGGACAGAGAATTGAATAAAAAATGCGGGCTCAACTGCTGCTGCAGCGAAAACAACTGCGCCTTGAGTTGATCCTGCTTCAAATATTCGTTTTCCAGCCGCGACTGCTGAAGCTGGATATTCACCTGCTGATAGTAGACTACGAAATAGGTGAATGCACTGATTAAAACCGACCGGAATACAAGGAACCGTCCCGCATTCTCCGGCCTTGGCAGGTCCAGACCCCAGGCCGGCTCGACCTCCAGCCGCAACGCCGCCAATCCCATCACGACCAGCGAGCCGATCATAATACTAAGGACGATCCTCGATGTACCCGGGCGCCGTTGCACACTCCCGAAATCTCGCAGGAGGAAGTAGTGATGGATGAGCCAGCACAACAGGATCGGAAGGATAAGCATCAGTACATTCAACGCAAAATGCCCGACATTCTGCCGGATCAGCATCGGGATCGACGCCAGCACCGAAATGCAAAAAGAAAGGATGAACCCGCCCCGGAGATTGTATTGCGCAAACATGCCCGCAAGATGGAATTAATCCACCAATATCCCGGCTAAAAACCCCACGGACCGCCCAAAACAACCCCCGGACCGCCCATTTCCCCCGACCAACTATCAGCCGCCACCCCGCAAATTCACCACCCTTCCCTACATTTGCACCATGACCAGGCTCGTGCTATCCGCCGCATTCCTGTATGCGATCTCCTTTTCATCCGCCGCTCAATCCGGAAAAGAAAAAGCGATAACCACCGCGACCGCCTTTATGAACGCCGTGCTCAACGACAGCACGCCCGACAACCTCATCAACCTCTGCGGCCTCCCCTTCTGCCACGACGATAGCATCATCCTCACCACCCACGCAGAACTCCGCACCGCATTGACCCAATTCATCACCGCCGCCGCCAAAGACCGCGTCCGGACCCATCCCCGCGTCGACAGCGCCTACGTCCTCGACGTCCGGAAAGAAGTCATGTTCGGCATGGTCCCCATCAATATCTATTTCACCGTCGTCAACCTGAAGTTTTCCTATCAGGGAAAAGAAGCATCCAAACTCCTCATCCTCGCCGTCCAGCTAACCGACGAAGCACGCGTCGTGGGCATCGAAGACTAGCCCGCGTCATTGGCATCGAAGACTAGCCCGCGTCGTCGGCATCGATGACTAGCCCGCCGCCTCGATCTCCCGAACTACCTCTACCACTGCTCAATCCGGGGAAAAGCCACCCCAAACTGCAACCCCGGCGCACGTCGGATCCCCCCGATCCGGCCATTTCCCCCCATGCGCTCACGGAAAAATACGGTGCAAAACTTTGGCGATCTTTTTGCAGTACCACTATTGCAATTCTCGATTTTTTGTTATCTTTGTATTAACCCACACGAGCCCTTAACATATCGTTAAGATCTTCCAGCTAACATTCTACGAAAGCCTTTAAGTGTCATTTGTTCGGTTATTCAACAATTGATCAATAATTATTACTCTCATGAAAAAGGCAACGCGCTTACTCATTCTGACCGCTTTCGTATTCCCTCTATTTACTGTATCAAGGGCTTACGCTGGCGGCCCCGGGCCGGGCCAACGGATCAATTTTGGTGAAAGAGAACGCCTCGGCATCGACCCGATCGGTGGCCAAGCCCAAGGCAACGATCTCTTCAACAACGATGGCCGCACCCTCGACGGTTTCCATGCAACGGATCCGGACAACAACCCGCTGCATCTTCAGGACCCCATCGGCGATCCCGTACCCGACATGGACAGAAACGATTTGTTTCAACATTCCCCCCTTGACGACCGTGATCACCATCTCGGAGGAGATCCCAGCGACAACGGCGGTGGCACCGCACCCCTGGACGGCGGTATCAGCCTTCTGCTTGCCGCAGGCATCGGCCTGGGCATTAAAAAGGCTCGCGCACGGAAGCAAACAGTATGATTCGATCGACCAGGTTCACCCGGATTCCTAGACCTGTACGAGAGTTTCTGTGGAAGGCCACGATCCTTTTCGTGGCCTGGAAGGCGGTTTATCTATTATTCCTGCTGCCTGGTAGGGTTTTAGATAAACCGCTTACATATGTCATCGGCAAAGGCACCGCCGCCACCCTCAGCCTGTTCAATCCCTCCGGCAACTATAACGCCATCCCCGCCATGCACCCCAAAGGCTTCGGGAACGAAGGCCTTGAACCGGTCATGGCTATTCGCTCCGGCCAAACAGGCCTCCTCGATATCGCCGACGTCTGCAACGGCCTCGAACTCCTCATCCTCTATGCCGGCCTCATCCTTTGCCTCCCCGCTACCCGCAAACGAAAACTCGCCTATATCATCGGC
>DATJMG010000040.1:0-14053 GCA_035508835.1 Puia sp.
GGTCATTGTCCAGCGCCCCATCCAGGTTCCAGATAGGCATATACTTTACCAGGTTGATCACGGCCTGTGTACCGTCGGCGGTCAACGTTGCGGACATCGGGACCGCGCCCGCTATATAGAGCGGACTGTAAGCCAGATTGTTCCATATCCCCTGCCCTCCCCCGGAAAGCCCGTTGGCAATAACGCGGTAAGGGTCGCCCTGGTAGCCGGCAACAAGGGAGTCGATCAGCGACTGATAATTCAACCACTGCGCCTGACCCCAGCCATATTGCGACTGCATAAAGATCGCATAGCCGTCGAAAGTCCCGGCATCTATCGCCTGCATGAAAGGCTGCGCCCCATGGTCCAGCTGGTCCTCATTGTCATCGATCCCTGCCTCCTCGCCATCCCCGCAATAGAAGATGATGATCGGATACCGCTTGCCGTTATTGACATTAGGGTTGTAGGTGTGCGGAAAGTGGATACGAAAAGCCGACCCGTTGTACATATAGGCCTTGTACTCATTCGTATTCCACGACATCCGGACCGTCCGGATCCATTGACCGATCTTTCCGGCAGCCGGCTGATTGGGATTCGTTGGCGTCCCCAGCGTCGCTTTGGAATTATAAGTGTACACCGAATCGGTCGGGTGCATGGCAAGCTGCGCTTTTGTTTCCTGCGCCGCAGTCGCTGCGAAGACGGCCAGTAAAAGAAAAGCTACACGAGTAAAAATTTTCATGATTCTGAAGGTTAAAGGGGTCTACGCCTTGGGGTTTTATTTAAAGTTTAAGACATTTCAGCAATCGTTTAATCCCCGACACACCGGCACGGACGCACTCTCAGCCACACCTTCCCATGGTCACCTTGGCCCGTATACGCATTCCCACCGCGTCCTCCGACACAGAACGGCGTCCTTCGACACAGAACCGCGTCCTCCGACACAGAAGAAATAGGATGCGTGTTTACACTTGCGGGGATTGCATAGACATTGGCGTGGTTGGATAGAATATTGACGTGTTCAGAAGGAAAGTCGACCCGTCGGTCGCACCGGCCAGGGCCGGAATAAGGAAAGAAAATTGGTTATCAGTGGAGATTAGATAGGCGAAAAAGGGTTATACAAATTTCCGAATGCAAAGCTAAATTTTTCTACAGAATTGTGCAAGTTTTAATGCGTAATTTTTCGACCACAAATTACCGGATTCGCCGATGATCCACCCGAACGTCGAACAACCAAACTTCGAACTGCCCGATCGTCGAACTACCCGATTATCGAACTACCCAATCGCCGTACTACCCGATTGTCGAACTACCCAATCGCCGGATTCTTCACCAACGGGACCGGCCTCACCAATTCCCGGTAGATGTTCTCATTCTTTCTCGCCAGGTTCTCAACAGTGTACTTATTATAAATGCTGCTTATCGCATTCTCCTGGAGACGCTCCCGTAACTCCCGATCGGTGCTTAGCTCCCATAACGCCTTTTCGAGACCGGCCTCCAAATCGCCAATCCCGATCAATAGCCCGTTCTCCCGGTCCCGGATGATCTCCGGAGTCCCATCCACATTGGTCCCGATCACCGCTTTCCCCATCGACATCGCCTCCAGCAACGCAATGGGGAATGCCTCCCATAAGGAAGGCAAAACATAAATATCGGAACCGGCAAGGACATCGGGAATGTCTTGCCGGAAAGGCTGCAGAATGACCTTGTCGCCAATACCCAGCGTTCCGATTAGCTTGATCGCCGCCTCCTTCTCCTCCCCGTCGCCAATCATAAGCAGCCGCACATTCGGTACCTTCTCACTCAACCGCGCAAATGCCCGGATCAATTTCAACGGCTGCTTCTGGGAAGTGAACCGGGCAACCGAAACGATCACCAATTCATCCTTTCCAATACCCAGCTCCGCACGGATATCCTTATATTCCTCGTAAGGATTGAACCGCCTGGAATCAATGGAATTATTGATGACCACCGCATCGAAATCCCGGAATAGCTCCTTCCCGGTGTTCTTGTTGGCCTCGCAGCCGCAGATATTCACATCCATCCGGGAGGTAAGGAAATCTTCGCTCCAAATGCGCATTTTCTTGACCAACGCATGCTGATCGAGGTGAAATGACCAGGCATGGCAAGTATAGATCATCGGTAGCTGCAGCCGCCTGGCTGCCCACCACAAATTCGAACACGCCCTCGTTCCATGCGCATGCACAATATCGATATCCAGCCCGGCGATCAGGTTCTTCACCTTCTTCCACATGCGGATATCAAACGGCGTCTCCGTATATAGTACGTGAGTTTCAATTCCCTGTGCACGCAAACGATCCACCATCGGACCGTCTGTGAAAGACAGCACCACGGGCTCGAAATGATCCCGGTCCAGATTTTCTACAAGTCCCAGAAGGTAACTCTCTCCTCCCCCGATCTTCCCTTGCCGGATACCTTCCAGGATGCGAATCTTTTTCATGGCACAATCAATTTGGCCTGATCGGTTAAACCCCGATTAGACATTCTCCTTTTGCAATAACGCCGAAGGAGTGTTGGCAATTATCCAGAAATCCGTGGCAAAATTACAGTTGCTCGCATAGTCGATATCCATGCTGATCCGCTCCTCTACCGACATATCCTTGTTCCCACGCTTCTTTACCTGCCAAAGACCGGTTATCCCCGCAGGGGCCATGAACCGGGCAGCATACTCATCCGTCGTCAGCGTCACCGCCTCATACAAAGGCAATGGCCGGTTCCCGACCAGGGACATATCCCCCAGCAACACATTGATCAGCTGCGGCAACTCATCCAGACTGGTATTACGCAGGAAACTGCCGACCTTGGTGATCCGGGGATCATTGCTGATCTTGAAGAACACCGGCCCGCGCCTATCGGCATTGTACTGGTTCAGATGCGTGAGCTCCTCCATCCGCTTGTCCGATCCCTGATACATCGTCCTGAATTTGAAGAAATTGAAGATCCGATAGCCCCGGCCGGCGCGCTTGGCTACATAAAACACGGACCCGCTCGATTCCAGCTTGATCGCAAGCGCAATCAACAGGAACAACGGACTCAATAAAAGCAGCGCAACCGAAGAAACCAGGATATCGAATGCCCGCTTGGACAACAAGCCCAACTGCAGGCTGCGCGCAGGGACATTTTCCTCGATCTGCGGCGCTACACCATGCTGGGCCTTTTTCACTTTCCGCAAAAAGCCGATCTTGTCTTGCAACGTAGCCTCATCGCAGTGCTGCAGGAAAAGGATCTCGTCCGGACGTCCATAAGTTCTGTACATTTCCAACTCCCGTTCCGTCAAACCCGACCCATCCAGGATGAACGGAATGCAATTCAGGACCGGATGCTGCCGGAGAAATTGCTTCAGCCCCCTGACCTCATTCAGGTCGAAATTCGCCTCACAGATGATCACCTCGGGAAGGACATTCTTCTCCCGTTCCAGGCTCCTCAATAGCTCGGCTTTGGTGTTTTCAATCCCCTCCGATGCATACCCCCGCTTGTACATCTGTACAAGCTTGCCGATGTGGATACTGTTCTTCCCAACATAGTAAAAACCACTGTGCTGGTAAGTCCCTGCTTGCTGCGGTAAATAATAAGAACGAAAGGCGTAGCGGGGAGACATCCTTTGATTCTCTACAGGTTGGGGTAAAAATAGTAGATCCATACGTCAGGTTTACGGTTTCATATATACGGTGGTCCAGAAATAGTACATCTTGTTCACATGGAAACATTTTATATACTATCAAATCGTTAGTAGCGCGCTTTTAGCTGGCGTAGGAAACATCCCTGTTCAATTCCCCGTTTTTCACCATCCGCTCGATGGCTTCCATCATTTCAACCGGGTTGAACGGCTTCAGAAAATATTTCACGACACCATATTCATTGCACTTCGCCTCAGTCTCCGCCTCCTGCAAACCCGACAAAACCAACATCGGAATATCCCCATACATCCCGCTGGAAGATAATTGCTGTATCAACTCCCAATTGTCCATATCGGGTAACTGCGGATCGACAATGATCAGATCGGGTTGCTCCCGGTGAGACAAGTAATACATTGCGGAATAGCCATCAGGAACCGTAATCACCGAATAATCCCTTCCCAAAACAGTCTGCAACAGAAAACGGATCGCTTTACTATCATCAACAGCCAGAATTTGCTTTTTCATTTACCAGTGTTCTTTTTTTAAGGTTTAAGTCGAAACTTAATCTTTCTAGGATGATAAATGGAAACGGCGGCTAACTAGGTATTGGCATCAAGTATTACTACGTTCGGTTCACAAGAAGGCTCGTAAATTGGCGTGGATTGGATTGATCTCTCTACAGGAATGCTGGGAATTTCAAGGATTGGGAGTAAGTCAAAAGTTTTGCAAGCTTAGAGCTGATTCCCGATATTCAGAGGATTTTGAATATGGCAGGCGTTATAGTTGCGTAAAAATACAAGTAGTTTTTCGATATTTCAAATTATTTTGGTGTTTATTTTTGATTTAGAACGCTAAATTGTGAGTTTTTCCAAAGCTTACCAATACCCTAAAGATGGTATTTTCCGCCGCTTGTTTTTTTCCTTTCTCAAATTGGGAAAAATTTCCCTGAAAAACT
Organism: Puia sp.; assembly: GCA_035508835.1. Classification (GTDB taxonomy): domain Bacteria; phylum Bacteroidota; class Bacteroidia; order Chitinophagales; family Chitinophagaceae; genus Puia. The sequence continues at coordinate 4,570 of DATJMG010000040.1, forward strand.
TATCACTATATATGAATATATAAACTAATCAATCCCCACACTCCTTCCAGCCCCTTTCATATCACATTATCCACCTTTCGCCTCCGCACTCACCGATACTCCTCATAACGCTGCCCCTTCAACGCAGTTTGCAAAACCCATGCCTCGTCCCCCCGTCATTATCCAACACCTGCCGATTCGCTATCCGCCCGGGCCGTTCCACCACATTTTTCCCCACTCATACTCCAACTTGATACTGGAAAACATAATTGGTACCGCAAACCCCGTACCAGCCCCACCTCACCCGCCGCTACAACACCAGCGGATTCAGCTCCGATGCCGCCAGCCGCCCCGCCGGCAAACCCCCAAGCCAGTTGTTGAGCTCATATACCTGCGCCTCATGCACCGGCAACGCCACCCTCGCGCCGTCCGCCATATACGTAATAGTCATCATCTCCCGCCGCCGGTCCGATTCATTGGCCAGCGTATGATGTACCGTATTGCCATAATGCCAGCTGGAATCACCGGCACGCATCCCTGCGGCAAAACTCAACGGGAACTGATTTTCCCGGATATACTTGCGGTAAAGACCGTCGGGCTCTGAAGACAGCTTGGGATCGATAACCGTCCCGAACTTATGCGACCCGGTCGCAAATACGAACATCCCCATTTCGATGCTCTGATCCGTCAGCGCCATGGCCAGCGTGACGGTATCCGCCGTATCCAGCGGCCAGTAGTATTGATCCTGATGCCAGTAGGTCGCACGACCCCCGGCATCCTTGAATAAAGCATGATCATGATAGATCCGTACATTGCCTACCCCGAGCAGATCCGCCGCCACCTTGCCCAACCGCTTCGAAAGTACCAACTGCCTGATCCCCTCATCCACCCGCCACAAGTTCACCATCTGCCCGAAAGCCCGGCCATATATGCCTCGCTCAGGCCCCTTCCGCCGCTCCCTGCTTTGCCGCTTGACCGCCTCGACAATCAACTGCCGGTACACTGCCGCCTCAGCCACACTCAGCAGGCCGCGCACCAATACATGCCCGTTATCCCGGAACTCATCCCGCTGCGCAGTCGAGATCTCCCGCAATCCATCCAGCGGAGGTATAGGTTTGGAACCAGCCATGACGCCGCAAGTTACTAAAACCCCTGATTCTCACAACCCTTCCACCACCTCACCCGCCACCCCTACCCTTGCAACACCGGATCCCAATCCTTCCAAACCGCCTCATACCCCTGCCGCCGGATCATCTCCGCAATCACCGCAGGCGACCGGTCATCATCGATCTCGAACTGCTCAAGCGACCCCGGATCGACAACATATCCCCCCGGATTCGTCCTGGACCCCGCACTCATCGCCGTGATCCCCAGCCGGACAGCATGATCCCGGAAAACCGGGCTCTCCCGCGTAGACAACGACAACTCCACCTCCTCATCCAATAACCGGTAAGCGCAGATGAGCTGGATCAACTCCCGGTCCTTCATTTCGACCTTGGGCTGTAACCCATACGGCCGTTCCCTTTCTTCACCCTCGAACGGCCTCAACCGCGGAAACGACAACGAATACTTCGTCCGCCAGTACGTTCGCTCCAGGTACTGCAAATGCAGGGCGGTAAACCAGCTGTCCGTCCGCCAGTCTTCGAGCCCGATCAATACCCCCAGCCCGATCTTATGGATTCCCGCCGCTCCCAGCCGGTCCGGCGCTGCGAGACGATACCCGAAATTTGATTTCTTTCCCTTCAAATGATGCAGCCTGTAATCCTGCCGGTTGTAAGTCTCCTGATAGACGAGTACCGTATTCAACCCATGCTGCATCAACAACGAATAATCTTCCCGGTCCAACGGCTGGACCTCCATCGAAATGTGCGCAAAATGCTCCCGGATCACGTCCAGCGCCCGCACGAAATAATCCACCCCGACCGTATGATTGGCCTCCCCGCTGACCAGCAGCACATGCTCGTACCCCATCTCCCTGATCGCCCTGGCTTCCGTTACCAATTCCCCACCCGTCAGCGTCCGCCGCCGGATCTTGTTGTCATAGCTGAACCCGCAATACGTGCAGATATTCTGACACTCATTGGAGAGATATAACGGAATATACAGCTGAATGACTTTCCCGAATCGCTTTTGCGTCAGCCGGTGGCTGAGCTGGGCCATCTCTTCGAGATAAGGCGCCGCAGCTGGCGAGATCAACGCCTTGAAATCTTCCAGGTCCCGGTGCGTCCCCGCCAACGCCCGCTCCACATCAGCTGAGGTTTTGCCGTAGATACTCTGCCGGACAGCGCCCCATTCATACAGGTTAAAAATATCTTCAAACATAATTTTAGTTTAAATCCGGGAACACCCCACTTAATCCAGGAACGCCGTCAGCGGACTGCTGGCCACCGCCCGCTCCGACTCCTCCGCCAGTCTCGCCTCCCACGCCATCAACCCACTCTCGACGGCCAGCTTGAACGCCTTCGCCATCCGCACCGGATCCGCGCTGGCCGCAATCGCCGTATTCACCAACACCGCATCCGCCCCCATCTCCATCGCTTTCGCCGCATCCGACGGCGCCCCGATCCCGGCATCCACCACCACCGGCACCCTGCTCTGCGCGATAATGATCTCAAGGAAATCATACGTCTTTAGCCCCTTATTGCTCCCGATCGGTGACCCCAGCGGCATCACCGCCGCCACCCCCACATCTTCCAGCCGCTTGCATAACACCGGATCGGCATGGATATACGGCAGCACCACGAAACCACGCCTGACCAGTTCCTCCGCTGCGGCCAGCGTCTCGATCGGATCAGGCAGCAGCCACTTGGGATCAGGATGAATTTCGAGCTTGAGCCAGTTCGTCCCCAGCGCCTCACGCGCGAGCTCCGCCGCAAAAACCGCCTCCCGCGCACTCCGCACCCCGGACGTGTTGGGCAGCAAATGCAGGTGCGGGTGTCGTAAGTGATACAACAGGTCGTCATCGGACCGCTGTACGTCCACCCGCCGCAGCGCCACCGTCACCAGTTCCGAACCACTCGCTACAATGGCATCTTCCATTAATTGGGAAGAACCGAATTTTCCCGTCCCGGTGAACAACCGGGAATGAAAGGTCTTATCTGCTATCTTCAACATACCTGAATTGTTTTAAAAGTTCTGTCACCATTCGCGCCCGATCCGCCGCCCGCACCAACATCCCGGAAAATGCAACCCCGTATACCCCTGCCCCCACCAGGCCACCCACATCCTCCACCCCGATCCCGCCGATGGCGTATATCGGAACGGAGATGCCCTCCGCGTCCATCTGCCTCACTACCTTGCTGTAGCCCTCCAACCCCAGGATCGGGCTCAATTTCTTTTTTGTTGTCGTATACCGGTACGGCCCCAACCCGATATAATCCGCTCCACCCTTATAGTGTTCCCGGATATCCCCCATCGTATTGGCCGTCCCCCCCACGATCTTGCCCTTGCCCAACATTCGCCTCGCCTCCCGCACCGGCAGGTCTTCCTGGCCTACGTGAACCCCGTCCGCATCCACAGCCGCCGCCACCGCCACCCGGTCATTGATGATCAGCCTGCTTCCCCACGCCCTGCAGATCTTCATGGCATCCCTGGCCGTCATCAAAAATTCTTCATCCGACGCCTCCTTCATCCGTAGCTGGATCAACCGTATCCCTGCCCGGCAAGCGGCCTCGACCTGCCCCAGCGGCGCCATAACCGCTCCATCCGTTACCCCCGGTACGCGGTCCATCGTCACAAAATATAGTCTGCTCAATGCCATCCCAGTAACGTTTTGTTGCTCGATAAAAACCGCTCTATATACCGCTTGGCCCGCTCCGCCGCTACCGGCAACGGATACCCCAAAGCCAGATTCGCCGTCAATGCCGACGACAACACACACCCCGACCCATGCTTGGGCGCATAATCGCCGGGCAACGCGTCCAGCTCCCCGGCCTCGCCATCCCTCCACAAATAATCCCTGCCGGGATTCCCGGGATTATGCCCGCCTTTCAGATAAATACTACACCCCAGCCTGGAACTCAGATCCGCACACCTCACCCCGATATCCTCCCCCGGATACAGCCACCCCATCTCCTCCCAATTCGGTGTCACCACGTAACATCGCGCCGCCACCGCTTCCCGCTCCTTCAACTCCTCCCAGAAGACCTGACCGCTGCTGGCCCGGATAACCGGATCGAGTACCACCCTGACCGCCGGATTATGCTGCCGGATATGATCGATGATCGCACCCGCCGCCTCCATCGACGGCGTTATCCCCATCTTCACCCAATCAAAACCCGCCGAATCATAACACAGATCGATCTGCTCGAACACATCCTTCAACGCCAGCCACTCTACCCGCCGGATCACCCGCTCATTTTGAAAGGTCAGCCCGGTAACCGCTGCATAGCCGTATACCCCATGCGCCTCGAGCGTCTTGATATCCGACAGGACGCCCGCCCCCGCACTCTGATCATAACCCGCCACCACCAAGACCTTCGGCCTGTCCATCGAGACCTCTGGCCTGTCCATCGAGCCCCCCGGCCTGTCCATCAATACCCCTCGCCTGTCCATCCGTTATCTTTTTAATTTGTTCAAATCGGCTGACCGCCTCGCCGGGCTGCTCCCATATCCACCCCAATACCGCAGCGCCCGTCCATCCCCGGGCGACCATCAGCCCGATCGTATCCGCACTGACCCCACCCAACCCCACCGGCCGGCAGGGCAAGGGTCCCGGCGGGATGCCGAGCAATTCCCCATTCGCCCGATAACCCGGTTTAGAGATACTGTCAAATACCGGGCTGATAAACGCATATTCCAACCCCGGCGGCAATCCCCTGAATTCTTCCCAGGAATGCACCGACGTCGAATTCACCCGATGCACCCGCCCCACTCCATACCTCGCCGCCAATTCCGCATCCCCATGCACCACTACCCGCTTACCCCACCGGGGCGCCAGCCGCGCCAGCAACCCCTCCACCGACCTGCCGGGCTTGCGCAAATGCAACCGCTCCAACCCCGCCTCCAACAACCCCTTCAGCATCTCCACTTCCCCCGGAATATCCCGCGGCGAAGTGATCACTATCAACAGAAACTCCCTACTCATCCTAAACTCCTCCCTCATAGACTCCTCCCTTATGAACTTTTCCCTCACGAACTCCTCCCTCATAAACTCCTCCCTCATCATAAATAAATTTCCGAACCGGCCTCCTTGAATGCCTCCGCCTTCTCCCGCATCCCTTCCTCCAACGCCGCCTCCTCTTCCAGGCCCTTCTCCTCCGCAAACCGCCGCACCTCCTGCGTGATCTTCATCGAACAGAAATGCGGTCCGCACATCGAACAGAAATGCGCGATCTTCGCCCCCTCCGCCGGTAACGTCTCGTCGTGAAATGACCTCGCCGTATCCGGATCAAGCGATAAATTGAACTGATCCTGCCACCGGAATTCGAACCGCGCCTTGCTCAACGCATTGTCCCGATATTGCGCGCCGGGATGCCCCTTCGCCAGGTCTGCCGCATGCGCCGCGATCTTGTACGTGATCACCCCATCCTTGACATCCTTCTTGTTGGGCAGGCCGAGATGCTCCTTCGGAGTCACGTAACATAACATTGCCGTCCCATACCATCCGATCATCGCCGCACCGATCGCCGAAGTGATATGGTCATAGCCGGGCGCAATATCCGTGGTCAACGGGCCCAGAGTATAGAACGGCGCCTCCTGGCATTCTTTCAGCTGCTTGTCCATGTTTTCTTTGATCAGGTGCATCGGGATATGCCCCGGCCCCTCGATGATCACCTGGCAATCCTGCTTCCAGGCGATCTTCGTGAGCTCACCCAGGGTCTCGAGCTCCGCAAACTGCGCCGCATCGTTCGCATCCGCGATCGACCCCGGCCGCAATCCGTCACCCAGCGAGAAGGAAACGTCATACGCCCTCATGATCTCACAGATCTCCGCAAACCGGGTATACAGGAAACTTTCCCTGTGATGCGCCAGACACCATTTGGCCATGATCGAACCGCCCCGCGATACGATCCCCGTCACCCGCCTGGCCGTAAGCGGGATATACCGCAGCAGCACCCCCGCATGGATCGTGAAATAATCGACCCCTTGCTCGGCCTGCTCGATCAACGTGTCCCGATAGATCTCCCACGTAAGGTCCTCAGCCTTGCCACCCACCTTCTCCAACGCCTGATAGATCGGCACCGTACCCACCGGCACCGGCGAATTGCGGAGGATCCATTCTCTCGTCTCATGAATATTCTTGCCCGTGGACAAGTCCATGATCGTATCCGCGCCCCACCGGCAGGCCCATACCGCCTTTTCTACCTCTTCTTCGATACTCGAGCTGACAGCCGAATTCCCGATGTTGGCATTGATCTTCACCAGAAAATTACGTCCGATGATCATGGGCTCCGTCTCGGGATGGTTGATATTGGCCGGGATCACCGCCCTGCCCGCCGCCACCTCGTCCCGGACAAACTCCGGCGTCATCCACTTCGATGTCTTCGCCCCCCAATTTTGCCCCGCATGCTGATGATAGAGGCTCCCGACACGCTCCATTTCCACCCCACATTCTTCGATCCGCTGATTCTCGCGGATGGCGATATACTCCATCTCCGGCGTTATGATCCCGCGCCGCGCATACGCCAGCTGCGTCACCGCCATTCCCGCCTTCGCCACCTTCGGCGGCCGGATATGCCCAAACCGGAGCCCATTCAGCGTCGCATCTTCCTGCCGCCGCCGCCCATACGCCGAGCTGATCTGCTCCAGTTGCTGAACATCCCCGCGCCGGACGATCCATTCCTCCCGCAACCGCGCCAACCCCACCCGCACATCGACCTCCGCAGCCGGGTCCGTATAAGGCCCGCTCGTATCATATACCGTCACCGCCTGGTTGGGCATTGCCGTCTGTGTAAACGTATCTACCGTTTCCCCCACCGCAATCTCCCGCATGGCCACCCGGATGGGATGCAGCTTTCCCGGTACATAGACCTTTCGCGACGCCGGAAAAGGCTCGCGGCTGATAACATGCTGCCCGGGAATAACATCTTTCTTCATATACATAGAATTTAATAAAAAACATCCCCCTACCCCCCCTGCGTCGCCCTTATCACAAACACCCGATCCTCCGGCCGCAATACATGCTCCCCCCACTCCCCTTTCGGGATCACCACCTCATTCAATGCAATCGCAATCCCATCCGCCCGCCGGATCTCCAGCAACGGCAATACATCCGCTAACGTCCCCGCCTCGGGAAAGGAATAATTCTTTTGATTGATGGATACCTCTATCATAACACTTCTTTTACACCACATCAGGAACCGATTAGAGGCGCCGCGAAACCGGGCAAAAAGAGAAAGCTTACCTTTTCCCTTCGCCGGCATTACCCGGATCAGGTTCTGAGGGTATTATCTCAGCCCGCGCACACGGGCACCCCTAAAGTTCAAATCAAAGTTATACATTAATTTTCCAAATCAAGCAATTTTAATTTTGGTAAATTTGAAAATTCTGAACTGAATTGGCTCGGACGATATTCAATTTTTTTATGCTCAGTATTGAGGAAGTCAAACTTTTATTAACTGATTTGGAAAGTGATCTGATCGAAAGAACGGTTTCGACCCGTGAAGATAAGTTAGGTCCCATCGTGTGCGCCCTATCCAACGATTTTCCTAATCATAAGCAACCTGGTTATGTACTACTGGGCGTAAAAGATGACGGGTCATTAGCTGGTTTAAAATGGACTGATGAAGAACTACAAAAAATAGGTAACGTTAAAACCAACGGAAATGTTTTACCTCAACCTTCAATGGTCGTTAGTCCTGTCTTCAGTTTCTCTGATGGAGAAGTAGTCATTATAGAAGTTAAGCCATCACTATACCCTCCTGTCCGATATGACGGCAGATGTTGGATAAGAATAGGCCCCCGGAAAGGAAAGGCTACAATTGAGGAAGAACGGATACTGATAGAAAGAAGAGCGGCATATGCAAAGACATTTGATTTGGTTCCGGCTCTTGGGTCTTCCATCAAAGACCTTTCAATGGAATATTTCACGTTAGTTTATTTACCTTTGGCAATCGATGAAGAAACAATCAAGCAAAATGGAAGAAGTCCTGAAGAACAACTTGCCGCACTCAGATTCTACGATTTAAAAGAAAATTGCCCTACAAATGCAGGCATTCTTTTATTTGGTCCGAATCCGTTATTTCAATTACCGGGAGCTTATATCCAGTATATAAAGTTTGTAGGAGAAACCCTATTGTCCAATGTCGAATTCGAAAAAAGCTTTTCGGGCGCTTATGTAACTGAGTTAAAGGTTTTAGATGACTTTATAAATAACAACGTTATCAAGGAACGACCTGTAAAAGCCAACAGTTTTCAGGAAAAGGAAATTAGAAATTATCCATACTGGTCGTTAAGGGAACTTGTAATGAATGCTGTTATGCATCGTTCCTACGAATCTAATTCACCAATATACATTTATGAATTCACCAACCGGATAGAAATAATTAACCCGGGCGGTTTATTTGGAGATGTGAATATCCACAACTTTCCCTACGCGTCTGACTACAGGAATGTAGTGATCGCAGAATCAATGAAAAGATTGGGATATGTGAACAGGTTTAATTATGGTATCGCCAGAGCAACTGACGAGTTGGAGAAAAGTGGAAACGGTAAACCTGACTTTGACATTTCTCTTGTAACCAAGTTTAAGGTAACCATACCTATAAACAAAGCATGGTAAATGAGGACAATTATTTTCTTCAATAATAAAGGAGGAGTAGGTAAAACTACCACCGTTTATCATGTAGCCTGGATGTTATCGAAATTGGGAGTCAGGACAATCGCTATTGATCTCGACCCTCAATCCAATCTGACATCTATGTTTCTGGACTCGGAAAGACTAGAGGAAATCTATGATAAAGAACTCAAAATAACAATCCTAGACTCTATTACTCCCGTTTGGAACGGCGATCCGTATGTGCCTGTCCATATAGAAGAAATAAATGATACTTTGGGGCTGATAATTGGGAATTTATCACTTTCAACATTTGAAGATAAGTTAAGCGATGCATGGCTAAAATGCCTTGGCGGCGATCCATATTCTTTCAAATTGACCAGTATATTTGATACTATAATCAGGGATGCAGCAGGACGTTTTAAAGCTGAAATTGTATTAATAGACGTAGGGCCAAATCTTGGTGCAATCAATCGAGCAGTAACAATTAGTTCCGACTACATAATTATGCCGGTCGCCTCCGATTTATTTTCATTGCAGGGAATTAAAAATCTTGGGGTCACTTTGCACGCCTGGGAAAGAGATTGGTTGGACAGAAAAAACAGAAAGCCGCAGAACCTATCCTTTCCCATTCCTCAAGGGAAATCTAAGCCTGTGGGGTATATAATCATGCAGTATACCGCTAAGGAAAGCCGCCCTGTCCAGTCTTATCTACGGTGGGCAAATAGAATACCGTCTATATTTTCTGAATATGTGCTATCAAAAACATCAAGGATTACAAACGTAGAA
>DATJMG010000041.1:0-5623 GCA_035508835.1 Puia sp.
CGGCTGCGCGCCTCTGTTAAACCTTCCCCAAAAGGCTCCCGCCCCGATATCCCAGTCGTTTGATTCCGCATTTTTGCGGGTACTCCAACCAACTGCTCATGCCAGCCAACTACCTGAAAATTACTGCCCGCCGCCTCTTGCGGCAAAAAGCCTTCACGCTCATCAATATTCTCGGGCTGTCGATCGGCCTTGCGGCATGTCTGCTGATCTACCTGTACGTCTATAGCGAACTGACCTATGACGCCTACAATAGCAATGCCTCCCGCATCGCCCGGGTGACCAGCATCCTTCACTCCCCCGAGTCCAACCTTGCTTTGGCTACCACTCCCGAACCTCTGGCCGGAGCGCTGCGCCGGGATTTCCCCGAGGTCGAGGGCACCGTTCGAATACGGGACAGCCCGATGACCATCCGCCAGGGTGCCGAGGTCTTCAAAGCCGATAATTTCTACTTTTCCGAACAATCCATCTTTTCCGTCTTCACCTTTCATTTCCTGGAAGGGACAGCGGCCGGCGCGCTGACCATGCCCGGCTCGATCGTGCTGACCCGCAGCATGGAAAGGAAGTACTTCGGCAAACTCCCCGCCCTGGGTCAGACCTTGATCTGCAACGGCGCCCCCTGCCGCGTGACAGCGGTAGTAGCGGACCGGCCTGCCAACTCCGATATGACAATCCATGCCTTGCTGTATAAAAACTTTGAGGATGTCAACTGGACCTTCGACGATTTCGATACCTATACTTTCGTACTTTTTCGCCAAAAACCTGACCTGCGCCGCTTCCACCACGATCTCTCCAGGATTGACCGGTATACCGTGCCCCTGCTCGAGAAAGCCGGCGCGACAGGATATGCCTTGCACTTCGAAGCCGAAGCCCTGGCCGATGTCCATTACAGCGAGGGAAAGCAGATCGATACTGCCAAGGGTAGCCGTCAGTTCAACCGGATATTTTCCGCCCTGGCGGCTTTCATCCTTCTCATCGCGCTGCTGAATTATATCAACCTGTCCACCGCCCGCGCCGCCAAACGGATGAAGGAGGTGGGCGTCCGTAAGGTCATCGGCGCCCGGCCCGGCCAGTTGATCCGCCAGTTCCTCACGGAGTCATCGCTTCTGGTGGCCATCGCCTGGATCATCGCCATAGGCCTGGTAGAGGCCGGAATCCCCCTCTTCAATCATACCCTCGATACGCAGCTATCCTTCAGCGGCTGGGCCGCTATCCTGTTCCCTATCCTCCTTTTTCCCCTCACCGTACTGCTGGCCGGCGCATGGCCCGCCTTCGTGCTCTCCCGGTTCCGGCCCGTAAAAGTCCTAAAAGGCGGCAGCGACACCCGCTCCGGCGGCGCCGGGCTGCGCCGGATCTTTACCGCCGTGCAGTTTATTATCGCCCTGGCCATGCTGGCCGGCGCCACTATCTTCTATCGGCAGATGTATTTTATGATGCACAAAGACCCCGGCATCGACCGGTCTCAGATTCTCGAGATACCGATTCCCCCCGATTCCGTCAGCCGGGCCGCCGCCCCTGCCTTTATTCAGGCGCTCCGTCAAACGTCCGGTATTCGCGGGGTTTCGGTCGGAAGCGGCTTGCCGACAGAAGGATACTCCATGGGGACTACGACTGTCTGGTCCAACGGAAAGAAGCGGGATTTCCTCTGCAGCTATTTTTTGATCGACCCGCAGCTCCTGCCCATGCTGCATATTTCGCTGGCGGCAGGCCGTAATATATCGGATAGTTTTGCTACCGACAAGACAGAAGCCTTTCTCGTCAATGAAGCTTTCGTAAAAAATGTAGGATGGAAATCACCGGTCGGCCAGCGGATGGAAGCAGGCGACATGAAGGGAAAAGTAGTGGGCGTAGTCAAGAACTTTTTTGTCAAATCCCTGCATAATGTCATTGAGCCCATGGCCATGGTCTATAAGGTCGATCCTCCCATTGCCGTCGTGCTCAAGGCTGGACCGGCCGAAGTTCCACGGGTTCAGCAGCTATGGCGGCAGTTTTACCCGGCGACGCCCTTCGACTATGAGTTCCTGGATAAAGACTTCGATGATCAGTATAAGAAAGACCGGGCGACCATGTTCCTTTTCAACGCCTTTACTCTTCTTGCCATTGTCATTTCCTGTCTCGGCCTATACGGACTCATGTCCCTGATTACGCTTCAACGCGCCAAAGAAATCGCGATTCGTAAGGTTCTCGGAGCGTCCGTCGGCCGCCTTCTCCTCCTGTTCTCCGCCGGTCAACTGCAGCTTATCGTCCTGGCCGCCCTTATCGCTCTGCCTCTTGCCGCCCTGGGAGCCCGGCGTTGGCTCGATACCTATGCCTATCATACCTCGCTGGATGCAGAGATGTTCATTCTCCCCGTTGTCACGCTCCTGCTGCTGACCGTTGCCGTTACGGGTTATCGCATTCTGCAAGCGGCGCTGGCTAACCCTGTGGATACGCTTCGGGCGGAATAGTCAACCGATCGGCTCCAGAGGAACGGAATGAACCGCCGCGGCCATCTCGCGGATCAATCCCGGATCTTTCTCGATCGCATTCCCGACGACGATGATATCGGCCCCCGCCTTGCAATTGCGATAGGCTTTCTCCGGATCCCGGATGCCGCCGCCGACCACCAGCGGAACTTCGATATTCCGGGCCACACAGGCGATCATCTCTTCCCGGATGGGGTGCCGGGCCCCGCTGCCCGCGTCCATATAGATCAGTTTCATCCCCAGCATTTCACCTGCCATCGCCGTACATAACGCAATTTCATTTTTATCCGCCGGAATGGGCGTCGCATTGCTGATATAGGAGACCGTTGTCGGCGCCCCGCCATCGATGACCATATAGCCCGTAGAGATGATCTCCAGCCCGCTCTTACGGACCGCAGGCGCGGAAATAACATGCTGGCCGATCAGCAATTCGGGATTACGGCCGGAGATCAAAGACAAATAAAGAAGCCCGTCGGCATATTTCGACACCCCCGCCGGCGTGCCGGGAAAAAGGATGACCGGGATCGAACAATTCCGCCGGATATGCTGGACGACCTCATCGAGGTGATTGGAGATAACCAGACTACCACCCACCAGCAGATAATCCACCCCCGCGCCGACGGCAAGCGCCGTCAACCGGTCCAAACCAGCAGCATTCACATTATCCGGATCGATCAGTACCACGAAAGAACGCTGGCCTTTTGCCTTCTTTGCCAACAGAGATTCATAGATGACTTTCTTCATTCGGTAAACCGGACTGCATCCGGTCCCTGCAAAAATGCGAAAAGTTTTCGGCTTTATCGGGGGAATTCGACGAAATAACCCGGGCTGCGTAATATTGCACCATGGAACCACTCAACGTTTTTAACAGCAACGAACGACAACAATTCCAGGTATTGAAGGATGGTGAACTGGCTTCACTCGAATATCGGTTGTCCAACGGCATGATCGTGCTCATGCACACCGAAGTCCCGGAGAATCTCGGCGGCCATGGGATCGGAAGTGCGCTTGCGGAGTATGCGTTCAAGTATGCCCGTGCTAATCATCTGCCCGTAAAGGTCTATTGTCCATTTGTGCAGGCGTATCTGAAACGGCATCCGGAATACCAGGATCTGATTGTGAAGGCTGATTAGCAATCTGTTATTAAGGGGGCCCCCTTCGGCCGTCCTGTGAATAAAAAAATAACCGAACTTTGCACTAAATTCCGAAAGCCGCGATCCATCTCATCTTCGAAAAAAATGCACATCTGTTTTGCACATGTGGGGATATCTCGAAGAAGGAAATATCAAAATCAAAAAATACTTTCGTTAACTCCGACCCACCGCAAAAACTATACATAATTTTCATCAATTAAAGGGACTGACTCATGGCAACAAGACCGCAATCTGTGAAGGGCTTGCAATTCACCCGTCGCTTCACCAAAGAAGACACCGACGTATTCGATCTGTTCACATATGATTACCGTAGCTCCGTTATCCGCAACCCCAGCGGGGAGGTCGTATTCGAGATGAATAACGTGGAGGTCCCGACGCGATGGAGCCAGATTGCTACCGATATCCTTGCCCAAAAATATTTCCGCAAAGCCGGCGTTCCCCAGCCGGACGGTTCCACCGGCCGCGAGACTTCCGTCAAACAGGTCGCCCATCGCATGGCAAACTGCTGGAAGGTCTGGGGGGAACGTTATGGGTATTTTGCCACGCCCCGGGACGCCCGGATCTTTTACGAAGAGCTGGTCTACAGCATCCTCGACCAGGCATGCGTCCCCAATTCGCCGCAATGGTTCAATACCGGTCTGCACGAATCCTATGGGATCACCGGCAAACCCCAGGGTCACTATTTCGTCGATCAGGCGGACGGCCAACTGAAATTGTCGACCTCGGCTTACGAACGGCCGCAGCCTCATGCGTGCGCCCGGTACAATACCAGGATATTTACCGATAAGGGAATTTTCGAAATAGGAGAGATCGTTGAAAATAATCGCACGGACCTTAAAGTATTCGATGGAAAGCAGTTCGTTCAAATCCTTGCAACCAGGAATAATGGCGTACGGGACGTCTACCGGGCTTCCCTGGCAAACGGGAACTATATCGAATTTACGGATGATCATCTGGTCTGGAACGCGGACCGGCGCAAAAAGGATGGGGGAGAATACAGTTGGGGACAGTTGAAAACACTGCTCGGGAAAAAGATACAACAACTTTCTCTTTCTGAACTCGCACCCGAATTATCGCTGGTGGAAGAAATGGCCGCGGAAGCCAAAGCCGGAGAAAAAAATTTTAACCTGGTCGATTCATACTTTTCAGGGGCTGCGTTCGGGCATGGGGACCCGCACAATGAAATTCCCGAAAAAATAAAAAAAGCGGCATTGGCCGGCTGGATAATAGGAGACGGGTATTATGGCAAATACAACCGCAATCGAAAGACTACGATGTTCGGCGCCATCACCATCAACGAAGATGAATATGCCTTCGTAACGGATCTGTTCACCGCTATCTTTGGAACCTGCAAGACGGTGGTAAGAAAAACAGTCGGTGACCTCTATCGGATCGTCAAGCATGATTCCGGAAAAGTGGATCCCTTTGTGGAAGAATATAACCTGAACCAGACTTCCCTGACGGCTTCCGTCCCCGATGTCATCATGAAGGGCTCTTTACCGGAAAAGGCTGCCTTTCTCCGCAGTCTTTTCCAGGCGGACGGGACAGTGAGGATCAGGACTGAGAATGGCCGGAATTCCGGGGATATCGTGTTGACCACTATCAGTGAGGATTTGGCTCATGGAGTACAGCTACTGTTGCTTTCCATGGGCATTTATAGTAATGTTTCATTGGTGAAGGAGAGCAGAGAGGACCGCCACCATAGTTACCAGGTGACCATAGCTTATTTGTCGGAGCGATTGAAATATGAAGAATTGATCGGTTTTGTAAGCGGCGAGAAAAAAGCTAAAATGCGCCTGTTGAATGATTCAGTCGATGGGAAAGTCAAAAATTGCTTATCCGAATTGACGGTGCTGAGTATCGATTATATCGGTGAAGAAGAAGTATATGATATTCAAACGGCATCCTCACAATTCGCCGCCAATGGGGTTATTGTTCATAATTGTTTCATCCTCAGCGTGGAAGATGACCTCGTCAACGAAGGCGGTATCATGGACCTTTGGGTTC